>NZ_CP014206.1:3614382-3966573 GCF_001563225.1 Pseudodesulfovibrio indicus
TTCGTCTCCTCTGGCCCGGACGGCACGGCCCAGTTCAAGGCCTCCACCGACGGCGGCAACACCTGGCTGACCGACGAGAACGGCGACCTCCGGCTCTACACCGCCGACGGCGAGGACGGGGCCGTGGAGATCGAGGGCGTGACCATCTGGTTCGAAGACGGCAGCGGCGACCACGCCGAGGGCGACCGGTACGCGGTCATGTCCAAGTCCGGCCTGTACTGGGAATCCGGGGACGGCTCGCTCAAGAATATCACCCCCATGACCGACGACAGCGGCGATTCCGTGTCCGGTCGCACCTCCAGCGGCTCCATCGCCGGGCTGTTCACGGTCCGGGACGACGTGGTCATCCCGACCCTGGAAGGGCTGGACGACCTCGCCGAGGCGATCATTTGGGAGACCAACGCCGTCCACGCCCAGGGCGCGGGGCTGGAACACCACACCAGCCTGACCGGGACCTACTCCGTGGAGGACGACGCCGTGCCGCTGGCCGACAGCGGGCTGTACTTCGCGGACAACATCGAGGCGGGCGAGCTGACCATCGTCACCTACGACGCGGACGGCAACGTGGCCTCCACCTCCATCCTGGACATCGACCCGGCCACGGACTCCCTGGAGTCCGTGCGGCAGAAGATCGACGACATCGACGGGCTGACGGCGCAGATCACCAGCGACGGACAGTTGCAGGTCACGGCGGACACGGACGTGGAGTTCGAGATCGCGAGCGACAGCGCCAACGTCATGGCCGCCCTGGGGATGAACACCTACTTCACCGGCACCGACGCGGGCGACATCTCCCTGAACAGCTACGTCACCGCGAACACCTCGCACATCAACACGGGCAGCGTGGGCGACGACGGCCTGGTGGCCTCCGGCTCCAACGAGACCGCCACCCTGCTGGCCGCCCTGGCTACCGCCACCTTGACCGTGGGCGAAGCCGAAACCAGCCTGACCTCGGCCACGGCCGCCCTGGTCGCCGACGTGGGCGCGGCGACCTCCGCCGCGGAGATGCAGCAAGCCTACGCCCAGACCTCCGCTACCTACCTCTACGAGCAGCAGGCCTCGACCAGCGAGGTCAACGTGGACGAGGAGCTCATCGAGTTGACCAAATACCAGCAGGCCTACCAGGCCGCCGCGCAAATCATCAGCGTGACCAAGGAAATGATGGACACCGTCCTCGGCCTGGTCTGAGCAAGGAGCGACAGCCATGCGCATCAGCACCGCACAGATATTTTCCATGTCCCTGAATCAGATGAACTCGGCCCTGAACGACGTCACCGAACTGACGATCATGAACGCCAGCCAGAAACGGATCAACGCCCCGTCCGACGACCCGTCGGGCATGGGCAGGGTGGTCGAGCTGTCCGGGTACGAGAAATCCCTGTCCGGCTACATCGACAACTGCTCCACCGTCCTGGAACAACTGAGCACCGCCGACCAGGTCCTGTCCACGGCCAGCGAGACCATCACTGCGGCCCTGGAATTGGCCGAGCAGGCGTCCACCGAGACCTACACCGAGGAGGAGCTGCAGATGATGGCCCTGGAGATGGAGGGGTATCTGGACGCCCTGTACGCCATCGCCAACACCCAGCTCGGCTCCGACTCCCTCTTCGCGGGCGACGACATCGGCGACGACGCCTACGCCATGGGGCTGGGCGTGACCCAGACCAACGACTCGTTCTCCAGCAGCGACTTCACGAGCCTTGAAGGCGAGATCGAGGATACCGTGGCCGTGCGCTTCACCTCGGACGGCGTGATCGGGACCGACGCCATCGGGTACGAGTACTCCACCGACAACGGCGAGACCTGGACCACCGCGACCCTGGCCGCCGGCGACACCGCCTTCGCCGTGGGCGACGCCACGGTGGAGCTGGCCACCGGCACGATGATCACGGCCGCGGACGACGACGGCAACGGCTCGCAGTTCTACCTGCGCGAGGCGTGCGTCTACACCGGCTCGTCCAGGGCCATGTCCGTAGCCGTGTCCGAAAGCACGTCCGAGGACATGAACACCGTGGGGAGCACCATCTTCGGCGGTGTGGACGAGTCCACGGGCCAGCCCTACGACTCCCCCAACCTGTTCGAGACCCTGGCCGACTGCATCGTCTACATGCAGACCGGGAACTACGACGGCGTGGCCCAATGCCTGGAGGACCTCGGCGACTGCCACGAAACCGTGGAGACCGGCGCAGCCAACCTGGGTGCGCGGGAGAACAAGATCACCTACACCCAGACCTCCCTGTCGCTGGTCAAGGAGCTGACCGCCAACTCCATCAGCAGCGAGGAGGACGCCGACGCCACCCAGCTCGTTGTCGAGCTGGAGCAGGCCAACTACGTCTACGAGGCGGTGCTCAGCACCTCCTCCAGCATCATGAGCATGTCCCTGCTCGACTACATCTAGGAGGAAACCATGGGTTACGTCTCCTCGCTCTCCAGCTCGGTGACCGCCTACGAGCCGGTCTCCACCTCCGGCGAGGTTTCCTTTTCCGGCCTGGGCAACGGCACGGACTTCTCGGAAATCATCGAAGCGACCATCAACGCCGAGAGCTTCCAGCTCGATGCCTACGAGGAACAGAAGACTGAATACGAGTACCTCATCGACCTCATGGAGCAGCTCTCCGACGACATCGACGACTTCAACGAGGTCCTCGACGACATGGACGAGCCGGACGAGTTCTACTCCATGGTCGCCACGGTCAGCGACGACCAGGTGGAGGTGGAGGCGGACGGCGACGCCGCTCCGGGCATCCACACCATCGAGGTCAACCAGCTCGCCCTGAACGACGTCTGGGTGAGCATGGATACCGCATACGAGTCCGAGGAATCGGTGGTGGCCGAGGAGTCCACCACCCTGACCGTCTCCTTCGGCGGAGAGAACGTGGTCATCGACGTGGCCGCCGGGACCACCCTGGAGGGGCTGGTCTCGACCATCAACGGCTCGGTGAACGCCCGCGACAAGTTCGAGGCGTCCGTCATGGACGACGGCGACGGTTTTTACCTGGTCCTCAAGAGCGTGGACGCGGGCGCGGACAACACCCTCTCCGTGACCGACACCGGCACCCTGACCGGGATGTCGACGGCCGGTTTCACGAACACCCAAGCGGGGCAAAACTCCCAGATCAAGGTGGACGGGTTCCCCCCCGGCGCGGACGACTGGATCGAGCGCGACTCGAACTCCATCGACGACGTGGTCGAGGGGCTGACCTTCGACCTCAAGGACTCCACGGACGGCGACACCCTGCAGGTCTCGGTGGAGTACGACACCGACGACATGTACGACAAGATCATCGAGTTCCAGGAGTCCCTGAACGCGATCATCGAGGAAATCCAGATCCTGACCGGCCGCGTCACCGAGGAGGAGGACTCCGACGAGGAGACCTACACCCTGGACAGCTACGCCCTGGACATCGTCTACAACAACATCAAGTCCATCCTCTCGTCCTCGGCCCTGGGATTCAAGAGCTGGAGCGAGGACGAGGGCGGCGACTACTACACCGCCCTGTCGCAGATCGGCTTCTATACGGATACGGACGAGGACTCGGACACCTACGGCCAGCTGCTGCTGGACGAGGACGAGCTGGAGGACGCCCTGGACAACGACGCCGAGGCCGTGGCCTCCCTGTTCGCGGCCCGCGCCTCCGGGGAATCGGACAGCGACGGGTTCCAGGTCATCTCGGTCATCGACGGGGTGACCGAAGCCGGGGAATACGAAGTGGAATACACCGTGTCCGGCGGGGAGCTGGTTTCGGCCACCATCAACGGGGAAGAGGCGGCCGTGGACGGCTGGACCATCCTGGCCACCGGGGGCGACGCCAGGGGTCTTTACCTGTCCGTGGGTACGACCGGGGACGGGGTGTACGACGGCACCTGCCGGGTCAAGCAGGGCAAGATAGGCGAGCTGTCCGACAACCTGGACGGGGTGACCAACGCGGAGACCGGCTCCCTGACCATCATCATAGAGCACTACGATGAGTCGGTCACCAGCCTGGACAACCAGATATACAACGAGGAGAAGCGCCTCGACGCCTTAGAGACGTCACTGAAGCGAAAGTACGCGGCCCTCGACGCCCGGCTCGCCACCTACGAGGCCCAGAGCTCCACCCTGACCACCCTGCTCCAATCGCTCTAGGCGGGTGCGCCGGGCCGATGGGCTCTCCCCCAGATCGGCGGGGGAGAGTCCGGGGTCGGCGTGCAGCCGCGCCAGCACGCGCTTGAGCCTGTCCAGGGGGAGTTTTGCTGGGACAATCATCGAACGCGCCTCCGGGACGTGGTTGGGAGGACCCGCCGCCCGAAGGGACGGCGCGGGAATTGCCATACCTTCATGATCGTTCGCAGGCCCCGTCCGGATACATATTTCTTGCCGCCCGAAGCGGCGATTCCGCCCACCCGCAGTGTGAGAGTCAGGGTAAAATGTGCCCGCTTGCCCGCGCACCGCACCCGAAGGTAAGGATGAATGCGGAGGGAAGCCCGACAGGCGGAAACAAACCATGGAATCATACGAATACGACGTCCACGAATACCGGCAGGGGTTCACGCGCAAACGTATCAGCGCCATCCGCGAGGTGCCGCTGACCATCATCCTCAACGGCCGCGAGGTGGTCACCCTGCTGTGCACGGCCAAGTATCCCGAATACCTGGCCGTGGGCTTTCTCAAGTCCGACGCCTTCCTGTCCAGCCCGGCCCAGATCACGGACCTCACCGTGCGCGACGAGGGCGACCGGCTGGTGGCCGAGGTGGACACCTGCCACGACCCGTGGAAGGACCGGATCATGGAGCGGTCCATCACCTCCGGCTGCGGCAAGGGGACCAACTTCGGGCGCAACGTGGCGACCATCTCCAAGCGGCGCGTGGGCGGCGACATCAAGGTCCGGCCGGAGAACATCCTGGCCCTGGCCCGCGAGCTGCACGAACGGTCCACCCTCTACAACCTCACGCGCGGCTGCCACAACTCCTCCCTGTGCACCCCGAACGAGATGCTCCTCTTCCGCGAGGACATCGGGCGGCACAACGCCATCGACATGATCTGCGGCCAATGCTTCCTGGACGACGTGGCCGTGGACGACAAGATGATCGTCTCCACCGGGCGCATCGCCTCGGAGATCCTGCTCAAGGTGGCGCGCATCGGCATCCCGGTGCTGGCCTCCACGGCCGTGGCCACCAGCTTCTCGGTTGAGCTGGCCCGGAAGATCGGCATCACCCTGATCGGCAACATCAAGGACGACCGCTTCTGGGTCTACAACGACAGCGGCCGGATCATCGGTTTCTGACCCCGCCCGTTATAATCTCGCCCTTTCTTTAATTTCCCGCACCTTTTAGAAGCGGTTGATTTATTGGTCTATTCTATTGAAAATATGCCTGTTTAGGCATAATGTTGCATATTTTTATCATTGCATTCCAGCATCTTATTCACCATTGGTGTCAAATCATGAGTAAGTGCAAAACCTTTGGCATGTCCGTTGCGCGCCCCCTACTGTTTTGCGCATACGGAAAACACTCAGAGGAAACATCATGGAACGCAATCTCACCGATGAAACCCGCAGGCTCGACAAGAAGCTCGTCCAGCTGCGCAAAAAGTCCTACATCTCCGCTGAACTCATCGACCTGCTGGACGAGGTCTCCCACCTCCAGCTGGCCGCAGTGCCCGAGGCGCGGGTGGTCCTGCCGCCCGACGCGGAGCTGACCCCGCCCCAGGCCGCGATCCAGGGCGTTTCCCTGGTGGCCCGCGAGAACTTCCCCTTTGACCAGGCCCAGGCCGAAGACCTGCTGGTCAAGCTGCTGGGCATCGTCGGCAAGGTCGAGGGACCGCTCGGCAAGGGCGCGCGACTGGTGGCCAAGGCGCTGGACGATGGCGACCTGACCCCGGCCGACCTGTTCCGCCGCTTCCTGGACGACGACACCGAGTTCTTCGGCGAATGGGCCGAACGCATGCCCGAGGCACCGCGCACCCTGCCCTTCCTGGCCTTCGCGGCCATGGGCCCGTCCATCGAGGTGGCCGCCGGAATGCTGGCCGACAAGCTGCCCGAGATGAAGGTATCCCCGGTGGGAACCTGCCCCATCTGCGGGTCCATGCCGCTGATCTCCTCCCTGGAGCAGAAGGAGGGATTCCGCCACGCCACCTGCTCGTTCTGCCGCCACGACTACCGGATCAAGCGGATCACCTGTCCGATCTGCGGCGAGGACGACCACACCAAGCTGACCTTCTTCACCGTGGACGAGGAGCCGGGCTTCCGGGTGGACGTCTGCGACTCGTGCAAGACCTACGTCAAGACCATCGACTTCCGGAACCTGGACCGCGTGGCGCTCCCGGTGCTGGACGACCTCGACTCCCTGGCGCTCGACTATGTCGCCGCCGGGCAGGGATACAGGCGGGCGACACTGTCCGCATGGGGATTCTAACGACAGGAGGCGGCCATGCCTGCCCTGAACCGGGAAACCTTGCACATGAATTCGCACATCATGCCCATACTGGACGCGCCGGGAACAGCCGACTTCGAATCGCTGCTCCACGACGACGACAAGGCCAGGGAATACCTGCTCGCCAGGACCTGGCCCCTGGGCGACCCGTTCTGTCCCCGGTGCGGGCACCGCAAGGTTTACTCCCTGTCGGGCGAGCGGCTGCGCTGCGCCAGCTGCAAATACACCTTCCAGCCCTTTTCCGGGCGCTGGATCAACAACGGCGCCCTGACCCCCAGCGAGTGGCTGCGGCTCATCGTGCTCTTTGTCGAGGAGCGCTCGGTGCACCAGATGAAGGAGGAGCTGGGGCTCTCCTACAACACGGTCTACAAGGCCCTGACCGCCATCCGGTTCGCCATCCTGGCCCACGCCCTCGACGCCCGCCAGCTCATCAGCCAGGCCACCGGGCTGGACTCCTACCTCAAGGGCAACCGGCTGACCGGCGGCCCCCGCGAGATGCGCATGGACACCATCCCGGTCTACGGCATCCTGCGCCGCGAAGAGCTGGTCTTCGTGGACCTGGTGCCGGGGTTCCAGGCCGAGACCCTGTTCCACTTCCACATGAACTTCCACCTGAAGCTCATCCGCTCCGGCAACCTGGTCTACACCGACCGGTACAAGGAGTACGACGCGCTCATGTTCTGCGGCAACGACTCCCTGCCCTACGAGATCATCCGGCGCTATGACGAGCCGCCGCACATCGACGCGGTCCGGGACGAGTTCTGGGAATACGCCCAGGTGCGCATCAAGAAGTTCCGGGGCATCTCCTGCCAGCGGTTCCCGCTGTACATGAAGGAGCTGGAGTTCCGCTTCAACAACCGCGACAAGTCGCTGCCGGAGATTCTGGCCGCCTACCTCTGCGCACTGGTTCCCTCCACGGATTAGCACCACCCCGTCTGCGGGCGACCTCTGGACACGAAATGGTTTTTTACCGTAGTGTCATAATAATCGCCAACGCACGAGGTAGGTCATGCCGTCTAAAATTCTCGTCATCGATGATGAACGGCCCACTCTGTCCATGTTCCGGCTCTTTCTTGAGGCCTATGGATACGAGGTTTTCACTGCGGAAAACGGCCCGGACGGCATTGATCTGTGCCGGGCACACGCCATTCCGCTCGTCCTGACCGACATCCGCATGCCCGGCATGGACGGCATGGAGGTCCTCCGGCTGATCAAGGAGGGCAGCCCCGCCACCGAGGTCATCGTCATCACCGGCCACGGCGACATGGACCTGGCCCTGAAGGCCCTGTCCCTCGGCGCCACGGACTTCATCAACAAGCCGATCCGGCAGAGCAACATGGACGCCGCCCTGAAACGGGCCGAGGAGCGCATCCTCTATTCCCGCGACACGAACACCGGCTACGCCGTCAGCCGTCGGGGAGGGATCGGCATGATCGAGCTGCGGGGCATCGTCAACTCCGTGGCCGAAAAACGGCTCGACCGCGCCTTTTCCGCCGCCCTGGAAGGGAGCGCGAAGCTGATCGTCTCCTTTGCGGGCAACACCGCCATCAACGGCGCGGGCATGGCCCTCCTCACCCAGCACCTGCTCTCCTGCCGGGACAACGGCACGCCCGTGGTCCTGGCCGAGCCCCCGGACAGCATCCGGAAATCCATCGAAATGGCGGGGCTCGAAAAACTGGCCCCCGTCCACGTGACCGTCGAGGAAGCCCTCGCCAACATCTGACCGTCAACCGCGAACGGAGTCCATCCCATGACGAAACGCCTCACCATGGCCCTGCTGCTGACCGCCGCGCTCCTGTGCTCCCAGGCCCTGGCCGGACCGCCAGTGGCGGGCGAGGTCCTTCCCCCCCTGACCATCGCCCCCCTCGCCGTCGAGGGGGACTCGGCCATCCTCGGACTAAAGGACAACTGCGTCTTCACCCTGGCCGACATCAAGACCGAGTACGTGCTGATCGAAATCCTGGGGGTCTATTGCCCGGTCTGCCGCGAGATGTCCTCGTCCCTGACCCGGCTGTACAAGCGGATCAGGAAGGCCCGGCTCGACGACCGCATCACCATGCTCGGCATCGCCGCCGGGGCCACCCCCATGGAAGTGCGGCACGTCCGGCCCAAGGACTACGTCTTCCCCGTGGCCCACGACACCGAATTCGAGATCCACAAGGCCCTGGCCGAACCCAAGACGCCCTACACCATGATCGTGGACCGGGAGGGCAAGGTGTACTACGCCCACCTGGGGATCATCCCGGACTTCAACGCCTTTTTCCAGGAAATCCAGAACCTGGTAAAATGATCAGCCCCAAGGACACCCCGGACGCGCCCGGCTCCCTGACGGGTACGGATCGCCAGCTCTTCCACCTGAAGAGCCTCTACGAGGCGTCCAGCGCCCTGGCCGTCCCGGCCAGGCCTGCCGATCTCCTCCGCGCCTTCCTGCCCGTGGCCATGGGGCCCCTCGGCCTGACCTTCGGGTTCGGGATACTCCTCCACGCCGGGGCGCTGACCATCGAAAGCCTGGGCCTCCAGCCCCCGGCGGCGGACCTCTACCGCGCCTCCGGGCTGGACCTGGTGCACAAGTTCTTTCCCGAGGACGCCGCGCCCGCGCACCCGTCCCGCCCGGTCATCCTGGCCGGGGAGCACCTGTCCCACGACCCCAACCTGCCCATGGGCACCGCCGCGGTCATCGCCCTGAGCATGGGCGCCGGGACCCACGCGGTCCTGGGCTTCGGCCCCAAGGTGGCCGGGGTCCCCCTGGACGCGGACGAGACCCGGCTGCTGGACGGTCTGGCCTCTGTCCTGGGCCACGCCCTGAACAACGCCACGGCCATGGAGTGCGTCCGGGACCTGAACACCTCCCTGGCCCGCAGGAACGACGACCTGCACCGCGCCCTGGGGGAATCGGAACGGGCCAGGGAAGCCCTCTCCAGGCACACCCTCCAGCTCCGCGCACTCTACGAGACCACCCTGGAGATGATCGACATCCACGAGCCGGGGGGCATTCTCGACGCCTTCCTGCTCTCCCTCATGGGGACCCTGTCCTTCACGGGCGGCTGGATAGCCCTGTACGGGCCGGGTCACGGCCGGGCCGAAGCGGTCTGCCGGGGGCTGGCCCCGTGCGTCAGGGAGGAGCTCGTTTCCGAAACGGGCCGGGGAGCCGTGCTGGCGCGGTTCGTGGCCCTCAAGGACCGCATCCCGCATGCCAATCACGCCTGCCTGGTGGACGATCCCGAGGAGCGGCAGGCGCTCCCGGCCCAGGCGGACGCGGCCGTGCTCTTCACCTTGGACCAGGGCTGGCAGGGGGCCATCGGCCTGAGCGCCCCGCTGTCCGGCGAGCGGGACGACGAACTTCTGGACGAAGACGCCCGGCAGCTGCTGCACTCGCTGGTCGCGAATTTCATGGTCACCCTGGGCAACGCCCGGCAGCTGGACCTCATCCGGGAGCTGAACTCGGAGCTGGCCGCCCGCAACGTGGACCTCCAGACCACCCTGGACGCCCTGACCTCGGCCAAGCGGGAGATCGACGTCCAGACCAAGGCCAAGGAGCACCTGGTGGCCCTGGTGCACGGCGAGGTGGAGCGGGTCTGGCGGGCCTCCTGGCTGGACATCTGCCTGATCCTGCTGGCCGGAGCGACCCTCGGCATCCTCTACAACCTGTCCAGCCCGGGCGGGATAGACCTGGTGCCGAAGTCTCTCCTGGCCCCGCCGCCGGTCATGATCGAAGCGGCGGAGGCCAGGCGGCTGGCCCGCGACGACAAGGCCGTGATCATCGACGCCCGGCCCGGCGACTTCTTCCTGCAAGGGCACATCCCGGACGCCGTCAACCTGCCCGAGGACCTGTTCGAGTTCGTCTATTCCATGAAGCTGTCCGACCTGGACCCGGCGGTGCCGCTGCTGGTCTACGGCCGGAACATCAGCCGCCGCTACGACGCCGACGTGGCCAGGCAGCTGGAGCTGCTCGGCCACGAACGGGTGCTGCTCATCAAGGGCGGGCTGGACGCCTGGAATGGCCTCGGCCCGGAGGAGGCCCCATGACCGCCGCGATCCGCGCCCTCCTGACCAGCCCCTGGCTGGCCCTGGCCTTCCGCCTCTACCTCGGCGGGCTGTTCGTCTACGCGGCCATGTACAAGATCAACTACGCCGCCGAATTCAGCACGACCATCGCCTCCTACCGCCTGATCCCCTATTGGGCGGTCAACGTCATGGCCCTGGTCATGCCGTGGACCGAGATCATCTGCGGGGCGATGCTGCTCCTCGGCGTGCGGGTCAAGTCGGTCACCGTGATCATCGGCGGCCTCCTCTCCGTCTTCACCCTGGCCATCTTCATCAACCTTCTCCGCAACGCGCCCATCAGTTGCGGATGCTTCCACACCCTCGAGGACCCCATCAGCTGGTGGACCGTGCTCCGCGACCTGACCTGGATCGGCATGACCGTCCACGTGCACTACTTCGACAGCGTCCTCCAGACCGATCAGCTGTTCCTCGGGAAACTCAGAAGGATACACACATGACCCGCCGCGACCTGCTGCTCCTGATGCTGCTCCCTGCCTTCACGGCCTGCGCCCCCGACAGGGACACCCTGCCCGGGGACTACTCGGCGAGGAACGGGGAGATCGAGATCCGACTCAGGCTGGGCAAGGACGGAAAGGGCGTCTGGTCCACGGACACCGACGAGATACCGTTCAAGTGGAGCCGCCGCGACGAGGGCCATATCTGGCTGCACACCGTTGCCGGCGGGGTCATTCCCGGCATCATCGAGGGGGAGGACATCCGCCTCACCCTTCCCGGCGTTCCCCCGCTGGTCTTCACCCCCCTGCCCTAGCTCGCGTCGCCCCCTTTCCCGCCTGTTTTTTCCTCCGGGAAGCCGGTGTCAAACCGTGGGGCGGAAATCAATTTATGCCAGAATTGACATAAAGTAGACGCAGCAATATCGCCATTCTGCTAAAAATAGCATGTTTTTTCGTGTGTAAAAACCGTTGCAAGAGCAAGTTCTTTGCCCGCCTGACCATTTTCCCTCATAAGGGGGATAACCAAAAAAATGGGAGAGGAACGCGAATGCGCTTGAACACCAACCTTATGCCGGCTTCGGCCCAGACAACCATGCCCTTTGCGGGCTTGGGTTTCGCCGTGGCCGAGGTCCGTGAAGCGGCCAAGTCGATGAGCCCGGTTCCTCACTGCCATGGTGGCAGCCAGGACGTCGTCGCCGCCGCTTTCGGGCCTGCCGTTCAAGTCGGCGGCTACAAACTGCTCGTGACCCTGGGTCGCGAGATCCGCGGGCGCTGACCCGCAAACACCAGGAGGTAGAATGCACACCAACCGTAGGAACTTCCTCAAGCTCTCCGCAGTCGCGGCCACGGCCACGGCTTTCGGCGGGTTGGGATTCGGTTGCAAGGCCGAGACGGCTCCCCTGCCCGACCGCGCCGCAGCCCTGGACCCCAAGTGGAGCAAACAGACCACCACCATCTGCTGCTACTGTGCCGTGGGTTGCGGGCTGGTCGTCAACACGTCCCTGAAGGACATGAAGGCGATCAACGTTGAAGGCGACCCGGACCACCCGATCAACGAAGGCGCGCTGTGCGCCAAGGGCGCGTCCATCTGGCAGCTGGCCGAAAACGACCGCCGCCCGGACTCCGTCCTCTACAGGGCTCCCTACGCCAAGGAATTCAAGAAGGTCTCCCTGTCCTGGGCGCTCGAAACCATCGCCCGCCGGATCAAGGACACCCGCGACAAGACCTGGACCGAGAAAAACGCCAAGGGCCAGGTGGTCAACCGCTGCGACGGCATCGCCTCCGTCGGTTCGGCCGCTCTCGACAACGAGGAGTGCTGGGCTTACCAGACCATGCTCCGCAGCCTCGGCCTGGTGTATGTGGAACACCAGGCTAGGATCTGACACAGCGCGACTGTTGCGGCTCTGGCAGAGTCGTTCGGACGCGGTGCGATGACCAATCACTGGATCGACATCCAGAACTCTGATTGCATTCTTATCATGGGCAGCAACGCTGCCGAAAACCATCCCATCTCTTTCAAGTGGGTGACCAGGGCGCAGGAAAAGGGCGCAACCCTGATCCACGTCGACCCCCGCTTCACCAGGACCTCGGCCAAGGCCGACTTCTACGCCGGCATCCGTTCGGGCGCCGACATCGCCGTCCTCGGCGGCATGATCAAATACATCCTGGAAAAGGACCTGATCTTCAAGGACTACGTGGTTGACTATACCAACGCGTCCTTCATCGTCGGCGACAAGTACAAGTTCGAGGACGGCATGTTCTCGGGCTACAACGAGAAGACCCGGAGCTACGACAAGTCCACCTGGGCCTTTGCCATGGACGCCGACGGCAATCCGAAAAAAGACCCGACCCTCCAGGACCCCAACTGCGTGTACCAGCTCATGAAGAAGCACTACTCGCGGTACGACCTGGACAAGGTCGTCTCCATCTCGGGCATGAACAAGGCCGACCTGGTCAAGCTGTACGAGACGTACGCGGCCACCGGCAAGGCGGACAAGGCCGGGACCATCATGTACGCCATGGGCTGGACCCAGCACACCGTCGGCGTGCAGAACATCCGCTGCATGGCCATGATCCAGCTGCTGCTGGGCAACATCGGCATCGCCGGCGGCGGCGTCAACGCCCTGCGCGGCGAATCCAACGTCCAGGGCTCCACCGACCACTGCCTGCTGTACCACATCATCCCCGGCTACCTGGCGACCCCCCAGGCCTCTCAGCCCGACCTGGCCACGTACAACAAGGCCAACACCCCGGTCTCCAACGACCCGAAATCCGCCAACTGGTGGCAGAACTTCCCGAAGTACTCCGCGTCGCTCATCAAGTCCATGTGGCAGAACGACACCCCGGAGGACGCCTACCAGTTCCTGCCCCGCCTCGACTCCCTGTCGGCCATGGAATATTCCTGGCTGACCCTGTTCGACAAGATGGAAAAGGGCCAGTTCAAGGGGCTGCTCTCCTGGGGCATGAACCCCGCCTGTTCCGGCGCCAACGCCGAAAAGAACAGGAAGGCCATGGCCAACCTCGACTGGCTGGTGAACGTCAACATCTTCCCCAACGAAACCGGCTGGTTCTGGGAAGGACCGGGATTGGACCCCTCGACCATCAAGACCGAGGTCTTCTTCCTGCCCTGCGCCGTGTCCATCGAGAAGGAAGGGTCCGTCACCAACTCCGGCCGCTGGATGCAGTGGCGCTACAAGGGCCCGGACGCGCCCAACGGGCAGAAGCCCGACGGCGACCTGATGTACGAGCTGATGAAGGAAATCCAGCATCTGTACGAGAAGGAAGGCGGCGTCTATCCGAAGCCCATCACCCGTCTGACCTGGGACGCCATCGCCACCGACGGCGTGTTCGATGCCCACAAGACGGCCAAGCTGATCAACGGTCACTTCACCCGTGACGTCGAGATCAAGGGCAAGCTCTACAAGAAGGGCCAGCAGGTCCCGAGCTTCGCCTTCCTGCAGGCCGACGGCTCCACCGCCTCCGGCAACTGGCTGTACTGCCACTCCTACACCGACGCCGGCAACATGGCCGCGCGCCGCGACCTGACCCAGACCCCGGAGCAGGCCAACATCGGCCTGTACCCGAACTTCTCCTGGTGCTGGCCCGTCAACCGCCGCGTGCTGTACAACCGCGCCTCGGTCGACCTTCAGGGCAAGCCCTGGAACCCGCAAAAGGCGGTCATCGCCTGGAACGGCGAGAAGTGGGTGGGCGACGTGCCCGACGGCGGCTGGGCCCCCGGCACCAAGTACGCCTTCATCATGCGCAAGCACGGCCACGGCCAGCTCTTCGGCCCCGGCCGCGCCGACGGCCCGCTGCCCGAGTACTACGAGCCTCTGGAATGCCCGGTCAAGGAGCATCCGTTCTCCAAGACCCTGCACAACCCCACCGCGCTGACCTTCGACGCCGAGGAAAAGGCCGTGTGCGATCCCAGGTATCCCCTGGTCGGCACCACCTACCGCGTCACCGAGCACTGGCAGACCGGCGTCATGACCCGCAACCAGACCTGGTTGACCGAGGCCGAGCCCCAGGTGTTCGTGGAGATGAGCCCCGAGCTGGCCGAACTCCGCGGCATCGAGAACGGCGAAAAGGTCATGGTGGACTCCCTGCGCGGGACCATCTGGGCCAAGGCCATCGTCACCAAGCGGCTCAAGCCGTTCACCGTCCAGGGCACCATCGTCCATCAGGTCGGCCTGCCCTGGCACTTCGGCTGGACCTGGCCCAAGGATGGCGGCGATTCCGCCAACATCCTGACCCCGTCCGTTGGCGACCCGAACACGGGTATTCCCGAAACCAAGGCCTTCATGGTCAACGTCCGCAAGGCGTAAAGGAGGAATGACATGAGTAAAACATTCTTCATCGACCTGACCAAGTGTACGGCCTGCCGTGGTTGCCAGATTGCCTGCAAGCAATGGAAGAAGCTGCCCGCCGAGCAGACCGAGAACTGGGGTTCCCACCAGAACCCCAAGGATCTCTCAGGCGTCACCCTCAAACTGGTCCGCTTCGAGGAAGTGGAGACCGACGACGGGCTGCAATGGCTGTTCTTCCCCGAACAGTGCCGCCACTGCGTCGAGCCGCCCTGCCTGGACGCCATGACCGTTCCGGGTTCCATCGTCCATGACGAGGAGACCGGGGCCGTGGTCTACACCGAGCTGACCGCCAAGGAACCGGACAAGGATGCCTTCAGCATGGCCTGTCCGTACAACATCCCCCGGGTCAACAAGGAGACCGGCCGCGTGGTCAAATGCGACATGTGCATCGACCGCGTGAAGATCGGCATGCTCCCCGCCTGCGTTCAGACCTGCCCCACCGGCTGCATGAACTTCGGCGACCGGGACGAGATGCTGGCCCTTGCGGAGAAGAGCCTGGAGAAGGCCACCGAGAAGTTCCCGAACGCGGAACTGGTGGACGCCGAGTACGTGCGGGTCATCTACCTCGTGCAGACCGATCCGGACAGCTACTACGAGTCCCTGTCCTCGGACGCCTCGGACATCCGCCGCGGCCCCCTGTCCAGGAAGCAGTTCCTGGCCTCCCTGGCCCGGCCGATCAAGCGCATGCGCTCCTGACGACACTCACACCCCCGGCGCGGGTTCGCCCGCGCCGGGGTCATTCACCCGACGCTCCATGCGTGAACACCTCCGTGAGCCGCACCGTCCGTCGCCGCAAGGCAACGGGGCAATCGGAGTTTTTCATGACCCCGGCAGGCATTCGCCGCCGGGGTCTTTTTCCCCGGCCTCACAGGAGAAATCGATGTTACATTGTGGGGAAATGCAGGGTCCTTGTGTTTTACCGTCCGAGACAGTAACGGATTGGTGCGACCCTTGTAATCCGACCCCGAAAATGGAGCCGAGCCGTGCATAGCAACCCGTGGAAGAGCCTCATCCCCTGCCTCGCGCTCTGCCTGGCCCTCTTCCTCGCGGGGTGCGACGGGTCGCCCGCCACCACGGCCGGCGACGACGCGGTTCCCGGCGTCACCAGCGACCAGATCACGCTGGGCTCCTCCCTGCCCCTGTCCGGCCACGCCGGTTATCTCGGCACCCAGACCCTCCAGGGCGCGCGCGCCTACCTGCGCCACGTCAACGAGCAGGGCGGCGTGCACGGCCGCCAGATCAAGATCGAGGTCCTGGACGACTCCTACGACCCGCCCCAGTGCCTGGCCAACACCCAGCAATTCATCGTCAACCGCAAGGTCTTCGCCCTGTTCTGCTACGTGGGCACCCCGACCACCATCAAGGCCCTGCCCCTGGTGGAGGACGCCCACGTCCCGCTCATCGGCATGTTCACCGGGGCCAACGCCCTGCGCCAGCCGGTGAACCGCTACGTGATCAACATCCGCGCCTCCTACTACCAGGAGACCATGGACGCGGTCAGCCACATGGTCAACGACCTCGGCCTGTCCAAGATCGCGGTCTTCTACCAGTACGACGCCTACGGCTTCGACGGGCTGATCGGCACCGAGCTGGCCCTCAAGAAATACGGCCTGGAGCCGGTGGCCCGCAGCTCCTACATCCGAGGGACCCTGGACGTCCAGGACGGGCTGGATCGCATCCGCCGGTCCGGGGCCGAAGCCGTGGTCATGATCGGCACCTACGGCGCGTGCGCCCGGTTCATCAACCTCTCCGTGGAGGAGGGGTACAACCCGATTTTCTACACCGTCTCCTTTGTCGGCGCCGAGGAACTGGCCTGGCGCGTGGGCAGGTCGTCCCCGGCCCACGTCTTCATGTCCCAGGTGGTCCCCCCGCCCATGGAATCGCAGGTCGAGGGCGACTCGGCCAGCGAATACGTCCGGCTGCTCAGGCGCTACTTCCCGGACGACACCCCGAGCTTCGTCGGCCTGGAGGGCTTCCTCAACGCCGAGATCCTGGTGGAAGGGCTGCGCCGGGCCGGACGCGATCTGACCCGCGAGGGGTTCATCAGGGCCATCGAGTCCATCAAGGACTTCAAGCTCGGCCCCGGCCTGACCATCACCTACGGTCCCTACGACCGCCAGGGGCTGGACGCCATCCATTTCACCAAGCTGCACGAGGGCCGCTTCATCCCGTTCACCAACTGGGCCGAGTTCAAACGGGAACTGGAGACGCAGCAATGACGCTGTTCCAGAAGACCTTCACCCGGCTGGCCCGCATCGGGCTGCGCGAAAAACTGCTCTTCTCCATGCTGGCGGCCGTCCTGTTCATCTCCGTGGCCATCGCCCTGATCTCCCGCTACATCCTGGTCAGTTCCCTGACCAACGAGCTGGAGATGCGCGGTTTCGCCATCGCCCACTCCGTGGCCGAACGCGGCGGCTCCTACATCCTGGACAACGACATCCCCAAGCTGCTGGTGCTCATCTTCGACGAGGCAAAACTGAGGCAGCGCAAGGACCTGGTGGCCTACATATTCATCGAGGACCAGAACAACAACATCCTGGCCCACACCCTGACCCACGAGCTGCCCAAGAACCTGCGCTCCAACACCCTGCCCCCGGACCGCCACGACTCGATCAAGCTCATGGAGCTGGGCGGGCGCGAGATATACGACCTGGCGGCGGGCATCAACGAAGGCCTCTACCGCATCGGCACGGTCCACGTGGGGCTGAACAAGCGGCACATCGACTCCCTGGTGGGCAAGCTCCGGGTGGCCTTCCTCGGCTTCATCTCGGCGGTGGTCATCATCACCATCATCCTTTCCTCCTGGCTGTCCAAGTACATCACCAAGCCGGTTTCGGACCTGACCCGGCTGTCGGACGAGATCAGCCGGGGCAACTTCGACATCCCGCTGAAGCTCGGCTCCGGCGAGGATTGGAACGCCGCCGAATGCCCGGCCTTCTCCAACACCGACCTGCCGTGCTGGCACTTCGACCAGTCGCGCAGCGGACAGCGGCCCGGCGAGGCCCACCGCAAGTGCGCGGACTGCGCCTTCTACCGCAAGCACGAGGGCGACGAGGTGGTCCAGCTCGGCGACTCCTTCCGCAACATG
Source organism: Pseudodesulfovibrio indicus (assembly GCF_001563225.1). Lineage (NCBI taxonomy): Bacteria > Pseudomonadati > Thermodesulfobacteriota > Desulfovibrionia > Desulfovibrionales > Desulfovibrionaceae > Pseudodesulfovibrio > Pseudodesulfovibrio indicus. Next base: position 3,632,247 of record NZ_CP014206.1, read on the forward strand.
GTCTGGTCCATCAAGCTCTACCGCAGGCGGCTGCGCGAGTCCGAGGAGAAATACCGCTCCCTGTTCGACTCCGGGCCGGACCCGATCTTCGTCGTGGATTGCGAGAGCGGGACCGTGCGCGACGCCAACCCGCGCGCCACGGAGCTTTACGGCTACGCCAGGAACGAGCTGCTGGGCATGAATCTCCTGGACCTGGGCCCGGAACACAACGCGGACTGCCTGGATTATTTCAACGAGGGCGGCAGCGGGTGCGTCTATTTCCCCAAGCGGCTGCACTACAAGAACGGCGGTGAACCGTTCTTCGTGAACATGCACGCCTGCCCCATCTCCTACCGGGGCCACCACGCGATCATCATCGCGGTCACGGACATCACCGAACTGATAGAGAAGGACGCCCAGCTCATCCAGGCGGGCAAGATGAAGTCCCTGGGCGAGATGTCCGCGGGCGTGGCCCACGAGATCAACCAGCCCCTCAACGCCATCAAGGTGGGCAGCGAGTTCCTGTCCATGATGCAGGAGGAGGACCTGGAGATTCCCAAGGAGCATTTCCTCCAGGTGGTCCACGAGATATCCTCCCAGGTGGACCGGGCCGCCGAGATCATCGACACCCTGCGCTCCTTCGGGCGCAAGTCCGACCTCATGGAGGAGCAGGTGGACCTGAACCAGCCCATCCGGGCGGTGCTGTCCATGCTCCGCCGCCAGTTCGAGCTGGACAACATCCGCTTCGACCTGGACCTGGCCGAAGGGCTCAACCCGGTGCAGGCCCATTCCAACAGGCTGCAGCAGGTCATCTTCAACATGGTGACCAACGCGCGCGATGCCATCAACGACATTTCCCAGGCGGACGGCAATGCCGAACGCCGCATCAGCATCCGGACCGGAAACGCGGAGCGCCGCGTGTTCCTCGAGGTGGAGGACACCGGTTCGGGCATCGACGAGAAGGACCAGCAGAAGATATTCGAGCCGTTCTTCACCACCAAGGAGGCGGGTCAGGGCATGGGGCTCGGGCTGGCCATCACCTACGGCATCATCAAGGATTACGGCGGAGAGATCCGCATCAACAGCGGCAAGGGGGAAGGCACGGTCTTCCGCATGGAGTTCCCCGCCGCGAGCATGCGAGGAGAGGCCAAGGCATGAAGGAAAAAGTTCTGGTCATAGACGACGAGCGGCCCACGCTGAAGATGTTCACCCTGCTGCTCTCCGCGTACGGGTACCAGGTGCTGACCGCGGAGAACGGCCGAGAGGGCGTGGAGACCTTCCTGCGGGAAAGTCCGGGACTGGTGCTGACGGACATCAAGATGCCCATCATGGACGGCATCGAGGCCCTCAAGGCCATCAAGAAGCTCAATCCCAACACCGAGGTCATCGTGATCACCGGCCACGGCGACATGGACCTGGCCATCCAGGCCCTGAACCTCGACGCCACGGACTTCATCAACAAGCCGCTCAAGCGGGAGGCCCTGGAAAAGGCCCTGACCCGCGCCCGCGAACGGATCAACATCACCCGAAACGAAGAGGGGCAGGTGGTGCTGGAGGAGAAGGACCGGGTGGCGGTCATCGGCGTGCGCGGCAACGTCTCGTCCATGACCCTGCCGCATCTGAGCGAGACCTTTGCCCAGGCCGCGGCCTTGGGCAAGGAGCTGATCCTCATCGATTTCGAGAAGAACGCCTCCATCAACGGGGCGGGCATCACCGGCCTGACCGAGCTGCTGCGGGAACACCGTGGCGGCGCCAGGATCGTCCTGGCCGGGTTGTCGAGCAATTTCCGGACGGTTTTCGAGACCCTCGGCATAACCAAGCTGGCCGAGATATTCGACAACGGAGAGGAGGCGCTGGCCTCCCACTAGGACCCTATTTGCCGAGCTTCTCCAGCTCGCCCACCAGGACCCCCAGGTCCGGCCGCTCGTTGATGTCGTGGACGTCGATGTAGCGGATGATCCCCTGCTTATCGATCACGAACAGAGAGCGTTCGGCCATGCCGTCCGAGCGCAGCACGCCGAAGGAGGCCGCCACCTTGCCGTGGGGCCAGAAGTCGGAGAGCACGGGGAAGTCGAGGCCGTGCATGGCCTTGGCCCACTCGGCCTGGGTCGGGGTGTTGTCCACCGTAATGCCGATGACCTCAGCGCCCAGCCCGTGGATCAGGTCCAGGGCAAGGTTGTAGCCCGGCCACTGGTCCGAGCAGACCGGCGTCCAGGCGGCCGGGACAAAGGAGAGCACCACGCTCCGCTTGCCCCGGTAGTCGCTCAGCCGAACCTTGTCGCCGTTCAGATCCGGCAGCTCGAAGTCGGGGGCCATGTCGCCCACCTTGACCTTGAGGGTGGAATCAATGGGCTTGAGATGCCCGGTTGGATAGGGGATCATGTCGTCGGCCCGGCTTCCGGGCGCGAGCAGCAGCAAAACCAGCAATGCCAATAACGGTACCCGTTTCACAGCTCTCTCCTCCTACTCGGGAATAAGGGCCAGCAAATCCTTGAGAAAGGCGTCCTTGTCCTTGATCTCGCCCTCGTGAAACAGGACGATGCTTCGCTTTCCCTCGCGCATGTCCACCATATAATAGGCCGGGGTCCCCACCCCGCCCACGGCCTTGTGCGCCACGTAGTCCGGGTCCTCGAAGAGCGGGAACTCCACGCCGAACTTCTTCTGGTAGAAGGCGATCTCAAAGGGCGTGTTGCCCGCGCCGATGCCGAGGAAGCGCAAAGCCCCGGCCTTGTCCGAGGCCAAGGCGTCGGCGAACATCGCGTTCACGGACGGCGCGTTGCGCTGGCAGATGGGGCAGTACATGCTGAACACCTCCACGAACAGGAAGTCCGCGTTGATGTTCGAAATCTTGAAGTCGCCTTCGGGTACTCCCAGGTACTCGCGCTGCTCCTGCGTGATCTTGCCTTCGAGTTGCACGTCCGGGAACACGTCCTGGGCCATGGCCGAGGTCGCCAGCAAGAGCAGGCAGACGACCGAGAGCAATATGCGTCTATGCATTGGATGTCCTTTGGGGTCAGAGATAATCCGGATTTTCCAAAAATATAGTATGCACGAAAAACGTGGTGAATTGCAATGGTCCGCGTCATTCTTCCGCTTCTGCACCGTTTGCCTTTTCCTTCGACGGCCTTGCCCGTCTCCTGCCGAGGGGGTATGCTCCCCCCAAGCGCCGTCCACCATGGGGCGCAAAAAGGAGCAATCATGGAAAACAAACCCCTTGCATCATCCGCCGTCACCGGCCTCCTCCTGGCCGCCGGATTCATCGTCGGCTGCTTCGTTCTGGGCAACGCCCTGGTCGCCTTCAAGGCCATGGACCGCTACGTCTCGGTCAAAGGGCTGGCCGAGCGCGAAGTGAACGCCGACCTGGCCGTATGGCCCGTCAGCTTCAGCGTCGGGGCGGACACCCTGCCCGACCTGGACCGCGCCCTGGCCGTCTCCCGCGCTGAGGTGCTCAAGTTCCTCAAGGAGCAGGGACTGGGCAACGCCGAGATCATCAACGCCGCCCCGCGCATCGATGAGAACCAGTACATGTCCGGCCAGCGCCCGACGAGCCTCTACACCGCCCAGGCGGTGCTCACGGTCCGCACCGGCGATATCGCCACCGTGAAGAAGGCCATGGCCTCCGCGGGCGACCTGGTCTCGCGCGGGGTCCTGCTGGTCCGCAACTACGAGTTCCAGCCGACCTTCTCCTTCACCGGGCTGAACGACATCAAGCCGGACATGATCGCCGAGGCCACCCGCAACGCACGCAGCGCCGCCCGGCAGTTCGCCGAGGACTCCGGCTCGCGGGTGGGCGGCATCCGGCGCGCCTCCCAGGGCTATTTCAGCCTCGACGACCGCGACCAGTACACCCCGGAGATCAAGAAGGTCCGGGTGGTCACCAGCGTGGACTACTTCCTCGAGGACTGATCCGCAAAGGACAATATGAAAGGGTCCGCGGCCAATGGTCGCGGACCCTTTTTCGTTGTTGAAAGGCCTAGCCGTTGACGGGACGAAGCGCCCGGTCCAGGACCAGGTACCGCTGGTACAGGTCGGCGTACCGGGCCGCGTCGCCGGGGTTCGGCACCGTGCCGCCCTCCGCCATGGCCACGTAGCGCGCCGCCAAATCCGCGATCTCCGTCCGTTCGCCGCCATCGCGCAGGGCGCACCAGGCGGCCTGGATGGCCGCGCCCAGCGCCCCCGCCTCCTCGACCACGGGCCGGACCACGGGACAACCGAACACGTCGGCCACCATCTGCCGCCACAGCGCGGATTTGGCCCCGCCGCCCACCAGCCGGATTTCGGTCGGCCGCACCCCCTGCCGGAGCAGGACGTCCAATCCGTAGCGCAGCCCGAAGGTCGCGCCTTCCATGGCCGCCCGGCACAGGTTGGCCGGGATGTAGTTGGACGGGGTCAGCCCGTGCAGTGAGGCTGTGGCCGAAGGCAGGGCCGGGGTGCGCTCGCCGTTGAAGAACGGCAGGAGCATAACGCCGGACGCGCCCGCGCCCGCCTCTGCGGCCAGCGCGTTCAGCCCGCCGGTGTCCAGGCCGAGCAGCCGCCGGGTCAGCTCGGTGGCCACGGTGACGTTCATGGTGCAGACCAGGGGCAGCCAGCCGCCCGTGGACGAGCAGAACGCGGCCAGCTCGCCCTGCGGGTCGATGACCGGGCTTTCGGAATGGGCATAGATGGTCCCGGAGGTGCCGAGGGACGCGGTGACCACGCCGGGGACCACGTTGCCCGTGCCGATGGCCGCGATCATGTTGTCGCCGCCCCCGGAGGAGACGAGCACGTCCGAGCCGAAGCCGAACTCGCGGGCCAGCTCCGGGCGGACCACGCCCACGGGCTGGTCGGAATCGATCAGCTCGGGCAGGCAGGCGAGGAGCTTGCCGGAAGGGTCCATGGCGTCGAGCAGCTCGGTGCTCCAGCGCCGGTTGGCCACATCGAAATAGGCCGTGCCCGATGCATCGCCGCACTCGGTCCTGCGCTCGCCGGTGAGCCAGAAGTTGAGATAGTCGTGGGGCAGCAGGATGGTCGCCAGCCGGTCGTAGTTCTCCGGCTCGTTGTCCTTGAGCCAGACCACCTTGGAGGCCGTGAACCCGGCGGCCACGGAATTGCCGATGGCCTTGAGCACGGCCTCATGACCGCCCGCCGCCTCGGTGATGGCCGCGCACTGGGGCGGCGCGGTGGCCGTGTCGCACCACAGCTTGGCCGGGCGGATGACCTCCCCCGCCTCGGTGAGCGGCACGAACCCGTGCTGCTGGCCGGACACGCCGATGGCGCGCACCGCCGAGGAATCGACTCCGTCCGAGTCCATCAACGCGGCGATGACCGAACGGCAGGCCTCGACCCACCAGGCCGGGTCCTGCTCGCGCAGGCCGTGCTCCCCCTCGATCAGTTCGTGCGGGGCGTAGGCCTCGGCCAGAATCCTACCGGACTCGCCGTCCAGGACCACGCCCTTGGTCCCCTGCGTCCCGGAATCGATGCCGATGAAAAGGCCCATGACAACTCCAGTAGCCCGAAGGGCCCGTTAAATGGCGTTGATGAGGATGTTCTCCAGCATCTCCTGACGGCCGGAGACCCGCTTGGGCTCTCCCAGCTCCATGGCCTTGGCCTCCAGGGACTCCAGGGTCTCGTTGCCGTCCAGGATGGACTTGCCCAGGCCGGAATCCCAGCCCGCGTAGCGCTGCGCCTTGAACTCGGCGATGCGCCCGTCGTCGATGATCGCCTGGGCCGCCAGCAGGGCGCGGGCAAAGGTGTCCATGCCGCCGATGTGGGCGTGGAACAGGTCCACGGTATCGATGGACGGACGGCGCACCTTGGCGTCGAAGTTCAGGCCGCCGGACCCCAGCCCGCCGTTCTCCAGGATGACCAACATGGCGCGGGTGGTGTCGTTGATGTCCGTGGGGAACTGGTCCGTGTCCCAGCCGAGCAGCGGGTCGCCGACGTTGGCGTCCACCGAGCCGAGCTTGCCCGCCTCGGCGGCCACGGCCAGCTCGTGGGCAAAGGAGTGCCCGGCCAGGGTGGCGTGGTTGGCCTCCACGTTGAGCTTGAAATGATCGAGCAGGTCGAACTCGCGCAGGAAGGAGAGGACCGTGGCCGAGTCGAAGTCGTACTGGTGCTTGGTCGGCTCGTGGGGCTTGGGCTCGATAAGGAACTGGCCGGTGAAGCCGATCTTTTTGGCGTAGTCCACGGCCATGTGGAAGAAGGCGGCCATCTGGGCGCGCTCCCGCTTCATGTCCGTATTCAGCAGGGTCTCGTACCCTTCCCGGCCGCCCCAGAACACGTAGTTGGCTCCGCCCAGCTCCAGGGTGGCGTCCAGAGCGCGGCGGACCTGCATGGCGCAGCAGGCCACGACGTGCGGGTCCGGGTTGGAGGCCGCGCCGTGCATGTAGCGGGGATGGCTGAACATGTTGGCCGTTCCCCAGAGCAGCTTGACCCCGGTGGCCTGTTGCAGCTTCTTGGCCTTGGCCACGATGGTCTCCAGGTTGGCGACGGCCTCGCCGAAGGACGCGCCTTCGGGCGCGATGTCCCGGTCATGGAAGCACCAGAACGGGACCCCGAGTTTGGTGATGAATTCGAAATTCGCCTCCAGGGTCTTCTCGGCCACTTCCATGGGGGAACCGGCGTTCCAGGGCCGCTCGAAGGTCCCGGACCCGAACGGGTCCCCGCCCTGCGACTTGTAGGTGTGCCAGTAGCAGACCGCGAAACGCAGGTGCTCCGCCATGGTCTTGCCGCCCACGACCCGGTCGGCGTCGTAATATTTGAACGCCAGCGGGTTGGTCGACTCCCGACCCTCGTACTTGACCGCGTCCACTTCGGGGAAAAACGTGTTCATTGTTTACCTCGCAGACTAATATACTGTTATCAATGAATATTGATTAACCACCAACAACCAAGGGCGGTCATCCCGCCCGGTGGATCTTGTCCAGGGGCGACTTGTACAGCTCGCTCAGGACAAACCCGGCGGCACCGCGCGCCCAGTCGTCGTCGCCCCACTCCTGGACCACGATCTCGGTGGCCTCGAACTGCTCGCGGTTGAGGAACTTCTTGACCGCCTTGCGCATGGGGCCGAAGACCAGATCCCCCGCGCGCACGCCCTCGCCGGTGACGATGATCCGCTCCGGGTTGAAGATCTGGATCAGCCCGGCGATGCCCTGGCCGAGGATGGCCCCCCCCTCGCGGAAGAGCTTGCGCAGGCCGGGGTCGCCCGCGCGGGCCAGTTCGGTCACGTCCTCGATGGTCAGGGTCTCCAGGTCCGGCACCGGGCCGCGCCGCCGGGAGAACATCTCCTTGGCGCGGCGCAGGATGCACCCGTCGCAGGCGTAGGCCTCGATGCACCCGCGCTTGCCGCAGCGGCAGGGCAGCCCGTCCGGGACCAGGACCACGTGGCCGAACTCGGCCCCGATGCCGGTGGCGCCCCGGTACAGCTTGCCGTCCACCACGATGCCCATGCCCACGCCGTGTTCCACCGTGACCACCAGAAAGTTGTCGATGCCCTTGCCCTGGCCGAACCATTGTGAGGCCACGGTCACGGAGTTGGCGTCGTTCTCCAGATACACGTCCACGCTCAGCCGCTCGGCCACCAGGTCGCGGATGCGCGTGCGCCCCTTTTTCAGCGGGGTCCACAGACAGTCGGCCGAGGCCGAGTCCACGAACCCGGAAATGGCCACGCCGCAGCCGGAGATGTCGTCCATGCGCAACCGGGCGTCCTCCACGCAGTGGCGCACCCCGTCCTCGATGAAGTCGGCCACGGTCTCCTCGCGCCGCTCGCTGACCCGGATGGGCATGGTCAGGGACGACTTGACCCCGCCCACGAAATCCACCACCGCGAAACTGATCTGGAAGGCGGATATCTTGACCCCCACCACATGGGCCGCCTCCGGGTCCAGGGTCAGCATGATCCGCCGCCGCCCGCGCCTGGGCTTGCACCCGCACTCCTCCTCGCGGATCAGCCCCTCGCGGATCATGTCGGCGGTGATGTTGGTCACCGACGCCGGGCTCTGCCCGGTTCGGGCGGCGATCTCCACCCTGGAGATGCGTCCGGCCTCGCGGATGCTGTTCAGGATGTTGAATTGATTCACGGCGCGCGTGAAATCGCGATTTGCAGCCTTCATCCGGCGGGTCCCTTTAATTCACTCAGAAAATTTAAAAACTGACCAGCGAGTCAATGTCAGCGGCGGAGACTTTCCGTTTCAATGTCATAATTCACCGTGTTTCTATATAGATACACAAAGCAACACCGTCACGGAACAGGCCACGGCCACGACCATGACCTCCATAGTTAGCAGGGAACAGTAGGCAATGCAAGAAAGTGCGACACCGCCCGGTGACAATATCGTCGAAAACGAGAGGACATCCACATTTGATTTTAATCATATTTGTCATGTTATTTCGAGTTATTATAAAATTATCGCTGATCCGACTGCAACCCTCGGCAGAGGAACCCTTCTATAATTCACTGACAAAATTAATTCTTGCCACAACCCTTATTTTTTGGCAGAGTTCCCAGTAATATGTGGCGTGTCCTCTTTTGCGGGAAGGCGAAAGGGCAATACGGGATGCGCCCATACTCCCGTTTTTCCGGATTTCCGTTGCGGGCCCTTCGGGGCAGAGAAAGCCGAAAACGGCGGCGGGACTGCCACCTTACGCAGCCATCCTCCGCCCGGGACGAATAAACGAAATGTGGCAAGGAGGAACCCCACATGCTGAAGAAACTCGCACTGCTGGCTGTTGCCGCCGTCGCTGTCCTGGCCTTTGGCGTCAACGCCATGGCCAAGGATCTGGTGGTCGGCGTGTCCTGGTCCAATTTCCAGGAGGAACGTTGGAAAACCGATGAGGCCGCCATCAAGGATCAGTTGAAGGCCATGGGCGCCAAGTACATCATGGCCGACGCCCAGGCTTCCGCCGAGAAACAGATCGCCGACATCGAAAACCTCATCGCCCGGGGCGCCAACGCCCTGATCGTCCTGGCCTGGGATGCCGACGCCGTCCTGCCCGCCATCGACAAGGCCATGGCCGAAGGGCTGCCCGTGGTCGGCTACGACCGTCTCATCGAGAAAAAGGGCGTCTTCTACCTGACTTTCGACAACAAGGAAGTGGGCCGCATGCAGGCCCGCGCCGTCTACGCCGTGAAGCCCGAAGGCAACTACGTCTTCATCAAGGGCGCGCCCACCGATCCCAACGCCGAATTCCTGTACGAGGGTCAGCTTGAGGTCCTGGACGAGGCCATCAAGGCCGGCAAGATCAAGAACGTGGCCGCCCAGGGCACCGAGGGCTGGAAGCCCGAAGTCGCCCAGCGCAACATGGAGCAGATCCTGACCGCCATGAACAACAAGGTCGACGCGGTCGTCGCCTCCAACGACGGCACCGCCGGCGGCGTTGTCGCGGCCCTCACCGCCCAGGGCATGGAAGGCGTGACCCCGGTCTCCGGCCAGGACGGCGACCATGCCGCCCTGAACCGCGTGGCCCGCGGGCTGCAGACCGTGTCCGTGTGGAAGGACGCCCGCGTGCTCGGCCAGGCCGCCGCGCGCATCGCGGTCGAACTGTCCCGGGGCGAGCTCCCCAAGGACACCGTCAAGTGGTCCGGCGGCGCCAAGGGCGTGGAGATGGACGCCATCCTCCTGCCCCCGGTTCCGGTCACCAAGGCCAACCTGAGCCTGGTCGTGGACGCGGGCTGGATATCCAAGGACGTCCTGTGCCAGGGCGTTCAGGGCCAGTGCCCGTAGACAGCTGACGAATCGAACAAGAGGGGACGTCCTGCCGGGGCGTCCCCTTTCCGTATACCCGCCGCCCTTCCCCAAAGGGCCCACATGGGGTATGTGAAACACGAACGGCAACTTTTCAGGAACGGCGGCCCTATGGACTCCCAAGCGACCGAGAGCAAGCTCTCCCCCTTCGAGAGGCTGTGCGCCTCACTTGAGATCGACACCCGCATGCTGGCCATGATCGGCGCGCTGCTGATCATCTGGTTCACGCTCAACTATCTCACGGACGGCATCTTTTTCACGGCCCGGAACCTCTACAACCTGGCCGTGCAGACCAGCGTGGTCGGAATCATGGCCACCGGCATGGTGCTGGTCATCGTGGCCCGGCACATCGACCTCTCGGTGGGGTCGGTCATGGGCTTCACCGGCATGGTCATCGCCTTTCTCCAGGTCCACGCCTTCACCCTGGGCGCCGCCTGGAACTGGCCGCTGACCGTGGTCTGCGGCCTGGCCCTGGGAGCGCTCATCGGCATCTGGCAGGGCTGGTGGGTGGCCTATCGCGGCGTGCCCGCCTTCGTGGTCACCCTGGGCGGGCTGCTCATCTTCCGGGGCGCGGCCTACCTGGTCACCGACGGGCGGACCGTGGCCCCCATGGACGAGACCTACCAACTGCTGGGCGGCGGCATCCACGGCTCCATCGGGGCCACCGGAAGCTGGATATTCGGCGCGCTCTGCATCGCGGTCCTGCTCTTCAACGCCGTCCAGGGCCGCAAGCGGCGCGCCCGGTTCGGGTGCAAGCCCAAGGCGGTCTGGGCCGAGGCGCTCATCCTGCTCGTGTCCATCGGCCTGGTCTGCGGCTTCGTCATGGTCATGAACTCCTATTACAAGCCCAAGACCGAAATCCCGCGCGGCATCCCCATCCCGGTGCTCATCCTCATCGGCGTGGTGGTGCTCATGACCCTGCTGGCCAAGGTCACCAAGTTCGGGCGCTACGTCTTCGCCATCGGCGGCAACCCCGAAGCGGCGGAACTGTCCGGCATCAACGTCGAGCGGGTGACCATGTTCATCTTCGGGGTCATGGGACTCCTGTGCGGCGTGGCCGCCGTGATCACCACGGCCCGGCTCAACGCCGGGGCCAACTCCATGGGCATGATGGCCGAGCTGAACGTCATCGCCGCGGCCGTCATCGGCGGCACCTCGCTGGCGGGCGGACTCGGCTCCATCGCCGGGGCCATCCTCGGCGCGCTGATCATGCAGTCGCTCGAATCGGGCATGGTCCTGTTGGGCATCTCCAGCGCCATGCGCCAGGTGATCATCGGCCTGGTCCTGATCATCGCCGTGTGGTTCGACGTGGCCTACAACAAGAACAGGAGATAGGTGGCCGCCATGACACAGACCCCACTGGTTCAGATGCGCGGCATCAACAAGCGGTTCGGCGGCGTGCACGCGGTGCGCGACGTGTCCATCGACCTCATGCCCGGCGAGGTGGTCGGCGTGCTCGGCCACAACGGCGCGGGCAAGACCGTGCTCATGAAGGCCCTGTCCGGGGCCATCCCCTGCGACGAGGGCGACATCCTCATCAACGGCGAGAAGGCGGTCATCAAGAGCCCGCGCGACGCCCGCAGGTACGGCATCGAGACCATCTACCAGACCCTGGCGCTCTCGGACAACCTGGACGCCCCGGCCAACCTCTTCCTGGGCCGCGAGATCATGACCCGCTGGGGAACCCTGGACGACGGGCGCATGGAGAACGAGGCGCGCAAGGTCATCAGCCGCCTGAACCCGAACTTCACCAACATCAAGGACCCGGTGCGCAACATGTCCGGCGGCCAGCGGCAGTCCGTGGCCATTGCCCGGGCCATCTACTTCAACGCCAAGATCCTGATCATGGACGAGCCCACGGCAGCGCTCGGCCCGCACGAGACCGCCATGGTCGCGGAACTGATCAAGCAGCTCAAGAGCGAGGGCATCGGCATCTTCCTGATCAGCCACGACCTGCACGACGTCTTCGGCCTGGCCGACCGCGTGTCGGTGATCAAGAACGGCAAGCTGGTCGGCACCCGGCGCACCTGCGACGTGACCAAGGACGAGGTCCTGGGCATGATCATCCTGGGCAAGAACCCCGGGGAGTCCCAGGCCGCCTGACCCCCCTCCCCTCCGCATTCCTCCGGGGCCGCTGCGCGTGACGCAGCGGCCCCGGCCTTTTCCCGCCCCTGTTACAATTGGGCAACTTCCGAAATACCGGTCTTCCATTAATTCCCAAATGCAGTACCCAGTATTCGGGGCGGCGGACCAACTCCGCCCCGCACGGGAAACAATGAACGCGCCATCACCCCTCATCGTCCGCATCCTGGCGGCCCTCGTCCTGGCCTGGCTGGCCGTCTCTCCGGCGCGGGCCGGAGAAGCGCCCCTGGTCATGGGCCTCGGTTCCGCCGACTCCAGGGAAGCGGTACTGAACACATGGGGCCCGATCCTCGAAGACCTGTCCGCCCGGCTCGGCAGGCGGGTCGTTCCCATGGTCCTGGACGACTACGCAGGGGTCATCTGGTACCTGGCCTCGGGCAAGGCCCAGCTCGCCTGGCTGGGCAACAAGGCGGCCATCGAGGCCGTGGACCGCGCCGGGGCCGAGATCGTGGCCCAGTCCATGACCAGGTACGGGGCCGGCTACTACGCCCACCTCATCGCCAGGCGCGACGGGCCATACGCCGACGCGCAGGACGTTCTCGATCACGCCGGGGAGATCGAGTTCGGCATCGGCGACCCCAACTCCACCTCCGGCTTCACCGTGCCGAGCTACTATCTCTTCGCCTCTCGGGGCATCGACCCGGAGCGCATCTTCAAGCGGCTGGTCCACCACAACCATGAGGAGAACTTCCTGGCCGTGGCCGAGGGCAGACTGGACGTGGCCACGGGCAACAGCTCGGCCATGGCCCGCTACAAGGTCCGGTTCCCGGAGGAATCCGCCGGGGTGAAGATCATCTGGACCTCGCCGCTGATCCCCTCGGACCCCATCCTGGTACGCTCGGAACTGAACCCCGGCCTCAAGAAGCGAATCACGGATTTCTTTGTGGAATACGCCCGGCCCGGCAAGGACAAGAGCGAAGCCCGGGTGAAGCGCGAGGCCGAAAACCTCGCCGCCCGCAAGTGGACCGGATTCAAACGGTCCGACAACACTCAGCTGGAACCCGTCCGGCGGCTGGAGCTCTACAAGGACCGGCTCCGGATCGAGGCCGACGAAACGCTGACCGATGCCGAGCGGAAGGCGCGGCTCGGCGAAGTCGACGCCGCCCTCAAGGGCCTGGACCGGGAGTAGCCCCATGGCCCGCCGCCTGCCCGTGCCGCCGCTCTTCGGCCCCAGGGAATATTTCCCGTCCCTGGCGGCCAAGATTCTGCTGTCCGTGTTCGTGATCTTCCTGGTCACCAGCGTGACCCTGTATTTCTTCTATTCCGCGCGCATCCGGGAACAGGGCATGGAGAACCTGCGCAACCAGCTCGAGGCCTTCGCCTCCAGCAAGGCCGCCGAGCTGAGCGAACCGCTCTGGAATTTCCAGGACATCCTCCTGGCGAGTCTCATGCGCAGCTACCGGGACAACGGCGACCTGCATCGGATCAGCCTGTACGACAACAGCGACAAGCTGGTCATGGAGGAAACCCCGGACGGGCCCGATGCCGGACACACGATCCTGACCACGGCGAGGCCGCTGACCCGCACGGTCGGGGGCGAGGTCATGACCATCGGCAGGCTGGTCGTCCAATACCACGACGACCGCATCCGGCGGGAGATCGCCGGACGACGGCACGAGGATCTCGGCTCCGCCGCCCTGCTCGCCCTCATCGTCTTCGTCTCGGGCTGGTTCATCCTGCACCTGGTGGTGGGCCGTCCCCTCCAGCGGCTGAAGCTCTCCCTCAGGCACAACGCCAGGAGCGACGCCCGCATGCCGCTGGTCTGGAACAGTCGCGACGAGCTGGGCGAGGTCGTGGCCGAGTACAACAACCTGCTGCGCGAGGTGGAGCACCAGACTTCACAATTGGTAAAGAAAAACACGGCCCTGGAAAAACTAATCGCCCAGCGTAGAGAGGCGGAGCGCAAGCTGGCCCGGGCCCACGACGACCTGGAGCAGACCGTGGCCAGGCGAACCCTGGAGCTGCGCGAGGCGAACAAGGAGCTGGTCCGGCTGGACAACCAGCGCTCGGCCTTCCTGTCCTCGGCATCCCACGAGCTGCGCACTCCCCTGGCGGCGGTCCTCGGCTTCTCCAAGCTGGTGCGCAAGGAGTTTGCCAAGCACTTTGCCCCGGCCGCCCCAAGGATGGAGCTGGAGAAAAAGAGCGACGTCATCCTCGGCAACCTGGACATCATCGCCAAGGAGGGCGACCGGCTGACCCGGCTGATCAACGACCTGCTCGACATCAACAAGATCGAGGCGGGACAGATGGAGTGGCGGGATACCCTGCTCAACGTGCCGGACGAGCTGAACCGCGCCCTCCGGACCATGGCCCCGCAGCTCGCCGGGGACGGCCCGGTGCGCCTGGAGACCGACATCCCGGAGTGGATTCCGCCCCTGGTCTTCGACCCGGACCGCATGCAGCAGCTCCTCCTGAACCTGCTCTCCAATGCCTACAAGAACACGGACAGCGGGACCATCCGGCTCACGGCGCGGCACGAGGGAAACACCACCCGGATCGCCGTGAGCGACACCGGGCGGGGGATTCCGGAGCGGGACCTGGAACTCATCTTCCACAAATTCCATCAGAGCGAGAACGGCCGCCTGGGGAAACCGGGCGGCACGGGACTGGGATTGGCCATATGCAGGCACATCGTGGACCACTACGGGGGGCGGATCACGGTGGAATCCAAGCTCGGACACGGCTCCACCTTCACCGTGGAGCTGCCCGCGCAGCCCTTTTAATCCAACAACAGCAGCCGGACGGCCTCCACGCCGGACCAGGTCTGGTACAGGGCCAGGACAAAGGCGATCGCGTTGGCCGCGCCGTGGGTCAGGGCCATGGCCGGACGCTTGCCGCTCGGCTTCTGCAGGATGAAGCCGGTGACCAGCCCCACGAGGATGAACGGCGTCATCCACAGCCCGATCTGGTAGTGCGGCCCGGTCAGGCCGAGGGCGCCCCAGCTGTGCACCGCCATGTACAGGCCGAGCACCAGCCCGGCCAGCCACATCCAGGCCACCCATTTGCCGAGCAGGACGTGCCGTTTCCAGTTGAAGGCGCACTTGCGCTTGAGGTGCTGGAAACGGAAGCGGTTGATGCCCATGAGCAGGACGTGGACGGCGAGAAGCAGCGCGGCGAATTGGAGGAGCGGGTGAATCCAGAGCATATCGGTCCTTGGAATCCTAGATGGTGTTCAAAAGCAGCGTGGCCAACCCCAGAGGCAGGGAGGCGTGCATGGCCGCCGTTGCCGGTCCGTGGCGGTCCGTGGCGGCGAACCCTGCGGCCAGGGCGCCGGCCAGGAGCAGCGCGGGCGGGACGATGAACCGCAGGGAGGCCGGTCCGGCCAGCCCGGCCAGGCAGCCCAGAGCCACGAAATAGGCCCCGACCCAGACCCCCATGAGCCTGGCCCGGAGGCGCGGCGGCAGGGCGGCGTGGAGCACGGCGAACCCGGCGCGCCGATAGTCCTCGCGGTGCTTCTCGGCCAGCAGCCAGAAGTGCGGCACCTGCCAGAGATAGAAGATGGCCGCCACCCACAGGATGCGCGGGTCGGCCCACCCTCCCCCGGCGGCCAGCCAGCCGGTCAGGGGCGGTGCGGCCCCGGCCACGCCCCCGGCCAGCAGGGCAACGGGAGAGACCCGCTTCAGCGGGGTGTACAACCCGTTGTACACGGCCACGATGGCCAGACCGACCAGGAACAGGGGAGCGCCCCCGGCCGGAAGAAACAGGCCGAGACCGGCCAAGCCGAAAATCATGGCCCAGAACAGCCCGCGGCCGACCCCCATCCTACCGGAGGCCAAGGGGCGGTTGCGGGTGCGCTCCATGCGCGCGTCGAGCCCACACTCCTGCACCTGGTTCAGGGCCGAGCAACCGGCGCACAGGCAGAACGCGCCCGCCGGGGCGAGCAGGACAGCCTGGGGCCCTCCCCCGCCGTGATAGAGCGCGCCGAACAGGGTTCCGGTCGCCACGGCCAGGCTTACCTTGGGCCGCGCCAGCCGCGCGAGGTCTCGGATCATTGCCCGCCCTCGCCCGCCAGGGACTTCAGGTAGCCGAGAAGCTGGTCCAGGGTGGCCTGGTCCAGGTCGTCGTAGATGGGCATGGCGTCGTCGAACCCTTCGGGCACGTTGGCGGACGGCTCCACGATGGCCCGGCGGAGATACGCGTCGTCCGCCTTGAGGTCGTAGGGCTTGCCGTCGGCGGTCTTGCCCTTCCGCTCCGAGCCGTACAGGCCGAGGAAGCTCGGTCCGACGTCGTCGGTGCCGTCCGTGGTGTGGCAGCCGAGGCAGCCCAGCTCGTCGGCCAGGGCCTGGCCCTTGTCGGGCCTGTCGGGCTTGAGCAGGTAGGCGATCATGGCGTCCAGCTGCGCATCGGAAAGTTCGTCGCCGTAGGGCGGCATCTCGTCGCCCCACCCCTTGACCAGGGTGGCACCGGGCTCGCGCACGGACTGGCGGATGAAGTCCGCGTCGGGCCGGATGGTCTTCTCGGTGCCGTCGGGCAGGACCACGGTCTGCTCCCGGCCGCCCAGGTCGAGCAGGCTGGGGGCCGCGTCCTCGGAGAGGTCCATGGAGTGGCAGTCGAAGCAACCGAACTCCTTGAGCAGCGCCAGCCCTACGTCCTCGCCTTCTTCCGCGCCGCCCTCGGCCAGCCAGGCGTCAAACTCCTCCTGGTCCAGCACCCGCAGGAGGGTGATCATGTCCGCGTGCTTCAGGCCGCAGTATTCGGCGCAGAAGATGTCGTAGTCGCCCAGGGTGTCGGACTGCAGCCAGGCGTCGGTCTCCATGCCCGGGACCAGGTCCCACTTCACGCGCATGGCCGGGACGTAGAAGGAGTGGATGACGTCGCGGGAGGCCAGGGCCAGCCGGACCGGGGTGTTCACCGGGATGACCAGCTCGTTGGAGGTCCGCCCGTTCTCGTAGGTGAAGCGCCAGGACCACATGCGCCCTTCCACGGACACGGTCATGGCCCCTTCCGGGATGGTCCGCATGGCCTTGAACGAGGTCCAGCCGGTCCAGAACAGCCCCAGGACGATGATCGTCGGCAGGACGGTCCATATTATCTCCAGCCAGACGGACCCCTTGATGTCCGTGGCGTGCGGATTGCGTTTGTGGTCGTACCGCCACAGGAAATAGAGCATGGCAACGGTCACGGCCACCAGGATGAACACGGCGAACCCGAGTATGATCAGGAAGGCCTGGTCCACTTCCTTTGCGGCGGAAAATATCTGCGGATACATGGTTCCCTCTTCCTTTCCTTCTTCCGGTCGCGGACCGGCCTACCTGTTCGCCGTGTCGAAGAACGTGAACCCGATGAAGATGGCCAGGATGACGAAGGCCACCAGGACCATGGTCTTGAGCGTCCGGTTCTCGTACTTGAGATGCATGAAGAAGAAGACCACCAGGGACGCCTTCAGGGAGGCGATGGCCATGGCCACGACCACGTTGAGGAACCCCAGGTGGACCTGGGCCACCCCCACCGTGACCGCCGTGAGGACCATGAGCGCTCCCCATATGCCGATGAACAGCCCGTAGCCGGGTGCGTGATGATTCGTGTTTTCACTCATAGGGTCGCCCGCCTAGGTGATGAGGTAATAGAGCGGAAAGAGATAGATCCAGATGAGGTCCACCAGATGCCAGTAGAGGCCCGCGTTCTCCAGGGCCACGAAGTGGTCCGGGGTGCAGCGCTCGAGCCGGATCATGGCCCAGACCCAGGTGAACACGCCCATGCCGATGATCACGTGCAGCCCGTGCAGGCCGGTCATGGTGTAGTACAGGGAGAAGAACGCCTGCTTGCCCGGCTCCCACTGGACCAGGGTCTCCCCGCCGGGGTAGATGCCCGCGTGGATCTTGTGGGACCACTCGAAGTACTTGATGACCAGGAAGCAGCAGGCCAGGGCCATGGTCAGCCCGATGAACAGTTCGGCCGTCTTCCGGCTGCCCTTCTGGAGCGCGGCCACGGACAGCGCCGCGAACAGGCTGGAGGTGATCAGGACCACGGTGTTGGTGGTCCCCATGGTCACGTCCAGGAGCTTGCTCGCCTCGTGGAACTCCGTGGGGTAGCGCCCCAGGGTCACGGAATAGAGCACGAACAGGCCGCCGAAGAGAAGTATCTCGGTGAACAGGAAGAGCCACATGCCCATCTTGGCCCCGACGTAGTCACGGTGTTCAGTCATCGTCCCGCACCTCGCTGTAGTCGTACGGGCCGTGGGTCACGACCGGCACTTCGTCGAAGTTGTGGGTCGGCGGCGGGGACGGCAGGGTCCACTCCAGGGTGGCCGCCTTCCACGGGTTGCGCCCGCACGGAGCGCCCTTGTAGCGCGACCGGACCAGGTTCCAGAGCATCAGGGCCAACCCCACGAAGGTGATCCAGGAGCCGTAGGTGGACAGCTGGTGCAGCGGGGTGAACTGCGGCAGATAGTCGTAGTAGCGGCGCGGCATGCCCTGCAGCCCCAGCAGGTACATGGGGAAGTACAGCCCGTTGAGACCGATGATCAGCAGCACGGCCGCGATCATGGCCTGCTTGCGGTTGTACATCCGTCCGTACATCTTGGGGAACCAGTAGTGGATGGCGGCAAACATGCCGAAGCCGGTGCCGCCGAAGATGACGTAATGGAAATGGCCGACTACGAAATAGGTGTCGTGGACGTGCATGTCCGTGCCCGCGCTGCCGAGCACCAGGCCGGTGATGCCGCCCATGGCGAACAGGAAGATGAACCCCAGGGCATAGACCAGGGGCGGCTCCAGCCGGATGGACCCCTTGTACATGGTGGACAGCCAGTTGAAGACCTTGATGGCCGAAGGCACGGCCACGATGAAGGTCAACAGCGAGAAGACCATGACCGCCGTGTCCGACATGCCCGACACGAACATGTGGTGCGCCCAGACCAGGGAGCCGGCAAAGGCGATGGCCAGGGAGGAGCCGACGATGGTCTTGTAGCCGAAGATGGACTTGCGGCAGAAGACCGGGATGATGTCCGAGATCACGCCCATGGCGGGCAGGATCATGATGTAGACCGCCGGGTGGGAATAGATCCAGAAGAGATGCTGGTAGAGGATCGGGTCGCCGCCCCGGGCCGGGTCGAAGATGCCCATGCCGAGCAGCCGCTCGATGATGATCAGGACCACGGTGATGGACAGGATGGGGGTGGCCAGCACCTGGATCCAGGCCGTGGCGTAGAGCGCCCAGGCGAACAGGGTCAGCCGGGTCCAGGAGAGCCCCGGCGCGCGCAGCCGGTGAATGGTGACGATGAAGTTCAACCCGGTCAGGATGGACGAGAAGCCGAGGATGAACACCCCGGCCACGGCCACCGAGACGTTGGTCGTGGTCACCGCCGAGAACGGGACGTAGAAGGTCCAGCCCGTGTCGGGCGCGCCCCCGCCGGTGAACAGCGAGATCAGCGCCGTGGCCCCGCCGATGAGGTAGAGCCAGAAGGAGAACATGTTCAGCCGCGGGAAGGCCACGTCCTCGGCCCCCAGTTGAAGCGGCAGGAAGATGTTTCCGAAGGCCGCCGGGATGGAGGGAATGACCACGATGAAAATCATGATCACCCCGTGCAGGGTGAAGACCGCGTTGTAGGTCTGCGGGCCGATGAAGTCCCGGCCGGGCCAGAACAGCTCCATGCGGATGAGCAGCCCGAGGAACACCCCGACGATGAAAAAGGCCATGATGCACCACAGATACAGCATGCCGATACGCTTGTGGTCTATGGTGAAGAGCCACTCGCGTATCCAGGATTTGCCTCCGGGAGCCATGAATCCGGCGTCAACGTTCATCTAGCGCCTCTTTTTCCTGCCCCCCAGGAACAACCAGGCCAGGAACAGGCCCACGAAGCCCAGGATGGCGAACCCGGAGACGCGCAGGATGTCGAAGACATACCGCCGCCCCTGGGGGTCGTAGTTGTAGCAGTAGGAGAGCAGCCGCTTTACGGAAAGCCCGGTCTTGCCCTGGGCCGCCTCGGTTCCCGCCATGGTGATGTCGAAGGGCAGGAAGCTTGAGCCGTAGAGATAGCGCACGATCTTGCCGCCGGGCGCGATGGCGATGGCCGCCACCGGATGCGCCCACAGCCCGGCCTGCTTCTGGACCGTGTAGCCGATGGCCTTGAGCGTGGCGTCGATGGCCTGCTGGTCGCCGGTCAGGAAGGTCCAGTACTCGGCCGGGAAGGCGTCGCCCGAAATGGCCGTGTAGTTGCGCTTGGCCCTGGCCGCGTCCTTTTGGGTCTCGCGGGCGTCGAAGCTCAGGGAGACGACCTTGAGCTCCTTGCCCGGAACAAGCTTCACCTGGGGCAGGATGGAGGCCACCGAGCCCTGGAGCAGGTTGCAGACGTCGGGACAGCGGTAATAGATGGGCAGCAGCAGGACCGGGGTGTCCATCAGGGAGAGCAGCCGGACCTCCTTGCCCTCGGAGTCGGTGAAGGCCACGTCGGGGAGCATGTCGCCCAGGTGTTCCTCGATGCCCACGGGCAGGTCTGCCTCCTCGGCCTCCTCCATCATCTTGGCGTGGTCGTGTTCGGCGATCCCGTCCGCGGCCATGTCCGCAGCCATGTCGCCCTGGGCCGCATGGTCCATGGCGTCGTGAACGGCCTCGCCCGCGTCACCCGCCGCCATGTCGCCGGTGGCCGCATGGTCCATGGTTGAATGATCCGTGGCCGCGTGATCCACGGGAGACTCCATGACCCCTTGTTCCATGGCCGAATGGCCGGTGGTCATGGCCCCGTCCTCTCCGGCCGCCCGACAGGGGGCGGCCGCAAGAAGACAGAGAGCCAGGACGAGGATGAAGGAACGCATCCCGGCCGATCCTTACAGGGAGCCTATGTAGGCGGAGACGGCCTTGAGTTCGTCGCCGGACAGCCCCTTGGCCATGCGCTCCATGACCTTTTTCTTGGCCCCGCCGTAAGTGCCGTCCACATAGCCGGTGAGCTTCATCTCGATCTCCTGGGCGGACTGGCCCTTGAGCACGACGTCGCCGCCGGCCTTGGAGGATTCCGAGCCGTCGCGATGGCACTTGGCGCACCGTTTCTGGTACACCTCACCGCCGTCCACGGCAAAGGCGGCAGTCACGCCGAAACAGAGTATGATGGTCAGAATGGCGAATACTTTTTTCATGATGTCCTCTTTTCGATTTTTAATTAGGGTTGCGTTACTGAGGCTTACGGAACCATACTCCTTTTCAACTTTTTTTCAAACGCTAGAACATGATTTTCTGCCCCTGGAAAAATACCGACGCATAAATTCAAATTTCTAATAGCTATACAAGCTCGTTTCATCTTACCGTTTCGGACAATACGGTCTATTGCCGCATCAAATGCCATGGAGGAGAGTCTATTATGAGCATCAAGTGGAAATTGCTTCTTATCACAGGGTTGCCCGTTTCGGCCGTTTTGATCATCTTTGCCGTGGGTCTGACCAGCTTCAACATCCTGGATTCGAGCATGCAGTCCGCCAACTCCCTGCACCTGGACAGGGCGACGATGATCGACGCCGATCGCGATGCCTACCAGGCCGAAGTCGCGGTGATGAACGCCATGAAAGCGACCTCCATGGAAGCCCTCAAAGCGGATAGCGAGGCCTGCGCCGAGAACATGCAGCAGACCTGGGACCGGATCACCGGCCCCGGCGAGAACTTCACCCCGACCATGAGCGGTGACTTCGACGCCTTCAAGGCCCGGTTCGCCGAGTGGAAGAAGGCCAACGAAGCCATCCTCGCCCTGACCCGAGAGACGCTGGCCTCCAACCTGGAGCGCGACAAGGCCGAAGAAGAAGCCCTCGCCTCCTTCGACGCCATGCGCGACGCCATCGACAAGCTGGGCGAAATCGCCAACAACGCCCTGGCCGAGCCGGGCCTGCCCGACTTCCAGCGGCAGCGCGCCGAGCAGGCCCTGTCCCTGATCCTCAATGCCGACCGCGACGCCTACCAGGCCTATGTGGCCCAGCTCCTCGTGACCCGCACCCTCGACCCGGAAACCATCAAGACAGAGGCCGAGGCCTTTGCCGAAAACCTGAGCCAGACGCGGGACCGCGTGACCAAGGGCGCGGACATCCTGGGCAGCTCGACCGCCGCCCTCAAGGCCGACTTCCTGGCGCAGCTGGCCATCTGGCAGGAGCACAGCCAGCAGGTCGTGGACCTGACCGCCGCCAACGCGGGCAAGAATCGTGAGCGCGTCTCCCTCTACAAGAGCAGCGAAAGCGCCTTTGCCGCCATGCGCGACACCATCGACAAGCTCGGCCAGGCCGAGGTCGAACGGGTCGAAGCCGAAATGCAGGCCCTTGACGCGGTCATCAGCAGCACCATCTGGACCTATATCCTGATCTCCCTGCTCTTCACCCTGGCCTCCGTGGCCGTGACCCTGATCTTCTCGTCCAAGATGGCCTCCGTCATGAAGCAGGCCGCCTCCGTGGCCCAGTCCCTGGCCAAGGGCGACTTCACCGTGCGCCTCGACGTCAAGCGCAACGACGAGATCGGCCAGCTGGGACAGGCCATCGGTCAGATGATCGAAAAGCTCAGCGCCATCGTCCTTGAGGTCCAGGAGGCGGCGTCCAGCGTGGCCAGCAGCTCCGAAGAACTGGCCGGGTCCTCCCAGACCCTAAGCCAGGGCGCCACGGAGCAGGCCGCCTCGGTGGAGGAGGTCTCGGCCTCCATGGAGCAGATGTCCGCGAGCATCGGCCAGAACACCGAAAGCTCCTCCAAGACCGAAGCCATCGCCCGGAGCACCGCCGAGGAAGGCCGCAAGGGCGGCGAGGCCGTGCGCCAGACCGTGGACGCCATGACCCAGATCGCGGAGAAGATCTCGATCATCGAGGAGATCGCCCGGCAGACCAACCTGCTGGCCCTGAACGCGGCCATCGAGGCCGCCCGTGCGGGCGAGCAGGGCAAGGGGTTCGCCGTGGTCGCGGCCGAGGTGCGCAAGCTGGCCGAGCGAAGCGGCTCCGCGGCCGCCGAGATCGGCGAGCTGTCCGCCTCCAGCGTGGAGGTCGCCGCCAGGGCCGGAAAGATGCTCGACTCCATCGTGCCGAACATCGAGCAGACCGCCGAACTGATCCAGGAGATCACCGCCGCCAGCAGCGAGCAGAACGTGGGCGCGTCCGAAATCAACAACGCCCTGCAGCAGCTCGACACCGTGGTCCAGACCAACGCCAGTTCCTCGGAGGAGATCGCCTCCACAGCCGAAGAGCTTTCCTCCCACGCGGCGCGGATGGAGGCCACCATGTCCTTCTTCAACCTCAGACACCAAACGTCCGTCTCTCCGACGCGACGGGCCGTGGTCCAGCGGAAGCAGCCCATGCTCCAGGCCGCCGAGCCCGAAAGCGTGGACCTCGACATGGGCGAAGACGACGCCTTCGAGCGGTTCTGATTCCCTCTCCCATAACTCCGACAACGGGCGGCCCCAGCACGGGGCCGCCCTTTTTTCGCGCCTCGCCCCGGATCGGCGGACAGTACGGAACCATGAAAAATGGATTATCCACGAACCGGACTCCATTCACCGTGGACCGGGGGTTCCGGGATACGAAGGCCGAAACCATTTGGTCACATTTATTATTTCAAATATTTCGAGAACTTATTAACTATTTTCAGACTATCCACTTGGCATGTCCCTTGCTTCGTACAATGCACATTCCTGATTGGAGGATGCACCGATGCAAAAGACAGATAAGCGCAGACAGGGAAGGCGCGGGCTGGCCGCCGTTGAGATGGCCATGCTGTTGCCGATCTTCCTGCTGCTGTTGATGGGCGTCATGGACGTGGCCCGGCTGTACTGGACCCAGGGAGTGGTCCGGGACGCCGCGTTCGAGGGCGCCCGCATAGCCATCTTGAACGAGGCCACCGCCGCCCAGATCGAGACCGAGATCGCCAGGAAGCTTCTCAGGGGCGGCCTTGACCAGGCGCCGTCCATCGAGATCGGCCCGAGGGAGCCGTCCCGGCCCGTGGACGTGACCGTGTCCGTTCCCTTCGAATTTCTGGTCATCGGCAGCATGGTCCCGCAAATGGCCGATGAAACGCAGGTGGCGGCCACCGCCGTCATGACCCACGAGAGGTAGCCATGCGCAATAACGGAGAACACCGACGAGGCAGCGCCGTCATGGAATTCGCGCTGCTCATCCCCCTGCTCCTGATCCCGCTGCTGACGGGCATGTGGGACGTGTCCACGATGATCGACATGAACCAGATCCTGACCCGCGCGGCCAGGGAAGGCGCGGTCATGGCCTCCCGGGGCGACGACCCGGTCTCGGCCGTGAAGTCCTACGTGGAGACCGAGGGGCTGGTCACCGACAACCTGACCGTGGACGTCGAGCTCGGCCAGCCCGACCCGGTCCTGGGCCAGGAGGTCGCGGTCTCCCTCACCTATAATTTCGCGGACGCCACCGTGTACCCCTGGCAGGAACTGCTGCCGGGCGGCCTGCGCGCCAGCGCCCGCGCCAAGATGGAGTAAGGCCATGCGCAGAGTTCCCGACGTCATCCGAAACGAGCACGGCTTCGCCACCGTGATGGTCAGTCTGTGCATGGCCGCCCTCATGGGGCTGACCGCGCTGGCCGTGGACCTCGGCAGGGCCTACCTCAAGCGCAGCGCCCTCCAGACCGCCGCAGACGCGGGCGCCCTGGCCGGAGCCAACTCCCTGCTGGCCGAAGGCCGCGATTTCGAGAAGCTCCGGCTCATCGTCGCCAGCTACGCCGCCCGCAACCTGACCGAGGCGGACAACCCGTCCGAGGCCGTCACCGACGCGGACATCATCTTCCTCCGCGACGGCGTGCCCGACGAGGAGAACCCCAACCAGGTGGAGGTCAGCGTGACCCTGTCCGGCGAACGCGGCAACGCCTTCCCGCTCTACTTCGGCAGCGTCGTGGGCAAGGGGGCCATGACCATTGAAGTCACCGCCCGCGCCGGGCTGGCGGGCATGTGCTCCTCCAAGTGCACGAAGCCGTTCGTGGTCCCCACCAAGTTCGAATGGGACGACTCTGCCGCGCCCGGCACCAAGTACTACCAGAACGGGACCTTCGACGTGGAAAGCGCGGAGGAGCTCGCCTCGGTCAACGTGCTCGGCTACACCCAGGAGGACATGGGCACCCAGATCATCATCAAGCCCGGCGACCCCAGCCTGGCCATCGCGCCCGGACAGTACAACCTGGTGGACCTGCCGCCCGTCAACAAGGGCGACCCGATCACCGGCGCGGCCATGGTCAAGGAGAACATCGAGGGCTGCACCGGCTCCAACAGCTTCGCCACCGTGGCCCCGGGCGACGAACTGCTCATCGAACCGGGCAACTCCGCCGGACCGGTCAAGGCCGGGACCTCCACCGTCATCTCAATGGACCCCTACGCAGCCTGGGACCCGACGACCCGGTCCATCGAGGGCAGCTCCTACGCCGACCCCCTGGACAGCCCCCGCGTGGTCATCATCTCCTTTTACGATCCCCGGTACCCGCCCACCGGAGGCCGCAACTCCATCATGGTCTACGAGCTGGGCGCGTTCTTCCTCGAAAGCGTGGACAGCGCGGGCAACGTCACCGCCCGGTTCATCAACACCGTGGCCGTGGACCCCGAATCATCGGGCGACGACTGCCTGCTGCGGATCAGCCGGCTGATGCTCGACTCCACCCGGCAATAGCCCTGCCACCCTCCCTCCGGCAAGACGCCGCCCGCCACCTCCGGGCGGCGTCTTCGTTTGCTCGCCATTTTCCTCCTTATCAAGTGGGAAAATACCCCTCAACTCGGCCGCGATGCCCGCGCCGGGCGCTTTTTTCATTTTTAACTCCCAAATAACGAACCCACCCGGTCTGAAATACCCATTTAACTCTGAAAAGAATGGACTATTTTCTTCCCATGTGCTTATACATAGCTCTGTCTCAGGTCGAGAGGGTTCCGATTGCCGGAACCATGCGGGAATTTATGGGAATTTCCGTCTCACGGCCGGGACTTGAGCTGATGACAGCAACGGGACCGGGGGTGCGCTTTGGGAAGGGAGCACCTCATCGCCGGGGCGGTTCGGGCCGCACCGGAGATCCGGTCCCGTAAGGGTGTCGAAATCGCCCGGGCGACGATCATGGGTTGATCGTTCTTGGCGGGTTCAAAAGCCTGTTCACGGGTCATCCCCTTGGACTACACATATCCGTCCGCCGGGAGCGCATGGCGCCGCCCGAAGGACGGCTCAAGCCGATGATCCGGTCGGGACGGCCCGCGCGGACCGTCGCACGGCGAACACGACCCCACGTTGAATGACCTGTCCCGCCCTTTGCCGGTCGGGATGATTTGTTGCCGTCTTCCCGGAGACGGCGTCACAACACAAGGGGGTGCTATGGGAAAAATCTCCTCTTGGGATTGGGAACCCGGCCAAAAAACGGTCGTCAACTCCCTCTCCCCTCTCGAAGGACATGAATGGCAGGAAGAGCCGTATGCCTCGCCTGACGGCGAGACCATCGCCGCCATCGTCAAAGTGGGCGACGGCGAATTCTCCATTCGGACCAACGACACGGTATGGGAAGCCACGTTCGAAAAGATCTGGGCTCCGAAATTCTCTCCGGACGGTCGCCTGACCGCCATCTGCCAGCAGGACATGGAATGGGTCCTGGCCGTGGACGGCGAGCTCATGGGCGAAACCACCGACTACATCTGGGACACCATGTTCAGTGAAGACGGATCGGTCATCGCCACCATGTACAAAGGCATGGAAAGGTACGGCATGTGCCTGAACGGCGAGCCGTGGGAGAACCTCTACGAGAACCTCAATCAGCCCGTTCTGTCCAAGGACGGCGCCCACTCCGCGGGCGTGGCACAGGTGCAGAGCCTCGGCGCGGCCGACCTGGAAGGGTTCAAGCGCGGCGTCTACACCGTGGTCGTGGACGGACAGCCCTGGGAAAAGACCTACGTCAACGTCTGGACCCCGGTGTTCAACTCCGACGGCACCTCCGTGGCCGCCACCTGCCGCACCACCGTCTACAACCACACGATCACCGTGGACGGAAAGGCCTGGGACGCCACCTACAATCAGGTCTGGGAACCCGTCTTCTCGCCCAAGGACAACAGCGTCGCCGCCCCGGTCCGCGTGGCCGGCAAGTGGGGCGTGGCCAAGGACGGCAAGATGCTGTGGGATCCCCGCTACGTCCAGTGTCTGTACCTCCAGTACGACGCCAGCGGCGAGAAGCTGTGGGGCGTCGTCGCCACCAGCTACGGCCAGTTCACCGCCTGCGTGAACAACGCCCCCTGGGGCGAGACCTGGCCCACCGTGTCCGACCTGGTGGTCAGCCCCGACGGCCAGCGCGCCGCCGTCCTGGCCTCCAACTGCAACGAGGACTTCAAGATCGTGGTCGACGGCACCGCCTGGGCCGGCACCTACGACATGGCCTGGCCCGTGGTCTTCTCTTCGGACTCCAAGTCCGCGGCCTGCAAGGTCGAGAAGAGCGGCCGGTACCGCATCCTGGTGAACGGCAAGTCCTATGAACGGGACTTCGACGCCGTGTGGCCCCCGATCTTCAGCGAGGACGGCACCAAGGTGCTGATCCGCGCCATAGAGAACAACAGCTTCGTCCGCATCGTCGCGGAAGTATGCAACTTCTAAGGGGGGATCAGATATGACTGCATTCTATGTCTTCGTCACCGGTCCCCTCGCCTGGATCGCCTGGGGCGTCTTCGTCCTGGGCGCCATCTACCGCCTGGTCAGCATGTATTCGCTGGCCAAGGCCAAGGACGGCTCGTCCATCGCCTACATGAGCTGGTTCTACGGCCTGCGGTCCATCCTGGCCTGGATGGTCCCCTTCAAGTCCATGGGCTGGAAGTCCGATCCCCTGATGACCGTGACCACCTTCGCGTTCCACATCTGCTTCCTGCTGGTGGCCGTGTTCCTGGGCGCGCACGTGGTCCTCTGGGACACCGCGTTCGGCATCAGCCTCCCGAGCCTGCCCTCGCAGGCCGGTGACATCATCAGCTTCGTGGCGCTCGCCGGCTGCGCGGTCTTCGCCTACCGCCGGTTCGCCCTGCCCCACGTCAAGGGTGTCACCCGCTGCCAGGATTGGTTTGCCCTGATCCTCGTCGCGCTGCCGTTCATCACCGGCGTCCTGGCCTATCACCAGATCGGCCCGGTCCTGCTGATGACCACCCTGCACGCGCTCTCCGGTGAACTGCTGATCGCCCTGATCCCGTTCACCCGGCTGAGCCATGCGCTGTTCGTCCTGTTCACCAGGGCGTACATGGGTTCCGAATTCGGCGGCGTCCGCCATGCCAACGACTGGTAGGCCAAACCATCATTGAAACGCGAGGTACGAACAATGAGTCACATTGCTGACAGAATCATATCCGATGTCGGCCTTGAGGCCGGCGTCGCCGCGCTGACCACCGAGAAAATCGAAGAAGTGGTCAACCGGATGCTCAAGGGTGAAACCGGGGCCAAACTCCGGGCATACAGGGAGACCTGCATGCGCTGCGGCCTCTGTTCCCAGGGCTGCCATTACTACATGTCCCACGACGCCGACCCGAGCTACTCTCCGGTCAACAAGGCCACGGAGACCATGTACGAGCTGATGGACAAGAAGGGCAAGGTCACCCCCCAGCGCATCTACGAGATGGCGCAGATGGCCTTCACCGAATGCAACCTCTGCAAGCGGTGCGCCCACTACTGTCCGGTCGGCATCGATACCGGCTACATCATGTCCATGGTGCGCCGCATCTGCTACCTGCTGGACGTGGTCCCGCAGTACATCCGCGATACCGCGCACTCCCACGCCTCGACCATGAACCAGATGTGGGTCAAGGACGACGAGTGGATCGACTCCCTGCAATGGCAGGAGGACGAGGCCCGCGACGAGTTCCCGGACCTGCGCATCCCGCTCGACAAGGAAGGGGCCGAGGTCTACTACTCGGTCATCGCCCCGGAACCCAAGTTCCGGACCCAGCTCATCTACCAGGCCGCGGCCATCATGAACGCCGCCGGCATCGACTGGACCATGCCCTCCCATCCGGGTTGGGACAACTCCGACATGTGCATGTTCGTGGGCGACTTCGAAAACATGGGCCGCCTCAAACGCGCCCACTACGAGTCCGCCCAGAAGCTGCGGGTCAAGCGCATCGTCATGGGCGAGTGCGGCCACGCCTTCCGCTCGGTCTACGACATGGGCAACCGCTGGCTCGGCCACAAGAAGATGCCGGTCCCGGTCATCCACGCCATCGACTTCTACTGGGAGCTGATCAACGAAGGAAAGATCAAGATCACCCACCAGTACGAGAACCCGGTGACCATTCAGGACCCGTGCAACATCATCCGCGGCCGAGGCCTCATGGACAAGCTCCGCGACGTGGTCCACTTCCTGTGCAAGGAAGTGGTCGAGATGACCCCCAACCGCGAGCACAACTACTGCTGCTGCGCGGGCGGCGGCGTCATCAACTGCGGTCCGCCGTTCAAGAACACCCGCATGGTGGGCAACCGCGTCAAGGCCGAGCAGCTCAAGGCTACCGGCGTCCACGACGTGGTCATCCCCTGCCACAACTGCCACGGCGGCATTGAAGACATCATCGGTTACTATGATCTCGGGATGCACGGTAAGTTCATCAGCGACATCATCTACGAACTGATGGAAAAACCGGAAGTCTAGGAGGACGCCATGAAAAAGAACACCTTCACCATCGCGGCCTCCATGCTGACCATCATCCTGTTGGTCGTCGCATACATGGCCCCCACGGCCTTTTCCCAGGACGACATGACCGAGGTGCCGGTGGACGGCTTCGCCAAGCTCGAACGCCCGCGCGTGCCTTTCATGCATGACGCCCACAACGAAAAGGCCGGACTGGACGATTGCGTGGTCTGCCACCATTCCAAGAATGACGACGGCACGCAGAACACCGAGGATTCCTCCGAGGGCGAATCGTGCAGCTCCTGCCATGCGGAGACGCGCACCGACGACGGCACCCCGCTGATGCGGGCGTACCACCTGCAGTGCCAGGGTTGCCACGAGGCGCAGGGCAAGGGTCCCGTGGCCTGCGGCGAGTGCCATCCCAAATAGAGGATAGAAGACCCCCGAAATGCAAGGCGGCCCGCAAGGGCCGCCTTTTTTCATGGAACGCATAGGGTTGGTTCCCTTTTCACGAACCGAAAGCCGTCGCGGAAAGAGCCGAGTTGATGGCAGTGGCTCCGGCAAAGCCTTAGCCGCCCCCTTGGTTGCCTTTAACGGGTCATCCTTGTTTTTTCCGCCAGTGCGCCTGATCCATCGGCCGCAAGCCAGGCTAGCGCGGTTCCAAACCCGGCAATGCCGGTTGCCGTTGCAAGCCCCATTGGCAACGGCACAAATAACCCGCCGGGTCCGCCCCGTTCACCGGGGCATCCAGACAATACCCGTACCAGTCCGGGTCGCCGCCCCGATCTCCAATCGGATCGGCCGCGGTCCATCTGCCGGTTTTGACGTCGTAGTGATTCGGGCCGTCCATGGCCCTCACCCCTTCGGGGCGTTGCGGAAAGACCGCAACGTCATCGCTGCTGTCGTTAGCTCTAAGACCGAGGAGACTCGGCCTAAGAGCTAATGCCAAATCCGCTGTCCTGCGGATTTGTCCCGCCCGCCGAAGCGGACGAAACCCAGGTCCCGGTCGTGCAGGCCGCCCGCAAAGCCGAGCGGGATGCGGAAGCCCGGGTTGGTGTCCTCGATGATCCCGCCGAACGGGTCGTACGCGATTTCCTTGATCACGTTGTCGTGCTTACCCACAGCCTGGTACGGGGAGCCGACCTGGTTGTGGGAGAGCCGTCGCTGGCGCTCCTCCATGTTTTTTTGGAGCCCTCCCGGCGGGGTTCTTTCTTTTTCCAAAGCAAAAAAGAAAGAACGAAAGAAAAATGCTTTGGGGGGTAGCCCACCGCCCGGAGTTTGGCCGCTGAGAATCCGATCCGCTCGGGGCGGCTCCATCTGATCAAAAGTATAGGGACAGTCTCCACCAGAGCGCCCCTTTTATGGGATACCGAGAGGCCACGGGAGCGGAGCCGCCGCCCTTTCGCGGTCGGCTTCCAGGCGTCCAGAACAGGGCTCGCTGCGTGCGGCTTGACGGGATGGCGGGGTATGTAAGCCGCTGTTTGAGGCTGCGGCCCCAAAATCGCTCCCAAGACAGTCCTCTGCTGCTTCGCCCCGCCGAAGGCGGCGACAAAGAGTTTGGGAGGGGGAGAAAGGGATGGGGGTCCAGGGGGAAGGGGAAGAGGGGGGACCTTTTGCAAAAGGTCCCCCCTCTTCCCCTTCCCCCTGGCCGCCGGAGGCCTCTTGTCTAACCTCCTTCGGGCGGGGCGTCGAAGAGTTTGAAGTCTTCGAGGAACTTGGCCTTGCGGCGGGCCACGGCGGAGTCGTCGGACATGATCATGTCGAGCTGGCGGGTGTGGGTAATGAGGTAGCCGATGATCTTGAGCCGGTTGGCCATGGTTTCGCGGTCGAGGCCTTCGACGCGGGCGAACATGTTGTCCTGGCGGACGCGGACGCGGAAGTCGAACATTTCGAGCAGGTCGCCCACGAACCGGGCGCGGCGGATGCGGCGCTCCATGTTGGCGGCCCCGCCCTTGAACTGGAAGGAGGCGTAGTTCTCGCTGACCCGCTCGCCCACCAGGGCCTCGACCCCGCAGAAGTGGAAGCCGAAGCGGGACTGGAGCGAGCAGTAGTTCTTCGAGACCATGAAATAGTTCTTCTGGGTGTAGCGGGTGCCGGCGGACGGGACCAGGTCCGGGTTCATGGTGGCCTCGAACATGACCGACATCAGCCCCCTGCCGTGGACCGGTGGCGGACCCTGCCAGGGCACGGCCTGCATGCCTTCCCAGAGCATGCGCATGGGGAAGGAGACCACGTGTTTCAGGGGGATGCAGCGGTCCTTGCGGTCCTGCCCCTCCGGGGAAAACCCGTCGTCGAGGTTGAGAATCCAGAACTGCTTGGGCACGTCGCAGATGAGCTGGCGGCTGGCGGCCTCGATGAAATCGTCGTGGGTGCCGAACTCGAACATGACGTTCACGGCCCGCTCGTGGCAGTAGCGCATGACGTCGTGCAGGGTGCGGCAGTTGGACGGCTTGAACTCCGGGGATTCCGGGTTGGTCAGGTTGAGCCGGACGATGTGCCGCGCGGCCTTGCGCAGGGCCGCCTGGACCGGGGAGCCGCGCATGATGCGCTCGCGCGGGGCGTCCTTGAGCAGCGGCTCCACCGCGCCCTCGTAGACCGCGCGGCCGTCGGCGTCCACGGTCAGGATGGCGCCGTTCTCGAACCGCCCCACCGCGTTCTTGACCCCGAACAGGGCCGGGACGCCGAACTCGCGGGCCACGTTGGCCAGGTGCCCGGCCATGCCGCCCTGCTCGGAGATGAGCGCGCTGCACCGGTCGAGCAGCGCCGCCCGGCTGGGCAGGGCCTGGCGCAGGATCATCACGCCGCCGTCCGGGAAGGTCAGGGCGTCCACGTCCTTGCGCACGGTGAAGGCCGGGCCCACGCCCACGCCGGGGCTGGCGGTCTTGCCGCCGGACAGGACCGGCTTGGGCAGGTTGGCCGCGACGGTCTCGTGCTCCGGGCCGGTGGACAGGCGCATGAGCGGGCGGCACTGGAGCAGGTGGAAGACCCCGTCCGGGGTCATGGCCCATTCGATGTCCTGGGACACGCCGAAATGTTCCTCGATGCGCACGGCCTCGCGGGCCACGGCCAGGGCCTGCTCGTGCGTGAGGGACGGCTCGTTGCCCCGGTCTTCGAGCAGGGTTTCGCGGCACACGCCCTCGTCCCGGCGGCAGACGTACATGTCGGTCTTCTCGGCCACCACGACCTCCTCCACGCGCAGGGGGTCGCGGGCGACGATGAATTCGTCGGCCCCGGCAGTGCCGTCCACCACGGGCTTGGGCAACCCCCAGACCGAGTGGATGGACACGCGGTCGTCGCGAACGTTGACCGGGTTGCCGGAATAGGCCACGCCGCCGGACATGGACTCGATCATGGTCATGCAGCCCACGCTCATGGCCACGTCCTCGTCGCGGATGCCGTGGGTCAGCCGGTAGGCCATGGCCTGGCGCGAGTACTTGGAGGCGACCACCTCCTTGTAGGCGTCCAGCAGGGAGGAGCGCTCCACGTTGAGCACCGACCGGTACTGGCCCGCGAAGGACGACCCCTCGATGTCCTCGCCCAGCGCGCTGGAGCGCACGGCCAGGTCGGGCGGCGCGCCCAGGGTTTCGGCCAGCCGGTCGTAGGCGGCCAGGATCGCTTCGGCCAGGTCGTCCGGCAGCCGGGTCTCGATGACCAGCTGCATGATGTTGGAAGAAACCCGGAACACGGACTCGCGGTCGTCGCCGTCCATGGTCTGGATGAGGCGGTCGATCTCGGTCCCCAGCCCATGGGACTGCATGAACCGGTGAAAGGAGGCCACGGTGATGACGAACCCCGCCGGGATGCGCAGCCCCAGGCTGTGCCCGGCCTCGCCGAGCATGGCCATCTTGGGGCCGCAGAGGTCCGCATGGTCGCGGTTGACCTCGGTAAGGTCGATGACCGGCAGGCCCTCGGCCTGATGGGCGTCCGGCTCCAGCTCCTCCATGATCCGCTCGTTGATGGACTGCATGGCGGCCACGAGGTCCGCATTGCCCGACGGGTCCAGCTCGCCCATGTGACGGACCATCTGGAAGATGGCCGTGGAGATGCGCGTGCACAGGGTGCGCACGAAGTGCATGCCGTAGGGGGTGAAGCCGCGCAACGCCTCCTCCAGCTCGCCCATCAGCTCGTGGGCGCGGGTGTTGGCCTGGATGAGCAGCCGGAAATGGTCGTAGCGGGTGGCGAACACCCGGCGCATCTCGGCCCGCTCTTCGGGGGTCTTTTCCTTCTTGCGGAACGGCAGCCAATCGAACAGGCCCATGCGGTGTCGTCCTCCGGGGGTAGTCGTCCGGGAAATTCAGGGTTCGGGTGTGGCGGGGGCGGTGCTCCGGAGGGGGTGGATCACGAACTGTGCGACCGGGCCGCGATCCGCTCCTCGTGATGGCGCTTGCGGTTCGAGGCGTCCTCCAGCTTGTAGAGCAGCTCCTCGAACTCCACGGGCTTCATCAGGTAGTCGAAGGCGCCCAGCTCCATGCCCCGGATGGCGATCTCCATGCTGGCGTGGCCGGTGAGCATGACCACCTCCACCAGGGGCTGCGCCTCCTTGATCTTGTGCAGGGCGGTCAGGCCGTCCATGCCCGGCATCTTGACGTCGAGCAGGATCACGTCCGGCTGGAACGCCTCGAGCCGCTCGAGGGCTTCCTCGCCCGACCCGGCCTGGGCCACGGTCATGCCGCGCCGGGTCAACCGTTTTCCCAGCGCATTCCTGAATGATTCCTCGTCGTCCACGAGGAGCGCTTTAATCTCGGCCA
The DNA here is from genome assembly GCF_001563225.1 of Pseudodesulfovibrio indicus. Classification (NCBI taxonomy): domain Bacteria; kingdom Pseudomonadati; phylum Thermodesulfobacteriota; class Desulfovibrionia; order Desulfovibrionales; family Desulfovibrionaceae; genus Pseudodesulfovibrio; species Pseudodesulfovibrio indicus. The sequence continues at coordinate 3,666,361 of NZ_CP014206.1, forward strand.
TGAGCCTCACTCCGTTTCGTTCTGCGAGGACGCCGTCCCTGCGGCGGCCTCGCCTATCTTGTCCAGCAGATCGTCCAGGGCGCACGGCTTGAGCAGGTAGTCGAAGGCCCCGGATTTGACGCCTTCGCGGGCCGCCTGCTCCGAGCCGTGGCCCGTGAGCATGATCACCGGCAGGTCCGGCACCATCTTCTTCATTATCTGCAAGACCTCGATGCCGTCCATGTCCTCCAGCTTGAGGTCCAGGACGGCCACGTCGAAATCGTTGCCCCTGAGCACCTGGATGCCCTCGGCCCCGCTGCCCGCCGTGGTCACCGCGTAGCCCCGCTTGCCCATGCGCTTGGCCAGCACATCGAGGAAGCCGATCTCGTCGTCGACCAGCAGAACGCGGACGGGGGACTCGCTCATGGGACCTCCTAGTCCCCGCGCCGAAGGACGATATGCCTGGCGCGCGCCTCCAGGATCTTGTTCTCGTGGGCCTGCTTCTTGTCGTAGGCGTCCTCCACCTTGGACACCAGGTCCTCCAGGTTGCACGGCTTCATCATGTAGTCGAACGCCCCGGACTTCATGCCCTCGATGGCCGACTCCACGGTGGCGTGGCCGGTGAGCATGATGACCTCCACCAGGGGGTGGTCGGCCTTGACGATCTTGAGCACCTCATTGCCGTCCATGCCGGGCATCTTCACGTCCAGGACGACCACATCGTACCAGACGTCGCCGTCCAGCGCGGCGAGGGCTTGCGGGCCGTCGTAGGCCACGCCCACGGTATAGCCCCGGTTCTCCAGCCGCTTGGCCATGGTGTCCACAAAACCCCGTTCGTCGTCAACGAGTAGAATCCTTGCAGGCATCTCGCCCTCCTGATGGTCAAACTGTGTTCCGGCCCGTTCAGGCCGCTTCCTCCGTGTCCGTGTCGTCGACCCGCCCGGCGGGCAGCCGGATGGTGAAGGTCGTGCCCTCGCCCACGGCGGAGCTGACCGAAATGGTCCCGCCCATCTTGTTGATGATCCCGTAGATGATGGACAATCCCAGTCCCGTGCCCTTGCCCACCGGCTTGGTGGTGAAGAACGGGTCGAAAATGCGCGAAAGATTGGCCTGGGGAATGCCGCACCCCGTGTCCGAGATGGAGATGGCCACCACGTCGCCCTCCTGGCGGGTGATGACGTCCAGGTCGCCGCCGCCGGAATCCATGGCGTCGATGGCGTTGTTCACCAGGTTGAGAAAGACCTGCTGCATCTCGGACGGGCTGGCCTTGACCGGCGCGATGCCGTCGCCCAGGCTGGTCTCGATGATCACGTTGGCGTACTTGGCCCGCTGCTGGGAGAGTTCCACAATCTCGAGGACCAGCTCGTTGAGGTCGAAGGACATGACCGTGGGGTCGATCTTGCGGGCAAAGGACAGGAGCTTGTGGGTGATCTCCTTGCAGCGCGCGCCCTGGGTGCGGATCTGGTTCAGCGCCCGCTGGACCTCGCGCTCGTTGTCGCTCTTGGACAATCCTTCCTCCAGAAGGTCCTGAATCCAGCCCGCCTCCTCGACCATGATGGCCACCGGGTTGTTGATCTCGTGGGCGATGCCCGCGGCCAGCTCGCCCACGCTGGCCAGCTTGCCCGCCTCGATGACCTGATCGTTCATGATGTCCTTGGCCGCGTCGGCCTTCTGGACCTTGCGGGCCATGCGGCGGCTGGTCAGGACGGCCATGGCGGTGATGGCCACGCCGCCGATGAAAAGGATGAAGATCGCCAGGTTGCGGCTGCGGTTCAGGGTGGCGAAGGCGTCGGCCGTGTCCTGCTGGTAGACCATCAGCCAGTCGCCGCCCTTGATGGGACTGGTCACGAAGATCGTCTCCAGGCCCGTGGCCGGGTTGTCCATGATGGTCATGGCCGCGCGGTCGCCGCTCTCGGCCATGGACTCGGCCATGCCCTTGAGGAACGGGACCTCGGCGGCCATGTCGCGGCGCGGGGTGGTCTGGAACTCGCCCTTGCGGTTGAGGATGTAGGCCATGCCGGTCTCGCCGATGCGGATGTCCTCCACCAGCCGGTTGAAGGCGATGAAGTCCAGGGTGGTGCGCAGGACGTAGCGTTTTCCCCCGGCGTCCATGCGCAGGGCGATGATGAAATGCGGCACCCCGCGCAGCCCCAGCCCCACGTCGCTGACGTGGACCGGATGCTGCTGGACGGCCCGGAACCACTCCTCCCCGGAGTAGTCCACGCCCTGGAGCTGGAACGGGCCGGAATAGGCCACCTGGATGCCGTGGTCGTCGATCAGCCCGAGGTCCACGAAGTCCGTGCCGTGGCCCTGGACCAGGGCCTGGTGCAGGGCCTCGATGCCTTCCGGGTTGGCCAGGTGGCCGAGGTCGATGACCTCCGCCAGGACGCGGATTTCGGCGACTTTTTCTTCGAGATAGGCGTTGATGGTCTGGTCGTGCTTGAGGACCAGCTCGCGCAGGTGGGCCTCGACCTTCTCCTCGTAGGCCACGCTGTACTGGTATCCGGCGATAAGCACGACCACGAACAGCGGGGCAAAGGAGACGAGTATGATGGTGAACATCATGCTCTTGGCCAACCCCTTGTAATAGTGAACGTCCGACATGGTCCAGCTCCGGTCCCAGTTGGGCGCGCGCCTGACCCTGGCCGCGCGCATTCATTCAATTGCAACATAAACCTGTAATATATATAATGGCAACAAAATCCGTATTTTCCATACCGGAAAAGAGCGCGCCCCCGGCCCTCCGCCTTCCGGACGGGCGCTTTTTGCATAAAGAAACCAATTAGCTGCCCTGAAACGTGGATTCCCCGACGAAATTGGGCTAGCATGAGGGCATACCGCAACACCAAGCCACAAGCGAGTTTTGCATGCTCTCCTTCCTCGACAAGATCAAAATCGGAACCCCGCTCATCCGGCGCACCGTCTTCTGGCTGCTGACCGCGTTCATCGCCTACACCCTGTTCGGTTTCTTCGCCGTGCCGCCCATCCTGGAGAAGGTCGCCCTGAGCCAGATCGACACCAACCTGCACCGCAAGGGCGAGATCGGCGAGGTCTATTTCAACCCGCTCACCCTCCACCTGCGCGTGACCGGGTTCAAGATCGCCAACCGCGAGGAGGAGGGCGATCTCGTCGCCTTCAATTCCCTGGAAATTTCCCCCGGCGCCTCCTCCATCTGGGAGCTGGCCCCGGTCATCTCCCTGCTCAAGATCGACGGCCTGGCCGTGAACCTGACCTTCTACGGCGAAGGCCGCTACTCCATCTCCGACCTGCTCGGCTCGCCCGAGGGACAGGCCCCGGAGGAGACCGGCGACCAGAAGGGCGCGGTCTTCCCCTTCGCCCTGTACGGGTTCGAGCTGACCAACGCCAACATCACCTTCGACGACAGGCCGCACGGCAAGAAACACGTCATTTCCGATATTTTCCTGCGCGTGCCGTTCACCTCCAGCATCCCGGACAAGGTCAAGGAGTTCACCCAGCCCAAGTTCACCGCCGTGGTCAACGGCGATCCCATCGAACTCAAGGGGCGGACCCTGCCCTTCGACAAGACCCTGCTCACCGAGTTCGAGTTGGGGGCCGTGGACGTCAACCTGAACCAGTACTGGAAGTACGTGCCCATCGAGACCCCGCTGACCCTCAAGGGCGGGCGGTTCACCTCGGACATCTCCCTGTTCTTCGAGCGCGCCGACGCCCAGCGCATGAACCTCTACCTGGGCGGCGGCGGCACCCTGAGCGACCTGGACCTGGCCGACCCGGCCCGGGGCACGGTCTTCTCCATGAAGAAGCTGGTCTTCGAGATGGAGCGCTTCTCGCTCGGCGACAACGCCCTGATCGTCAAGAACGTGGCCATGACCCGCCCGTTCTTCAAGGTCGTGCGCAAGGCCGACGGCGCCATCAACTGGGTCGACTACTTCCCCGGCTCCCAGGCCGCGCCCTCCGGTCCCAAGCTCAAGACCAAGGCGGACAACGACGCCCAGTTCGTCCTGGACATCCGCAAGTTCGAGCTCAAGGAAGGGGCCGTGGACTTCGAGGACCAGTGCGTGACAGGCGGCTTCAAGCACGTCTTCACCCCGCTGGACCTCTCGGGCGAGGGCATCTCCACCCGCGCCGACCGGCCCAGCGTGTTCCAGGGGTCCCTCGGCACCAAGGGATTCCTCTACCTGAACGGCCAGGCCACCCTGGAGCCCGTGGCCGCCAAGTTCACGGTGTCGGGCAAGGACCTGGACCTGCCGCTTTTCACCCCGTACATCAACGAGGCCCAGCCCCTGATCCTGGACAGCGGCAAGGCCGGTTTCTCCGTGGACCTGGATTTCAGCCAGCCCGGCGGCGAACCGGCCCTGACCGTGGCCAACGGCAGCCTGAAGCTGACGGACCTGGCCGTGCGCAAGCCGGATGCGAAGGAGCCGAGCCTGACCCTGGACGCGCTGGACGTGACCGGAGCCGCCATGGACCTGGCGGGCCGCACCGTCCACGCGGACGAGGTCAAGCTGACCGGGCCGTCGGCCACGGTGGTCCGGAACAAGGACGGCAGGCTCGACCTCGAAAGGCTCTTTGCCGATGCCGAGGAGGAAGGCGACGAAGCGGCCCGGGCCGTGGGCGACGAACCGGAGACAGACGCGGAGGCGGCCGTGGACGGGGAGCAATCCCCCTGGGTGGCCACCGTGGGGCGCTTCGCCCTGGAAGACGGCTCGGTCGATTTTCGCGACCTGGCCCTGGCCAACCCGGCCTCCCTCGGCGTACGGAAGTTCTCCCTCGAAGTGGACGACGTGACCACGGAAAAGGGCGCGACCATACCCTTCTCCCTGGACGGCGGCTGGACCGGGGGCGGCTGGTTCTCGGTCAACGGCAACGGCTCCCTTGATCCGTTGCGCTCCTCCGGCTCGATCAAGGTCGACAAGCTGGGGCTGCGGCCCCTGGACGGCTACCTGGCCGAGGACACCGAGATGCTCATCGCCGACGGCGCGGTCCACGCGAACCTGTCCTACACCTTTGCCGGTGGCGAAACCCCGGAGATCACGGTCAAGGGCGGCGCGGCCCTGAGCGACCTCAAGGTCAAGACCACCTTCGACGACATCGAGATGGCGGGCATCGACCGGCTGGACGTGCGGTCCATCGACTTCGCCAGCGAACCGGGCAGGTTGTCCGTGGGCGAGATCAACCTAAACGGCCCGCGCGCCAGGGTCCACTTCGACAAGGAGGGGCGGCTGAACATCCGCCGCGCCCTGCGCATCCCGGAACCTCCGCCCGCGCCAGACCCCGCCGAGAACAAGGCGACCGGCGAGGCCGGGGACGAAAAGATCGTGACCGCGACCAAGGCGGAGCCGGAACCCGCCCCGAATCCCGACGCCCCCCCCGCCGAGGAAGAGGGCTTCCTGGAGACCATGACCATCGGCAAGGTGGGCATGCAGAACGGCGCGGTCAAGTTCCGCGACGATTCCACCACCCCCGCCTTCGCCACCGAGCTGACCGACATGACCCTGGTCCTGACCGACATCGGCCAGTCCCAGGAGGCGCGGCCCAAGGTGGACTTCAAGGCCAACATCGGCCCCACGCCCATGTCCGTGACCGGCGTGCTCAACCCGGTCATCTCGCCCATCTACTCCGACCTGGCCATCTCCGTGAGCGGGCTGGAGCTGGTCCCGCTCTCCCCCTACACCCTCAAGAACCTGGCCTACCCGGTGGAAAAGGGGCGGCTCTACGCGGACGTGAAGTTCAAGACCGAGGACTGGGTGCTGGACGCCAAGAACAAGTTCTTCATCGAGCAGCTCAAGCTGGGCAGGAAGGACAAGCGGCCCGACGCGCCGAACATCCCGGTGGAGTTCGGCCTGGCCCTGCTCCAGGATTCCAACGGCAACATGCAGCTCAACCTGCCCATCAGCGGGCGGCTGGACGACCCCAACTTCCGCATCGGCGGCATCGTCTTCAAGGCGATCATCAACCTGCTCTTCAAGGCCCTGACCTCCCCCTTCTCGCTGATCGGCTCCATGTTCGGCGGCGGGGACAACATGGACTTCGTGGTCTTCCAGCCCGGCCGGGCGAAGCTCGACGCCGGGGGCAAGCAGAAGCTCGACACGGTGGTCAAGGCCATGACCGCACGGCCCAAGCTCAAGCTCGAGGTGGACGGCGTGATCGACGCCACGGCGGACCGCAACGGGTTGGTCCAGGCCATCCTCGAATACAAGATCAAGAAGGCCAAGTACGAATCCCTGCCCCGCTCCAAGCGCGCGGAAACCACGGTGGAGGAGATGGTCATCGAACCCGATGAATACGAGGACATGCTCTACGAGGCCTATGCGGACGAGCCGGACGAGGAGGACGTCAAGCCCACCACCCTGTTCGTCACCGACCGGCAGCCCGTGGAGGTCATGGAGAAGTTCATCCGCGACCGGATCGTGATCACCGACGAGATGCTCCACGAGCTGGAGATGCGCCGGGCCAACGCGGTCAAGGAGTACATCATCACCAGCAAGCCGGAACTGACCGAACGCGTCTTCCTGCTCGACCGCCGCGAAAAGGCCAAGGGCAAGACCGGCGTGCCCGAGCACCGCGCCGACCTCGGCATCGACTAATGCAGCACCGGCATCCGGGAGCGGCGCATCTGCGCCGCTCCCGGATGCCTCACTGCGGTTGGCAAGAAAAAGGGTTCATCGAATGTCGATGAACCCTTTTGCTTGAACAATGGGACGGCGCAGATCGCCGTTTTTCAACAGTCTGCCCTAGCCGCCGATGGAGGCCATGCGCGTCTTGCACACGCCGTGGTCGCTGGCGCGCATCTTCTTGAGCAATTCGTTGCCGATGGGCTTGGAGTGCCCGGCGAGGCGGATGATCCGCTCCACGTGCTCCATGCCCAGGCGCGGGTGGCGCAGGGCCGGGCGCAGCCGATAGACCTTGTCCGAGAACAGGCAGGTCCGCAGGTTGCCGTCCGAGGTGATGCGCAGCCGGTTGCAGGTGGAGCAGAAGTGATTGGTGTAGGGGGAAATCAGCCCGATGCGGCCCAGGCCGTCCTTGATGTCGTACATCCGGGCCGGGCCGTGGCGGCGCTCGCCCGCAGCGGTCACCGGGGTCAGCACGGCCAGCTTGTTCGCCTCGGACAGAATCTCGTCCGCGGTCCAGACCCGCTGGTCCTCCCAGCCGGTCTCCAGCCCCACGGGCATGAACTCGATGAACCGGAAGTCCACGGGGTGGGTACGGGCGAACTCCACAAAGGCGGGCAGTTCGTCGTCGTTGACCCCGTGCATGGCCACGGCGTTGATCTTGAGCCGCATGCCCGCTTCCAGGCAGCGGTCGATGTTCTCGCGGACCGTGTCGTAGTGGTCGCGGCCGGTGATGGTCTTGAACTTGTCCCGGTTCATGGTGTCCAGGGAGATGTTCACCCGGCGGATGCCCGCGGCGGCCAGCCGTTCCACATCCGGGCCGATGAGGGTGGCATTGGTGGTCACGCACAGGTCCAGGTCCTTGAACCGCCCGGCGGCTTCGATCATGAAGTCGCCGAACCCCTTGCGCACGAACGGCTCCCCGCCGGTGAAGCGGACCTTGTGCACGCCGAGGTTGCGGGCCATGGACATCAGCTCCATGATCTCCTCGTAGCGCAGGATGTCCGGGTGGGGGATGAACTCCATGCCCTCCCCGGCGCAATAGGTGCACCGCAGGTTGCAGCGGTCCGTCACGCTGATGCGCATGTAGGAGACGGCGCGGCCGTGGATGTCCTCAAGGGTCTTGTGCATGATCGCCCTTTTCTACGCGAAGATTTCTTTCTTGGTCACGGCCTCGGCCTTGACCCGGTCGAGGAAGTCCGCCAGGGCGGGCTTGACGTTCTCGCGGATGTCGCCGGCCACGATGAGGAAGAGGACGTCGTCGCCCGGGACCATGCGGCCCGCGTTGGCGTGAGCCACGGCCCGGAAGATGCCCTCGCGGGCCTCGATCTCCTGCCGGATCTCCTCCATCTTCTCATAGTCGGGAGTGATCTCGATGGCCACGACCTCGCCCTTGTCCTTGCGGGACCAGCCTCGGACGACGCCGTTGTGGACCAGCATCATGCCCACGTTGTCGGCAAAACCGGGTTCCTTCTTCAGATCGGCCAGGGCCTTATTGATATCCATGATGAACTCCTTGGTGATTCGCTTGAGTACCGGGCAAGGGTATTCCTTGGTGTCCGGACAGACAACCATTTAATTATTCCCCCGGATCAGACACCTCGCCCGGTGGAAGAAAATAATACCAATGGCCACGTTTCGCGGTATGGTTGGACAAACGGCCGCACAGGCCGCACCAACATCGGCACTCCTCTCACTGTTGACGACCCGTCGGCATCGACCAGGAGAGGCCGCGCGCCGAAGGCCAAAGCCCTCCACTGCCTGGCCGGCGGCACCTGCAACGCGGTCTCGATGCGCAAGGGACGTCGTGCATGGGGCCAGGGACAGCTTCCGGAAAAAACCCGTCCGGAACCGCCTGGCCCCAACCTTTTTCAGAGGGCGGCCAAGCCGTCCAGGACCTTCTCGATGAGCGACCTCGGCGTGGACGCCCCGGCCGTGACCCCGATGCGGGCGTATCCGGCCAGATCCTCCAGCGGAAGGTCGTCCACGGTCTCCACATGACGGCACGGGGTGCCCTGGTCCGAGACGACCTGGGCCAGCCTGCGGGTGTTGCCGCTGTTGTAGCCGCCGACCACGACCATGAAATCCACTTTCCGGGCCAGCTCCTTGGCCTCGGCCTGGCGCAGCTTGGTGGCGTCGCAGATGGTCTCCAGCACGGTCACGTCCAGGTCGCCGCGCTCCTTGAGCCCGGCGGCGATGCGCTCGAAGTGCACCCGGTCCTGGGTGGTCTGCGCGGCCAGCACGTACCGCTTGCCGGGCACCAGCCCGTGCGCGGCCAGCGCCTCCTCGGAGTCGAACACGAAATACCCGTTGCGGGCGTAGCTCACCAGCCCGGCCACTTCCGGGTGGTCCGCCTCGCCGTACAGCAGCAGCTCGCTGCCGTCGTCGGCGTGCCGCCCGATGAGCAGCTGCGCCTTCTTCACCCGGGGGCAGGTGGCGTCCTTGATCTTCACCCGGCGGGCGCGCAGCGCTTCCTCCACCTGGCGGGTGATGCCGTGGGCGCGGATGACCACGAAGGCCCCGGCCGGGACCTCGGACGGATCGGTCGCCATGACCACGCCCTTTTCCGCGTACCGCTTGAGCACCTGCGGGTTGTGAATGATGGGACCGAGGATGTAGATGGGGCATCCCTCGGCGCTCAGGATCAGCTTGTCCAGCCGCCTGAGGGCCAGGTCCACCCCCATGCAGAATCCAGCGGTTTCGGCGAGTACGACTTCCACTCGGTGCGCTCCTTCCGGGTTCGGCGAACGCCGCCGTTCCGGGAAAATCCTTGACTTGGCGACTCCACTCATGAATAAAATCCGTCAAACATGCGTTTCAAGCAACGTTGACCTCTTTTTTGCCCGCGCAGGACCATTAATTATGAACGAATCCCCGGACGTCAATACCAAAACCGCGCTTTTGCTCGCCGCCATGGAGGTTTTCGCCGACAAGGGCTTCGATTCGGCCACCGTGCGCGACATCTGCGGCCTGGCCAAGGCCAACGTGGCCGCCGTCAACTACCATTACGGCAGCAAGGACGGCCTGTACGCCTCGGTCCTGGAGGAAATCTTCCCCAAGGGCGAGGAGTGGAGCTCGGAGGACAACCGGGGGTTGCCCGTTGAGGAGCGGCTGAGAAAGTTCGTCAAGGGACTGGCCGAGGAGATATACCTTCAGTCCACCGGACAGATCGCCCAGAAATGGGCCATCTTCCTGCGGGAAATGGCCAAGCCGAGCAAGAACCTCGACATCATCGTCCAGCACCAGGTCCAGCCGCGCGCCAACGAGCTGCGCGACATCCTTTCCGAACTCCTCGGACCGGACACCCCGGACCGGACCCTGGCCTATTGCAGCTCCAACATCTGGGCCTTGATGCTCGACCATCTGCTGACCAGGCCCATCCTGGACCGCCTCACCCCGCACCGCCCCAGCCTGGAGGTCAACGTGGACGACTTCGTGGATCACGTGGTCTCCTTCTCTCTGGGCGGCATCATGGCGGTGAAGAAGTAAGCAAGGGACGCGGGGCCGGCACCCTCCCAGACCATAGACCGGTCCCACGCCGCCTTCCCCCCGGAGCGGGGAGCGGCATCACCGGATGCTTCCCCCCGCTCCGGCAACCACCGAGGCACGCACCATGCGCCGCGCAACCCTGATCCTGATCCTGGCCGCACTGGCCCTTCTCCCGCTCCCCGCACGCGCCGAAGCACCGGTCATCCCCTGCGCGGTCATCGCCGAGCACCCCCACGATCCGGGCACCTCCACCCAGGGACTGTTCTACCTGAACGGGCTTTTCTATGAATCCTCCGGCGGCTGGGGACGGTCCTTCGTGACCGTGTCCGACCCGGAAACCGGCCGCAGGCTCAAGACCACGAACGTGGACCCGCACTTCTTCGCCGAGGGCATCGCGCCCGGCGAGGGCGTTTTCTCCATGCTGACCTGGAAATCGGGCATCGGCCTGACCTTCGGGCTGAAGGACCTGGACCCGCGCCACCGGTTCGCCTTCGCGGCCACGGGAGAGGACCTCGAAGGCTGGGGACTGGCCCGGGACGAGGACCGCTACATCCTGTCCTCCGGCACCGCCCGGCTGGAGTTCCGCGCCCCCGGGACCTTCGCCCGCACCGGGACGATCACGGTGCGCGACGGCGACGCGCCGGTCCGGCTGCTCAACGAGCTGGAGATGGTGGACGGGTGGCTCTACGCCAATGTCTGGAAATCGGACCGGGTGGCGGTCATCGACATCGGTGACGGCGCGGTCCGCGCCTGGCTGGACCTCGCCCCCCTGCGCGCCCGGCTGGCCAAGGGGAGCGGCGTGGCCAACGGCATCGCCTGGGACCGGGAAACGGGCCGCTTGTGGGTCACCGGCAAGAAGTGGGACAAGGTGTTCGAGATCGGGGTCCCGGTCCTACGCTGACTTGCGGTAGGCCCAGAGCATCCAGCCCGCGCCGAAGAGGATCATCGGCAGGCAGAGCACCTGGCCCATGGACATCCAGTCCAGGGCCACGAACCCCAGCTGGCGGTCCGGCTCGCGGGCGAACTCCACGATGAAGCGGAAAGTTCCGTAACCGAGCAGGAAGAGCGCCCCGACGCACCCCTTGGGCCTCGGCTTGGCCGAATACCACCAGACCACGGCGAAGAGCACCGCGCCCTCCAGGGCCGCCTCGTAGAGCTGCGAAGGATGGCGCGGCAGCCCGCCCGCGTCCGGGAAGCGCATGGCCCACGGCAGGTCGGTATAGCGGCCCCACAGCTCGCCGTTGATGAAGTTGCCGAGCCTGCCGAAGAACAGGCCGGGCGGGACCAGGGGCGAGACGAAGTCGCCGACCTCCGTGAAAGTCATGTCATGGGCGCGGCCGAAGAGCCAGCACGCCAGCAGCACGCCCAGGCACCCGCCGTGGAAGGACATGCCGCCCTCCCAGACAGCGAATATCTTGAGCGGCTCGGACAGGAAATAGGACGGGTTGTAGAACAGGACATAGCCCAGCCTGCCGCCCAGGACCACGCCGAGGATGGCCCAGGTGATGAAGTCGTCCATCAGCGGCGGGGTCATCTTGTTCCACGGCTTGGTGGCGCGGTAGCGGCCCAGCAGCCAGCCGGACAGGATGCCGAAGACGTACATCATGCCGTACCACCGCAGGTGCAGGGGACCGATGGAGATCATGATCGGATCGAACTGGGGGAATTGCAGCATGCAAAGGTCTCCGGGATTGATGTCCCTGCTTGTTTTCCTCAAAAAATCGGGTACGCTGAAGGCCAACGGTAGGGTGTCCCTTTTTGAACCGGTCCGTCAACCCCAAAAGAACCATGAACAAGCCGCCTGAACTCGACATCCTGGAAATGCCCGTGGAAGGGCTGGCCGCCTACTGGCTGTCCATCAAGAAGATCATGGACGCCCGCAAGGGGCGCGATATCCTGGACGAGGAGATCGCCAACACCTCGGAGCCGTATATCCTGCACCTGCTGGAGACGGTCTTCTCCGGCCTGGAGACGCCGCTGGTCCGGCGGTTGGCCGAGGTCAGGAAGGATATCCTGATCGACGACTACCGGACCAAGATCGACCTCATGCGGCTGGCCATCTTCGCCATCGCGTCCGGCGAGAACCCGCGCATCACCCTGGTGCGCATGGACTCCAAATTCGCCCACCCGCTGATGACCGAGGACCGCGCCTTCGACATGGCCACGGCCATGTTCGACGCCATCAAGCCCAAGGGCGTGGACCTGGACCTGCTGCTCTCGGTGAACCACAAGTTCCGGGCCGACCGGCTGCTGGTCAAGCTGCTCTTCTTCACCATGTACGCCCGCCGCGAGGGGCGCCAGAACCTGGAGCGGTTCATCCCTCACCTGGGGTCGCGCTTCTTCTCCGAGGGCGTGTCCCTGGCCATCGACAATTTCGAGGCCGACTTTTTGGCCAACCACCTGGAATCCATCCGGGACCGGGTCATGATCGATACCGCGCGCAAGATGGACATGGCCCTGGAAATGGCCCTGGCCATCCGCAACAAAGTCAATTACGACAATATATTCCGTATAGCCAGGACATACATGCCCTGACAAGGAGGCAACCAACATGCGTACCACACGAAGCATCGTTCTCGCCCTCGCCGTCCTGCTGGCCTCGGCCCTGCCCGTCACGGCGGACGTCCGCACCGGCGACCGCAACTTCGAACGCGCCTGGCGGGTCTACGTCACCAGGAACACCGAGCGGGCCATGGAATACTTCAAGGCCTCGGCTGCGGGCTACGAGGACGCCCTGAAAATGGACCCCATGGAGCGGACCATGAACTTCGAGTCCACCCAGATCAAGGCGAGCATCGCCTTCTACTTCGCCGGGCAGTTTCAGGCCTGCGTCAAGACCGCGAAGACCGCCCTGGGCGACAAGAACAAGATCTGGGACGCCGCCCTGTTCATGGCCCTGGCCCAGGGCCGCATGGGCGACCAGGACGCCATGACGGATTCCTTCAAGCTCTTCCTGGATGCCAACCCCTCCCAGCGCTACATCACCACCGAACTGTCCAAGGACCTGCCCGCCCTGACCGGCGGCACCATGTCCCTGGCCGACTTTCTGGACGCCATGGACAGCCAGGTCCAGCGCCAGTTCGTGGACAACGTCATGCGCTACAACAACCGCGCCGGGATGATCCCGGCAACGGAGTCCTGCGACGGCCAGTTCTGGTGGCGCAAGAACAGCTCCCCGTGCATGCGCGGGGTGTACCCCGGCTTCTAAACGGCAAAGCGCCCGTCCGGTTAACCGGGCGGGCGCTTCACCTTCTGCTTGACGAACTTGCGGGAATGTACAACCATCCGCCAAAACTTCAAACGAACGTCAGGCTTAGATGACCACGGACACCACAGACATTCCGCAACAGTACCTGCGCTCCTTCACCAAGGATGAGATCAACGAGATGCCCCTTCGCCATTACGAGGGGGAAATCAAGGTCGTCCGCAGCGAGGAGGACCTCGAAGAGGCCATCGAGGGGATGCGCGATTCGTCCCTGCTCGGCTTCGATACCGAGACCCGGCCCGTGTTCAAGAAGGGCAAGAAACCCGGCCCGCCGTCCCTGCTCCAGTTGGCCACCGCCGACTGCGCCTACGTCTTTCAGCTGAACGTCCTGCCCCTGGGCAAAGGGGTCTGCGACATCCTGGCCAACCGCCGCATCCTCAAGACCGGCGTGGCCGTGCGCGACGACATCCTCGGCCTGCAGAAGCACGCCCGGTTCAAGCCCAGCGGCTTCATCGACCTCTCGACCATCACCGCCAAGTACAATCTCCAGACCCACGGGCTGCGCAACATGGCCGCCAACCTGCTCGGCTTCCGCATCTCCAAGTCCGCCCAGTGTTCCAACTGGGCCAAGGACAAGCTCTCGCGCCAGCAGGTCGTCTACGCGGCCACCGACGCCTGGATCAGCCGCGAGCTGTACCTCGCCCTGGAAGAGCTGGGCCTGACCTAGACCCGCTACAGCTAGTATTCCCCGGAGACGTCCGGCGTCCTGCGCCCGCGCTTGCGCTCGGCGGTCTGCCGCTTGCGCTCGAGCCGCCTGCGCTTGGCGGACTTGGGCACCCGGGTCTCCTTGCGCGGAACCACGGGCTTGAGCGCCCACTGCATCAGTTCCACGAACCGCTCGACGGCCGAGTCCTTGTTGGTCTTCTGGCTGCGGAACTTCTGGCTGGTCACCTTGAGCACGCCGCGCTTGTCGATCCGCCGCCGCAGCTTGCCCTTGACCGCGACCTTCTGCAATTCGGTCAGGCTGGGGGAGTTGTCCACGTCAAAGAACAGCGTGACCCGCGTGTCGGCGGTGTTCACGTGCTGGCCTCCGGGGCCGGAGCTGCGGCAGGCGATGAAGCGCAGCTCCTCATAGGGGATGACGACCCTGTCGCTGATTCTGAGCATGGACGCAGGGTGCCAGACCGCGCCGCCCGGGGCAAGCGGTTACTCCGGCGAAAACCCCTCGCCGCCCGATTTCGGGAGCGCCCTAGGGTTGTTCGCCGACACCGCGTCAAAAAAAGTCAAGGCCGCCGCGCACCTGGATATCCGCGAGGGTCCGGCTTTTTTCCGCAGCACAACACCATCAGAGGCTCTTGCGCGGCCCGTAGCCCCTCGCCTACAATCCACTGAACGCGGCCACCGGGCAATAATGCAGCACTCTCCATTGACAGGCGGGCCGTTTTCTCTACAATCCGCTGACCAAAAACCCAACGAGGTACACCATGACCAAAGAATGTCCCTGCGGTTCCGGGCTGGAACACACCCAGTGCTGCACCCCCTATATCTCCGGCCAGGCCAAGGCCCCCACGGCCGAGGCGCTCATGCGCTCCCGCTACTCCGCCTACGTGTTCAAGGAGCTGGACTACCTGAAGGCCACCCTGTCCGAAGAGGCCCTCAAGGACCATGACGACGAGTCCGTGCGCCAGTGGGCCGAATCCGCCGAGTGGCTGGGCCTCACCATCCACGACACCTGGGCGGGCCAGGAAGGCGACGAGGCGGGCATCGTCGAGTTCTCCGCCAAGTACGCCATCGACGGCGAGGAGCAGGAACACCGCGAACGCAGCGAGTTCCGCAACGACAACGGCCAGTGGCTCTACGTGGACGGCCACATGGTCTCCGGCCCGCCCATCCGCAAGGAGCGCAAGGTCGGCCGCAACGAACCCTGCCCCTGCGGCTCCGGCAAGAAATTCAAGAAGTGCTGCGGGCGCTAGCGCGCGCGGCTGAACGTCTCGGGGGAAGGGGAGGAAAAACCCTTTGAAAAGGGTTGTTTCCTCCCCTTCCCCCGGACCCCCATCCCCTCCTTTTCCCAAACTTTTTGTGTGCCTTCGGCAGGGGCGTGCGTGAGCTGAGGCCGTGCTGATGCGCGGGACCTCGGGATTTGTCGCGTCCGGCGGACGGACGATCAGGATATCTTTTCGAGCCAGAGGGAGGTTTCGAAGGATTCGGCGGGACGGGGGATGGGCCAGTTCTCGATGGCCCTGCTCATGTGGCGGCGGACGTACGCCGAGGCCAGGCGAACCTTGAACCGGCCGCCGCCGGCCAGCAGCGCGGCCACCAGGTTCTGCTCGTTGTAGCCCCGCCACTCCCAGGCGTCCGGGTAGCCGTGGGGCAGGAAGATGTCGTGAACGTGGACCCACACGCCGGGGTTGAGCCGGGGCAGGACCCGGTTGACCAGGGTGTCCGCGTCCGAGCCGGGCATGGCGATATGGCTGCCGTCGAAAAAGAGGATGTCGTTCCCGCCCAGCCCGTCGAACAGCGAGAGGTCAGCCTTGTCCAGGGTGGTGCGCACCACCTCGGCGCACAGATGGTCGATGGACCGCCTCGGCGCGGGATCGATGGAGGTCAGCCTGGTGGCCAGCCCGCCGTCGAGGATGGCCCGGGCCATGAACCGGGTGGAGTGGCCGGAGCCGATCTCGATGATCCGCGCGGGCGCAAGCTCCCGGACCAGCCCGTAGGCGGCGGCCCCGTCCAGCCCGGGACACCAGCTCTGGTCGAAGCGCGGCGCGTCGCCGTCGCCGGGATCGAGGGCGGCGAACCCCGCCAGGGTGTCCAGATGCTTTTCGATGCGGTCCAAGGTCTCCCGGAACGTCCCCTGGTCCGCGTCCCAGGCCGCCTTCAGCCACTCATAGGTATGGTCTTCGGTGAAGGGTTCGAGGGTCCCGGCCCATTCGTAGGGGATGTAAAAGCCGAATTTCGTGCCGCCCCACCCCATCCAGTGGCGCAGGGTGGCCAGGCCGCGCAGGAAGCGCCGCCACCGGTTCGAAGCCGGTCCCCGGTTTCGGCGGCAGGCCATGCTAGCCGCACAGGCCAAGCAGGCCGCGCTTGATGCCGTCCTTGTCGATGCCGAGCATCTGCCGAAGCTCCTTCTGGGTGGCGTGCTCAATGAACTCGTCCGGCACGCCGAGCTGGGCGATCTTCTTGCCGTCCAGCACCCCCCTGGCCACGAACAGCTCCAGCACGGCGGACCCGAAGCCGCCCGCCAGGGCGTTCTCCTCCACCAGCAGGATGCGCTCGAACCGCCCGGCCAGCTCCAGGAGCTGCGCTTCGGGCAGCGGCTTGACGAAGCGCGTGTTGAACACGGCCACGTCCAGCCCGTCCTCCACCAGCTCCATGGCCGCCTCCACCGCCGGGTAGACGCGGGAGCCAATGGTGATGATGGCCGCGTCCGTGCCGTCGCGCATCAGCTCGCCCTCGCCGATGGGCAGCGGCTTGGGGGTGGCCGGGACCTTGGCCCCGACCCCGGTGCCGCGCGGATAGCGCACGGCGCACGGCCCGTTGTGATCGAAGGCCGTGGCCATCATCCGGGCCAGCTCGGCCTCGTCCTTGGGGGCCATGACCACCAGGTTCGGGATGTGGCGCAGGAAGCTGAAATCGTACACCCCGTGATGGGTGGCCCCGTCCTCGCCCACCAGACCGCCCCGGTCCAGGAAGAAATTCACGTTCAGGTTCTGCAGGCAGACGTCGTGGACCACCTGGTCGTAGGCGCGTTGCAGAAACGTCGAATAGATGGCCACGGCGGGCTTGTACCCCTCGGTGGCCAGCCCAGCGGCGAAGGTCACGGCGTGCTGCTCGCAGATGCCCACGTCCACGAACCGCTCCGGGTAGTTCTTGTGGAAACATTCGGTGCCCGTGCCCTCGGGCATGGCCGCGGTGATGGCCATGATCTTCTCGTCCCTGGCCGCCAGCGAGCACAGGGTGGAACCGAAGATGGAGGTGTAAGACGGCAGCCCCAGGCCGGAGAATTTCCGGGCCAGGCCGGTCTCGGGCACGAACTGGCCCACCCCGTGGTAGTGGGACGGGTCCGACTCGGCGGGCTCGTACCCCTTGCCCTTCTTGGTCATGACGTGGACCAGCACCGGCTTGTTGATCTTCTTCACCTCTTCGAACACCTTGACCATGGTCGCGGTGTCGTGGCCGTCGATGGGGCCGACGTAGGTGAAGTGGAAGGCCTCGAACAGGATGCCGGGGGTGAAGAAGGACTTCACCGAGTCGCCGTACCGCTTGGCATACACGGCCAGGTCGCCGCCGATCTTGGGGATGGTCGCCAGCAGCCCCTCCACGTCGGACTTCAGCCGCTGGAGGAACGGGGAGGTCATCTTGCGGCTCAGGAACTGGGACAGCGCGCCCACGTTCCGGGAAATGGACATCTCGTTGTCGTTGAGGACCACGACCATCTTGCGGCCCAGGTCGCCCGCCTGGTTCAGCCCCTCGAAGGCCAGCCCGGCGGTCAGGGAGCCGTCCCCGATGACCGCCACCACCTCGTGGTCCTCGCCCTTCAGGTCGCGGGCCATGGCCATGCCCAGCGCGGCGGAGATGGAGGTGGACGAGTGGCCCACCCCGAAATGGTCATAGGGGGATTCGGCCATGCGCGGGAAGCCGCTCAGGCCGCCCTTCTGTCGCAGGGTGTCGAAGCGGTCCACGCGCCCGGTGAGCAGCTTGTGCGCATACGCCTGATGCCCCACGTCCCAGACCAGCTTGTCCCGCTCCAGGTCGAAGGAACGGAACAGGGCGAGCGTCAGCTCGACCACGCCGAGCGACGGCGCGAGATGGCCGCCGTGGGCGGACACCTGGCTGATGATGATGTCGCGAATTTCCTGGGCCAGCACTTCCATCTGGTCCCCTTCCAGGTCACGGACGTCGCCTGGCTTGCGGATCTTCGATAGAATGGCCGTCTGCTTCGGGTCTTTGATCATAAGGGCGAAAGTCTAGTCCAATCAATACACCCTGTCCACTATGTATCGGGCCAGCTGCCAAAGGAACTCCTGCTCCCCGCCGTAGTATCCCGAAAGGTGGGTCAGGGCCGTTTCCACATATTCGACGGCCAGTTGCTTGCTCTTGTCCAACCCCATGAGCGCGGGGTAGGTGGTCTTGCCCATGGCTTCGTCGCTGCCCGCCGGTTTGCCCAGAGTCTCGGTGTCGCTGACCACGTCCAGCACGTCGTCCACGATCTGGAAGGCCACGCCGATGTTGCGCCCGAACTCGCGGGCGTTGGCCACGTCCGCCTCCGGGGCTCCGGCCAGGATCGCACCGCACTCGCAGGCCGCGGTGATCAGCGCCCCGGTCTTCATGGCGTGCATCCGCTGCAGCTCCGGAAGCGGAACCCCGGTGCGCCCCGTGAACTCCATGTCCACGGCCTGGCCGCCGACCATGCCGCCCGCCCCGGCGGCTTGGGCCAGAACGAAGATCGCCCTGAGCACCCGGTCCGCCGGGAGCCCCCTGACGATGGACGCGGCGGACATCAGCCCGAACGCCTCGGTGAGCAGCCCGTCGCCCGCCAGGATGGCCGTGGCCTCGTCGAACCGCTTGTGGTTGGACGGCTTGCCGCGCCGCAGGTCGTCGTCGTCCATGGCGGGCAGATCGTCGTGGATCAGCGAATAGGTATGGATGCACTCCATGGACGCGGCAAAGGGCATGGCCTTGTCCGGCTCGCCGCCGAGCATCCCGCACCAGGACAGGACCAGCACGGGCCGGAGCCGCTTGCCCCCGGCCAGCAGGGAATACTCCATGGAGGCCAGCAGCCGGTCCGGGATGCCGCGATCCCGGAGGCAGGTGACCAGAAACTCCTCGACCGAGGCCGCACGCCGGGCCAGCTCTTCCTTTACGGTCGCTGCGGCGGTCACTGCTCGTCCTCCGCGTCGGAGGCCAGCCCCTCAAGTCCGTCGAACTCGCGGATCAGCCCTTCGGACACGAGCTTGACCTCGTGCCGGGCGTTCTCCAGCTGCTTGCCGCACGCCTTGACCAGCTCCAGCCCCTCCTTGTACAGGGCCACGCCGTCCTCCAGGGGAAGGTCGCCGCGCTCCAGCCGGTCGACCACGTCCTTGAGCCGCTCCAGCCGGTCTTCAAAGGTATCTTTCGCCACGGGTTCCTCCGTCAGCTGTATTAATCAAATTCCTTTTATTCAAACGAGTTGCCATCAGTAATTTTCAATAAAGTCTCCGGGTCCACCACCGCGCCCTGGACGAATGCGGCCAGGTGCAGGTGCGCGCCGGTCACCCGGCCCGTGGCCCCGGACAACCCGATGGTCTGCCCGGCCTCGACCAGATCCCCATCCTTCACCAGGACCTTCGACATGTGGCAGGACATGGTCACCAGGCCGTTGCCGTGGTCGAGAAACACGCAGTTGCCAGCATAGTAGAAGTGACCGGTGAGGACAACTCTTCCGGCGGCGATGGCGTGCAGCGGCGTGCCGAGCCAGGCCCGGAAGTCCAGTCCGGTGTGGCGCCCGGCGGTGGTCCCGTTGAAGACCCGGTGCAGCCCGAACCGGCTGAGCATCTTGCCCTTGACCGGGCGGGTGAAAGGCAGGGTCCAGTACCGCTCGGGCGACACGGTCCCCCGGGCCGCGCGCATCAGCTCCCTCTCGCGCTCGATGCGCGGGCGCTCGGACTCCGGCGGGTCGATCATCTTGGGCGGCACGGTCAGGGTCTCCTCCTGCCATGCGGACTCGACCACCTCCACCGTGCGCGAGAACCTGCGCTCATGCCCCCAGATGCGCGCGGTCACCGTCAGGGTCCGCACGCCGGTCTCGGCCCGCAGGTCCACGCCGAGCAGCACCGGCGCTTCGGATTTGCCGGACCGCACGGTCACGGCCGGGCGCACGGTCCCGCCTTCCCACTCCACCGCCAGGTCTTCCAGCGGGTACCAGGTGGCGATGCGCACGAGAAACGGCTTGCCGGTGCCCGCGCGCGCGGGCGCGTCGACCTCGACCATTTCCAGCCCCGCGCCAAAGGCGGGACCGGCGAGACACAGACAGAGCAGCAGAGCGCCGAGGGCGCGTCGACAAAAATGATGTTTCATGGCGGATCTCTATTGCAGCATGTCGTCGGCCTTGGCCTGGAACAATCCGGCGGGATCGACCAGCTCGCCCAGCACCGACAGGGAGAAATGCAGATGGGGGCCGGTGGCCCGGCCGGTCATGCCGGTCAGTCCCACGGTCTGGCCGCGCTCGACCGCGTCCCCTTCCTTGACCGTGGGTTCGGACAGGTGAAAATACATGGAGACCACGCCGTTGCCGTGGTCCACGTAGACCGAGTTGCCCGCATAGTAGTGGTCGCCCACCAGGATGACCTTGCCCGCGGCCACGGACTTCACCGGGTTGCCCATGGGGGAGCGGAAATCCAGCCCCCGGTGCGGGTTCTTGGGCTTGCCGTTGAGGATGCGCCGCGCCCCGTACACGCTCAGGACGATACCGTCCACGGGCCGCTCCAGGGGCAGGGTCCACAGCCGCTGGGCCGAGACCGTGTTCTTGGCCTCGGAGGTCTTCACGCCCTCGGCCGCGATGCGGTCCAACACGTCCTGGGGCGGGGTGACCATCTTCTCCGGCAGGGTCAGCTCCTGGGTCGGATAGTCCACCGAGGTCACGCGCACCGTGCGGCGCAGGGTCGACTCCTTGCCGTCCACCGAGGCGATGACCGAGAGGTCCTCCTTGCCGGGCCGCTCGGACAGCACGTCCGTGCCGAGCATGGCCAGGGCCACGTGGCGGTTGTTCCAGACCGAGATGGACGGGACCACCTCGCGCCCCTGCCAGTGGATGGACACGGACTCCAGCGGCAGGTCCGAGGTCAGCCGGACCAGGAACGGACGGCCCACGCCGACCTTGCTCGGCGCGGCCAGGACCAGCGCCGGGACCGACTGCGCCGGGGCCGGGGCCGGAGTCCCGGCCTCCGCGTCCTTGGGCAGGACCACGCCCGCGTCGTCGCCCTCCTCCAGGCCGAAGCTCTGGGCCGGGGCCGGAGCCGGGGCCAGCATCAGGCAGACCGCCATAACCAACATCAAAACAAACCGTCGCATACTACCTCTATTCATCCTTGTGCCGGGCGGAGGTCACCACCGCCCCGACCTTGCCGTCACGGACCGTAATATCAAGAGCGGCGCCTTCCGTCACCCTTCGGGGGTCGCGCAAAAATTCTCCGGTCCCGGTCACCCTGACCAATGCGTAGCCGCGCGTGAGCGGACCCTCCGGGTCCAGCCCGCGCAGCGCCGTCTCCAGCACGGTCAGCCGCTGGCCCAGCCCCTCGGGCAGCCGCTGCCCGGCCTTGTCCAGCCGGTGCGCCAACCCGTCCACCGCTGCCTCCAGCCCGTCCAACCGGTGGGGGCCGAAGGCGCGACCCAGCCGCTCGGCCAGCCGCACGGCGCGTTCCGCGCACCCGAAATACCGGTCCAGCCCCGCGCCGTCCAGCCGGGACATGAGCGCGGACAGCCGGTCCTCCATGCGCTCCACCCGCCGCCGTGGGGAGAGCCACACCAGCGCCTTGCGCAGGTGCTCGAAATCCTTTGCCTTGGCCGACAGCCAGCCCGCGTAGGCCCTGTTCAGCCCCAGGTCCAGGGAGTCCACCTTCTGGGCCAGGGTCTCGCGCCGGGGCCACAGCTCCTGGGCCGCGTGGCTCGGCGTGGCCGCCCGCCTGTCGGCCACGAAGTCCGCGATGGTCACGTCCGGTTCGTGGCCCACGCCGGTGATCACCGGCAGCCGGGCGCGGAAGATGGCGTCCGCCACCTCCTCGGTGTTATAGGCCCACAAATCCTCCAGCGAGCCGCCGCCGCGGATGAGCACCGCGACCTCGGCCCATCCCTCGCCGTCCACCAGGTCCAGCGCCGCCGCGATCTGCGCCGGGGCGCGGTCGCCCTGCACCAGGGTCGGGTAGATGCGGATCTCCGCCCCGGTGCCGCGCGTGGCCGCGATGCGCAGGAAATCCCGGATGGCCGCCCCGGATTTGGAGGTGATCACCGCCACCCGCCTCGGGTCGCGCTCCAGCTCCAGCTTGCGGTCCTCGTCGAAATAGCCCTTGGCCGCCAGCTTCCGCTTCAGCGCCTCGAAGGCCAGCGCCAGGTCGCCCACGCCCTGGGCCTGGACCAGCTCGGCCACCAGCTGGTACTGGCGCGCGGCTCGCCGCGCGCCGCGGAACGCCCACGCCCTGGGCCTGGACCAGCTCGGCCACCAGCTGGTACTGGCCGCGCGGCTCGTACACGTTGAGCCGCCCCGCGCAGAGCACCTCCATGCCGTCCTCAAGCCCGCTGCCCGTGAGCGCCGTGTCGCCCTCGGCCTCCTCGATCTCCCCGGTCAGCGGGTTGACCCTGTCCGCACCCTGCTGCACCGGCTCCGCCGAGCGCTGCGAGGACTTGAACCAGACCACGGACAACGCCGCCTCGCCATCGGTCAGCGTGAAATAGACGTGCCCGGACGCGGGCCGCGCCAGGTTGGAGACCTGCCCCCGCACCCAGACGAACGGAAACTCGGCCTCCAGCAGCGCCTTTACGGATTGAGTGAGTTCGGAAACGGTCAGTATATTGGACAAAGAAATGCCTCCGGCGGCCAGGGGGGAAGGGGAAGAGGGGCACCCTTTGGAAAAGGGCTTCCCCTCTTCCCCTTCCCCCCTGGACCCCCCAACCCCAACTCCCCTCCTAAACTTTGTATAGCCGCTTCGCGGTGGGGGGGGCGGGGGGCCGGTTGATTTTACACTACAACAGTTACTCCGCCGCGATGGCCGCGCCCGCGCCGATCATGATGGTTCCGGCGGAGCGGTTCATGATCTTCCACAGCCGGGTCGAGCGGATGGCGTTGCGGCCCCGCGAGGCCAGCCAGGCGTAGACCAGGGGGACCGTGCCGATGATCGGGACGATGATGCCCATGACCAGGGCCACGTCGGTCCCGGTCAGGGACGCCATGTCCACGAAGCCGGGCAGGAACCCGCAATAGAAGGCGATGGCCTTGGGGTTGCCCAAGGTCACGCACAGCCCGGCCAGGAAGCTGCGCCCGGTGCGGGCCGTGGCCGCGCACTCCGGCTGCGGATCGAAATTCGGCTTGGCCGTCCAGCACTTCACGCCCATGTAGACGAGATAGGCCGCGCCCGCCCACTTGAGGATGACGAAATACGGCCCGATCTGCGAGGCCACCCAGCCCATGCCGAACAGGGCCGTGAGCAGGTAGCACACGTCCCCGAGGGCCAGCCCCAGGGTGAACCCGGCACCCGCCTTGAACCCGCGCGCCAGCGACTGGGCCACCACGGCCGAAATCCCCGGCCCCGGTATGCACGCGAACACCAGCGTGGCCAGCGCCAACGCGATTCCACTTTCAAAGGTCATTTTCTCTCTCCCGAAGGTTGTGTCCGGTCCATCCGTGGCATACCACCCGGCGGACCGGACCGACAATAAAAAAACCCGGCGCGGTCGATTCCGCGCCGGGTTGGCATGACGATATATGTCCGGAATCTAGGGGGTTTCAAGGCCCCAATTATTCCAGATACCATTGCGCCAGGCAGCGAAGGACTCGGCAAAGGTGTCGAGCGGGAGCTCGATCTTTTCACCGGTCTTGCGATCCTTGGCTTCGATGATGCCGCTTTTGAGCCCCTTGCCGCCGAGCACCAGCTGCATGGGGTAGCCGATCAGGTCGGCCTCGGCGAACTTGACGCCGGGGCGTTCGGCCCGGTCGTCGAAGGCCGCATCCACGCCGAGCTTCAGCAGTTCGGCGTACAGCTCCTCGGCCTTGTCGGCCACGTCCTGGTCCTTGCCGCCGAGCGAGATCAGGCAGACCTCGAAGGGCGCGATGGACGGCGGGAAGCAGCAGCCGTTCTCGTCGAAGTTCTGCTCGATGGCCGAGGCCACGATGCGGGACACGCCGATGCCGTAGCAGCCCATGATCATGAACTGGGACTTGCCGTTCTCGTCCAGGAAGGTGGCTTCCATCTTCTGGGAGTACTTCAGGCCGAGCTTGAACACGTGGCCCACCTCGATGCCCTTGGTGAACTCGATGGCCCCGCCGCATTCCGGGCAGGGGTCCGTGGGCTCGATGACCCGCAGGTCGGCGTATTGCTCAACCTTGCAGTCGCGGCCCAGCGCCAGATGCAGGACGTGGGTGTCGCCCTTGTTCGCCCCGGCCACCCAGTCGGTCCCGGCCAGCAGTTCGTGGTCGGCATAGACCGGCACGCTGGGGTCCAGCCCGGCGGGACCGGCGAAGCCCACGGGCGCGTTGGTCAGCTTGCGGACCAGCGCCTCGTCGGCCAGCTCGATCTCGTTGCCGCCCGCCAGGTTGCGCAGCTTGACGTCGTTCAGTTCGCGGTCGCCGCGCACCAGCCCGGCCACGGGCTTGCCGTCCACCACGAAGAGCAGGGTCTTGACCAGCTTGTCGGCGGAAATGCCGAGGAAGTTGCAGACCTCCTCCACGGTGTGCGTGCCGGGGGTGGCGACCTCCTCAAGTGCGGGAACGGTCGATTCGTCCGCCGGAGCGGTCGTGGGAGCGGCCACCTTGGCCTTTTCCAGGTTGGCCCCGAAGTCGCAGGACAGGCAGGAGGCGATGGTGTCCTCGCCGGTCTCGGCCAGGACCATGAACTCGTGGGAGAAATCGCCGCCGATGGCTCCGGAGTCCGCCTGGACCGGCTTGAAGCGCAGCCCGATGCGCGAGAACGCGGCCTTGTAGGCGTTGAACATGTCGAAATAGGACTTCTCCGCGCCCGCCTCGTCCTTGTCGAAGGAGTAGGCGTCCTTCATGATGAACTCGCGGCCGCGCATGAGGCCGAACCGGGGACGGATCTCGTCGCGGAACTTGGTCTGGATCTGGTACAGATTGACCGGCAGCTGCTTGTAGGACTTGATCTCGCCGCGCACCAGGTCGGTGATGACCTCCTCATGGGTGGGTCCGAGGCAGTAGTCCCGGTCGTGGCGGTCCTTGAACCGGAGCAGCTCCTTGCCGTAGTACTCCCAGCGGCCGGTCTCCCTCCAGAGGTCGGCGGGCTGGACCATGGGCAGGAGGACCTCCAGCGCGCCCGCCCGGTTCATCTCCTCGCGCACGATCTGCCCCACCTTGTTGATGGAGCGCAGCCCCAGCGGCAGATAGTTGTAAATGCCGCTGGTCAGCTTGCGGATCATGCCCGCGCGCATCAGGAGCTTGTGGGAGACGACCTCGGCGTCGGCCGGGTCCTCCTTCAGGGTCGGGATGTAATAGCGGGAAAGACGCATCTATTCGGTTCTCCTTTCTTCCAGGAATTTATCGATCTCTTTCATGAATTCGGGCAGCAGATTGGCGTTGCCCCGGACCTTGCGGACCACCTCCCCCTTGCGGAAGATGATGCCCAGGTCGCGGCCGCCCGCGATGCCGATGTCGGCCTCGCGCGCCTCGCCGGGGCCGTTGACCACGCACCCCATGACGGCCACGGTGAAGACCTCCTCCACCCCCCTCAGCGCCGCCTCCACCTGCTCGGCCAGCTCGATCAGGCCGATCTCGGTGCGCCCGCAGGTGGGGCAGGATATAATCTCCGGGCCGCGTTCCCGCAAGCCCAAGCTGCGCAGGATTTCGTAGGCCACGCCGATCTCGGCCACCGGATCGTGGGTCAGGGACACGCGCAGGGTGTCGCCGATGCCCTCGAAAAGCAGGATGCCCAGCCCCACGGCGGACTTGACCGCACCGCGCACCAGGGTCCCGGCCTCGGTGATGCCGATGTGCAGCGGGTAGTCCACCTCGTCGGACATGAGCCGGTACGCCTCGACGGTCTTGAGCACGGACGAGGTCTTGAGCGATATCTTGATGTCGTGAAAGCCGCGCGCCTCCAGCATGCGCACGTGCCGCAGGCCGGACTCGACCATGGCCTGGGGCGTGGGACCGCCGAATTTGGCGAGCAGGTCCTTTTCCAGGGACCCGCCGTTGACCCCGATGCGGATGGGCGTGCCCTGCGCCTTGGCCGCGCGGACCACGGCGTCCACCTTGGATTCGTCCCCGATGTTGCCGGGGTTGATGCGCAGCCCGTCGAACCCGGCGTCGAGCGCGGCCAGGGCCAGCCGGTGGTCGAAATGGATGTCCGCGATGAGCGGCACCGGCGACTGTTCGCGGATGGTCGCGAGCACGGCCGCCGCCGCCTCGTCAGGCACGGCCAACCGCACGATCTCGCACCCGGCGTCGGCCAGTTGGGTGATCTGCGTCACCGTGGCCAGGACGTCGCGCGTGTCCGTGTTGCACATGGACTGGACCCGGACCGGGTTGTCCCCGCCGATGCCCACGTTGCCGATGTTCACGACTCTCGTCTTCTTGCGTTGCATAAGGAATCGCACGTTACGCAATTTCCCGCCCCAAGCCAAGGGCTCCGATACGGTCCCCGCGCCCCTCCGGCACAGGATGGGGACGGGGTGTCGCCCGACCGGTTTGCCGACGTGCTATCCGGGTCGCATGGCCGTGCGGCGGCCCGGACCGGACCGCATCCACCGGTTTGCGGAAGGCCGGGTTCCCGCCGAGAGCGAAAGCCGCTCCCGTCTTCCCCTCTCAATGGCCTGCGCCCCCTCCCTGGCAGCCGCCCGGGCATTCCCGCTCCCCTTGCTAAACCGAGCGTCCGAGTCCGAATTCACATCCCCCTTGACGGGTCTCTTTCTTTCTTCTATCACCCAATTGTGTTACTTTTTATTAATCAGTAACAATATCCATATTTGATTCAACAAATCATACGCTGAAAAGGGTGCCCGAATGGAATTAGTTCATCGTTTCCGTTTCCTGGCTGCGGTCCTGGTCCTGGCCTTGTTCATCCCCCTGCCCGCCCAGGCGCGATCCGTGACCGACGCCGGCGGCAAGGTGATCGAGATTCCGGACGCGGTGGAGCGGGTGATCTGTTCCGGTTCCGGCAGCCTCCGGTTGCTGACCTATCTTCAGGGCCAGTCCCTGGCGGTGGCCGTGGACGACATCGAGAGCCGACGGTCGCGGTTCGATTCCCGACCCTACGCCATCGCCAACCAGCAGTTCAAGACCATGCCCGTGTTCGGCCAGTTCCGGGGGCACGACAACCCCGAACTGATCCTGACCCTGGAGCCCCAGCCGCAGGTCGTCTTCAAGACCTTTTCCACCATGGGCCACGATCCCGCCGAGCTGGAGCAGAAGACCGGCATCCCGGTGGTGGTCCTGGACTACGGCAACCTGGGCGCCCGGCGCGACCAGCTCTTCGCCACCCTGCGCCTGATGGGCGAGGTGGTGGGCCGCGAGCAGCGGGCCGAGTCGGTCATCGCCTACATCACCGAGCTGATCGACGACCTGAACAAGCGCACGGCCGACATCCCGGAGCAGGACCGCCCCTCGGCCTTCGTGGGCGGCGTGGCCTTCAAGGGGCCGCACGGCTTCCAGTCCACGGAACCGACCTACCCGCCCTTCTCCTTTGTCCGCGCCCGGAATCTGGCCTACGACGCCAATTCGGCGGGCAAGGGGCTGAGCCAGTCCGACGTGGCCAAGGAGAAGATCGTGGAGTGGAACCCGGACTACCTGTTCCTGGACCTCTCCACCCTGCAGATGGGCGACGAGGCGGGCGGCCTGTTCGAGCTGCGCACCGACCCCGCCTACCGCACCCTGGCCGCCGTGAAGGCGGACCGCGTCTACGGCGTGCTGCCCTACAACTGGTACTCCATCAACTACGGCTCGATCCTGGCCAACGCCTATTTCATCGGCAAGACCCTGTACCCGGACCGGTTCGCGGACGTGGACCCCGCGGCCAAGGCGGACGAGATATACACCTTCCTGGTGGGCAAGCCGGTATTCGCGGACATGAACCACATGTTCCAGGGTATGGCCTACGTCCCGGTGCGGGTGAACTAGCGTGCACTTCGAAGACGGACAGGTGCCGGAGGAATACCGGCGGTACATCGGCTGGAAGGTCGGACTGGTCTGCCTGACCGGCGGACTGCTGGCCCTCGCCCTGGTGATCTCCATTTCCCTGGGCGCGGCGAACATCCCCCTCGACGAAGTGGCCCGGGCCCTCATGGGCTGGGCCTCGTCCAAGCGGTTCGACGTCATCGTCTGGAACATCCGGCTCCCCCAGGCCCTGACCTCCATCGTGGCCGGAGCCGGGCTTTCCGTTGCGGGCGCGGCCATGCAGTCCATCCTGCGCAACCCGCTCGGCTCCCCCTTCACCCTGGGCATCTCCCACGCGGCCGCCTTCGGCGCGGCCTTTGCCGTGATGATCCTCGGCGGCGGCATCATGACCTCGGCCAGCGCCGACACCGTGAACGTGACCAGCCCGTACCTGACCACAGGCGTGGCCTTCCTCTTCTCCCTGCTGGCCGCCGGGGTCATCGTGGCCGTTTCCCGGCTGCGCGGCGCGACCCCGGAGATCATGATCCTGACCGGCGTGGCGCTCGGCGCCCTGTTCACCGCTGGGACCATGTTTCTCCAGTACTTCGCCGATGACGTGCAGCTGGCCGCCATGGTCTTCTGGACCTTCGGCGATACGGCCCGGGCCTCCTGGTCCGAGCTGGGCGTCATGTCCGCCGTGACCCTGGTCTGCACGGTCTACTTCCTGGCCAACGGCTGGAACTACAACGCCATCGACGCGGGCGACGAGACCGCCAAGGGGTTGGGCGTGCGCGTGGATCGCGTGCGCATGGTCGGCATGCTGCTGGCCTCCATGCTCACCGCCGTGATCATCGCCTTCCTCGGGATCATCGGCTTCGTCGGCCTGGTGGTGCCGCACATGGTCCGCCGCGTCATCGGCTCGGACCACCGGTTCCTGCTGCCCGGCTCCATCCTGGCGGGCGGGCTGCTGCTCCTGGCCGCGGACACCACCGCGCGCCTCGTGCTCGCACCCCACGTCCTGCCCGTGTCCGTGCTCACCGCGTTCCTGGGCGCACCCGTGTTCATCTATCTCATCATAAGGGGGCAGCGCAGATGATCCTCTCGGTCTCCGGCCTCGATTTCGGCTACAACGGCAAATCCGTGCTCCACTCCGTGGAGTTCGACCTGCACGGCGGGGAACTGCTGGCCATCCTCGGCCCCAACGGCGTGGGCAAAACCACCCTGCTCAAGTGCATCAACGCCATCCACGCGCCCGCCAAGGGCAAAGTCCTGGTCGAGGACCGCAACGTGCTCAGGATGCGCCCCGCCGAAATCGCGCTGGGCATCGGCTACGTGGCACAGCGGTCCGAGGCCGCCCGGCTGACCGTGTTCGACGCCGTGCTCATGGGCCGCAAGCCGCACATCGTCTGGCGGGTGGGCGAAAAGGACCTGCGCATGGTCGATTCGGCCCTGAAACGGCTGCGCCTGGATCACCTCTCCTTGCGCCACATCGACCAGCTCAGCGGCGGCGAGCTCCAGAAGGTCGCCATCGCCCGCGCCCTGGTCCAGGAACCCAAGCTCCTGCTCCTGGACGAGCCCACCTCCAGCCTCGACCTGCGCAGCCAGGTGGACATCCTGTCCATGCTCCGCCACGTGGTCAAAGGCCACAACCTGGCCGCCATCATGACCATGCACGACCTGAACACCGCCCTGCGCTACGCCGACAAGGTCCTGTTTCTCAAGGACGGCCGCATCCACTCCACCGGACCCGCCTGCGAAGTCACCCCGGACGTGGTGGAGGAAGTCTACGGCCTGCCCGTTCACATCCATACCGTGCAGGGACACCCCATGGTCGTCCCCGCCGGCTGATACAAGGAAAAACCATGCCCTGCACCCTGCCCAAGGAAAAACTCGACGAAACCATCCGCTTCCACGGCCACCACTGCCCCGGCCTGACCATCGGCATCCGCGCCGTGGAGCTGGCCGAACGCGAACTCGGCGACCTTGCCCAAACCGACCTCGTGGCCGTCAGCGAGACCGACATGTGCGGCGTGGACGCCATCCAGTTCCTCACCGACTGCACGCTGGGCAAAGGCAACTTCATCCACCGGGACTACGGAAAGCGCGCCTTCTCCTTCTATGACCGCAAGTCCGGCAAGGGATTCCGCGCCCTGCTCAAGGACCTCGCCCCCGGCGACCGCAGCCGCGAACAGGCCATCGACCACTTCATGACCATCGACCTCGACGACATGTTCGACCTCACCCCCCTCGACGCCCTGGCCCCCCGCCCCGCACAGGTCCTCGAAAGCCTGCGCTGCGAACACTGCGGCGAGATGACCATGGAATCCCGCACCCGCCGCTTCGCCGGCAAGACCTACTGCATCCCCTGCTTCTCCGACATCGACCAGAAGTTATAGGAGAAGAATGCCTCCGGCGGCCAGAGGGGGAAACTTTCGAGAAAGTTTCCCCCTCTGGACTCCCCCTTCAAAGCTTTTTGCGTGCCTTCGGCAGGTCCGTGCGAGCGCGGTTTAGCGTGCGGGGTTGGTCTGAACGAATTCAATTTAAAGGAATCAACTCACTCGAACCTCACCCCTCGCGCAGCGACATAAAAAGTTTTGGAAGAGAGGGGGATGGGGGTCCGGGGGAAGGGGGAGAGAAACCTTTCTCAAAAGGTTTCTCTCCCCCTTCCCCCGGCCGCCGGAGGCATCTTCTCCCATAAATAAAGCCCCGGCTCGGTGAGCCGGGGCTTACTTTATTGATCGAAGAGGGAGGGGGTCAGCCTATTTCTCTTCTTTCTTTTCAGCGGTTTTCTTTTTCGGTTTGGGCGGGGTGCCCTGTTCGATCCAGGTGATCTTCTCGGTCATGGGCTTGCGGTGCACGTCCTTCATGGACAGGCATTTGGTCGGGCAGTTGTCCCGGCAGATGCCGCAGTACACGCAGGCGTGCGGATCGCACTGCCAGGTCCCGGCGTTCTTGTCCACGGTGATGCACTGGCTGGGGCACTTGCGGGAGCAGGTGCCGCAGAAGATGCAGCCGTCGATGTCGATGACCAGCTCGCCCCGGTAGTTGGGGAACGGCTCGCGCACGGTGAACGGGTAGTTCCGGGTGGCGGGCTTTTTCAGCAGGTTCTTGATGACGGTGGGTGTAAACAGCATGCGGTCCTCCTAGCGTTCGGTGCAGCTGATGCACGGGTCGATGGACAGCACGATGACCGGGACGTCCGCCAGCTCGCATTCGGGCAGCATGGCCAGAAGAGGCGGGATGTTGGCGAAGGTCGGGGTACGGATGCGCAGGCGATCGAGGTGCTTGGTGCCGTTGCCCCGGATATAGTAGACGCACTCGCCGCGCGGCTGCTCGACCCGGGTGAAGATCTCGCCCTCGGGCGGGTTGCCCTTGACCTTGGCGGCCAGCTCGCCCTCGGGGAGCTTGGCGATGGCCTGGCGGACCAGGTCGATGGACTGCAGGGTCTCGCGGAAGCGCACGGTGGAGCGCGCCCAGCAGTCGCCTGCGGTCTCGACGACCGGTTCGAAGTCGAGCATGTTGTACGCGCCGTAGCCGAGCATGCGCATGTCCTGCGCCACGCCGGAGCCGCGCAGGGTCGGGCCGGCGGCGCCGAGCTCGTAGGCCTGGGCCTTGGTCAGCACGCCGACGCCCACGGTGCGGGACTTGACGGTATAGTCGTTCATGATGGTGTCCTGCATGGCCTTGACCTCTTTCTCGACGATCTCGAGTTCGGACAGGATCCAGCGGATCTGGTCCGGGGAGAGGTCGGCGCGGACGCCGCCGATGACGTTGACGGACACGATGACGCGGCTGCCGGTGGTGGCCTCGTTGATGTCCATGATCCGCTCGCGGACTTTCCAGAACTGCATGAACAGGGACTCGAAGCCGAAGGCGTCGGCGAACAGGCCCAGCCAGAGCAGGTGGGAGTGGCAGCGATGGAGTTCGGACCAGATGACGCGCAGCACCTTGGCGCGGTCCGGGACCTCGACGCCCATGAGTTCCTCGATGCCCTGCGAGTAGCAGACGGCGTGGATCATGGAGCAGATGCCGCAGACGCGCTCGCAGACGTTGATCATCTGGTGGTAGTCGCGGATGTCGGCCAGTTTTTCCAGGCCGCGGTGGACGTAGCCCAGGGCCGGGATGGCCTCCTTGACGATCTCGTCCTCGACCTTCAGGGTGAGGTGCACCGGTTCGGGCAGGACGGGATGCTGCGGGCCGAAGGGAATTACGGTAGTAGCCATTTCAGCCCCCTATTTTTTCGGCTCGATCTTGACGTTGGACACCAGGGGAACCTGGGTGACCTCGGGGTCAAGGTAGAGCGTGCGGTTGAAGTCGAGGACCAGGCCGTCGAACTTGACGTCCCACTGGTCGCGGATTTCGTTTTCCACCAGGAGCGCGGCGAAGAAGACGCCGGACACGCTCGGAATGGGCTTGTCCATGTCGGTTTCAAGCCGCAGGTGGGTGATTTCCAGGTTCTTGTCGAAGTGGTAGAGGATGCCGATGCCCTTTTCTCCGACCTGGTAGGTGGAGTAGGTGACAAGCCTCTGCCCGTCGTTCTTCATGTTCATGACCTCGCCGACAAGGGTGTCGAGGGTCACGTCTATAACTTTACCTTGCATTATGTACCTCGTTCGAAGCTACTCGGCTTCTTCCACTTTCTGGGCGAATTTGCCGAGTCCGGCCACGACGCCGTCGATGATGGCCTCGGGTTTCGCCGGGCAGCCGGGGACGTAGACGTCCACGGGGATGACCTGGTCCACGCCGCCCACGACGTTGTAGGCGTCGCGGAAGACGCCGCCGGTGTTGCCGCACGCGCCGATGGCGATGACGGCCTTGGGCTCGGGCATCTGGTCGTAGATGTTCTTGAGCACCTTTTTGTTCCGGTGGTTGACCGTGCCGGTGACCAGCAGGACGTCCGCGTGCTTGGGGTTGCCGACGTTGATGATGCCGAACCGCTCCACGTCGTAGAGGGGGGTCAGGCAGGCCAGGACCTCGATATCGCAGCCGTTGCAGCTACCGCAGTCGAAGTGCATGATCCACGGTGACTTGGCGCGAGATTTCTTGATGAATGATCCGAACATGATTTACCCCGCGTACAGCCAGATGAGGTTAACGACGCACAAGCCCATGCCGAGCAGCCAGACGCGCTTGAGCATCCAGCGCCAGGTCATGCGGGCCATGGTGTTGTCCACCAGGATTTCAAGCATGTAGGTGGCCGCGAGCAGAAGCGCCATCCAGGCCACGTTGGTGTGCCAGAAGAGCGCGCACAGGCCGAGCACCAGGATGGTCTCGTACCAGTGGGCGATCTCGATCAGGGCCAGGTAGGGGCCGGAGTACTCGGTGAGCATGCCCTTGACCAGTTCCTGATGGCCGTGGTGGGAGGTGGAGAAGTCGAACGGCGACTTGCGCAGCTTGATGGTCAGGGCGTAGCCGAGCGCCAGGTAGAGCAGCGGCATCTTGGCCAGCAGCGGCATCTCCTGGGCCCAGATGGCCTCGATGGAGAAGGAGCCGGTGACCATGTAGAAGCCGACGAAGACCAGGATCAGGATCGGCTCGTAGGCCAGGATCTGCATCAGCTCGCGCTGCGCGCCGACCTGGGAGTACGGGGACTTCGCGGCCATGGCGCCCATGACCAGGAAGACCGCGCCCACGGCCTGCACGAAGAAGACGAGCAGCAGGTCGCCCTGCGCGAAGAACAGCGCCACGGAGGTGGCGGCCGCGATCAGGTAGACCCAGGCGCAGATGATCTGCCACTGGTTGACGACCATCTTCTCCTTGCCCAGGAGTTTGGCCACGTCATAGAAGGCCTGCATGATCGGGGGACCCTGGCGGGACTGGAACCAGGCGGTGACGCGACGGTCCAGGCCGGCGATCAGGCCGCCGGCGAGCGGGCCGACAAGAAGTCCGATGATGACGAGAATAAGGGTTTCCATTACAGCGCCCCTCCCAGCATGAGGACGATCAGCGCGACCGCCAGTGCGTTGAAGACAGGCGTGAGTTTGCCTTCGGCGAACAGCTCGCCCAGATACATGTTGCCCGCGGCGAAGGGAACATCGCCGTTCATGGGGCCGACGTAGGTGCCGTCAACGGAGGAGTTGGCGCCGCCCAGGTAGGGAGGCATGACCTTCACCTTGCGGTAGCCGGAACCGGCCTTGACCGCATAGAGCAGGCCCAATCCGAGCACCAGGAACAGGGGCACCACCACGAACGTGCCGTGGGCGGACTCCAGGGAGCCGAAGCCGACCATGAACGGGGCGGACCCGAGCCAGGGGGCCAGCAGGGAGTTGTAGATCCAGGGGGAGGCGATGGACAGGACCACCGCGCCCAGACAGAGGATCAGCAGGGGCAGGCGGGTCAGGGTCGGCTGGGATTCACAGCGGCCGCCCTCTTCGCGGGTGGCCATCATGGAACCGGCCCAGCGGGCCAGGAAGACGACCATCAGGGCGGAGCCCATGGCCAGCATGACGACGATGAAGATGTTGGAGTCGGCGGAGGCCTCGATGGCCATCCACTTGCCGAGCAGCACGCCGAACGGCGGCAGCATCATGGTCAGGATGCCGATGATGGTGATCAGCGCCGTGCGCGGGAGCCTGGCGTACAGGCCGCGCATGTCCTCGATGTCGCGGGAGCCGATGGCCTGCTCGATGGTGCCCACGCACAGGAAGAGCAGCGACTTGGAGATGGCGTGGAAGAGGATCAGCATGACCGCGGCGGTCAGGGCCAGCGGGGTGTTGATGCCCGCGCAGCAGATGATCAGGCCGAGGTTGGCCACCGTGGAGTAGGCCAGGATCTTCTTGCCGTTGGACTGCCCCACGCCGAGGGCGGAACAGGCGATGAAGGTGAACGCGCCGCAGACGGCCACGCCGGTGGACAGGAAGGACCCGGCATAGGCCGGGGCGAACCGCAGGACCACGAAGACGCCCGCCTTGACCATGGTCGAGGAGTGCAGCAGCGCGGAGACCGGGGTCGGCGCAACCATGGCGCCGAGCAGCCAGGACTGGAACGGGACCTGGGCGGCCTTGGTGAACCCGGCCAGGCACAGGAAGCCGAGGCCGGTGAGCATCAGGGCGGTCTGGTTGCCGGAGGTCAGGATGGCGGCGATGTTCAGGGTGCCCGCTTCCATGTAGACCAGCATCATGCCGAGCACGAAGGCGAGGCCGCCCATGGCGTTCATCCACAGGGCGCGGACCGAGTTCCTGGTGGCGATCTCGGTGGCGTCGTGGCCGATGAGCATGAAGGAGCACAGGGTGGTGACCTCAAAGAAGAAGTACATCCACAGCACGTTGTTGGACAGGACCAGTCCGTTCATGGCGCCCAGGAAGAGCACCAGGAAGAAGAAGAATCGCGGCTGGCGGGACTTCTTCAGGTGGAGATGCTCTTCGTGTTCCTTCATGTACGGAATGGCGAAGATGCAGATCAGCGAACCGATGATGGAGATCACCAGGACCATGATCAGCGAGAGCTGGTCGCCCGCCAGGGCGGGGACGGCTTCGTGCTTGACCATGACGATCTCGAACCAGGCGAGCAGCACGGCCTGCGCCGCGGTGAAGGCCTGAATCAGAATGCTCTTGTGTTTGATACCATAAAAAAAGATGACACCCAGCAGCGCGAAATCCAGGACGGTAACCAGGAAGTCGCTGCCGATCCCCAGAATCGAGCCGACCTCGATCGGCTCGAACACCCCGTGCGAGAGCAATCCCAGCGACGCGAGCGTCAGGATGGCTCCGGTGGCGAGCACGGTCAGATTCCGAACGGCCGACGACCGGACGAAATAGCAGACCCCCGCCGCTGCCGCCGGCAGCAGGATGAGAAGCAGTAACAGATTCGACATGAAGACCTCGTTTCAGATGATGGACAAAACGAGTACAGCAGGCACGTGAAATCCGGTTCACCTCCAACCGGAAATCGGTGCGAATGCACTTTACCCTTAGCCTAGTAAACAACTGTCCTTAGGGGAAGTTGACCGTCAGGTCAAGACCCGAACCCGACTTTTGCCTCATCCTTTTTGGACGCGCAAATAAATGGTTTTTCACGCGATTTTGCACTAAATCACGTTTTTGAAAATATTGGGTACAAAAAGGTAGGAAATGTTGTGAATTAATTCTCAAATTACCCGGAAGCCCCGGCCCAAGCGGGTTGCGGAAGGATGGCGCAGAGGCCTAAAAATAGCCCAGGGAAGTGAGCGAACCGAGAATTTTTTCCTTGTCCCCGGAGCGGCCCGACCGTTCTCCCCCGCCCTGGCCCGGAAGTGCGGTGCACGGACGGCAGCCCAGCGACCGGTAGCCGAGGTCGTAGAGGGAACAATGGGGCAGGCCGAACCGGTCGTGGAAGGCCCAGACGTCGGTCTCGGTCCAGTCGAGGATGGGGTTGACCAGGGTGTGATCGGGGTCGGTCCGCGGCTCCAGCGCCTCGCGGGCCGCCCGGTCCGGGTGCTCGTCGCGCCGGATGCCGGTCAGCAGCCGGGTGGTCCCGGTCTCGCGGAGCGCCCGCTTCAGGGGGGCTACCTTGAGCTCGCGGCAGCACGCCAGGGGGTCTGCGGCCAGGGGATAGCCGTCCAGGGAGACCAGCGGCCGGGCGATGTGCAGGTCAACGCCCCACTCCACGGCCAGCCGGTCGCGGAAGGCCAGGACCTCCGGGAACTTGCACCCGGTGTCCAGGTTGACGGCCTTGACCGGCCCCGCGCCCGCGTGGTCCAGCAGCGCCTTCCAGATGAACAGGACCACGGTGGAATCCTTGCCCCCGGTCCAAGCCGCGCGCACCGAACCGGGGTCGCGGTCCAGCAGGGACGCGAGCAGCCCTTCGGCGCGTTCGATTTTTCTGTCCAGGGTATCCATCTTGCTCCACATCTTTATAATGGCGATCCTTGAAAAGGTGCCGTAGAGACCTTTCATGAGCAAGGAAAACCTGCGTCTAATCGACGATCTCATCTGCACCGAGGAATTCTGCGTGCTCTGCACCGCGGACGGCTCCCAGCCCCACAGCTCCCTGATGCACTTCTTCGCGGACCACGCGGCCATGAAATTCTATTTCCTGTCCCGCCGGACCACGAAAAAGAACAGGAACATCCACGCCAATCCGCACGTCTCCATCCTGATCGACCGCAGGAAGGAGGGGGTGGCCCTGTCCATCGAGGGCGTGTATTCCCCCATCCGGCGCGGCCAGACTTCCGAGGCCATTGTCCGCCTCTACCTGTTGAAGCACCCGGAGCTGGCCGAACTGGCCGCAGACCCGGACACCGAGCTGATCCGGGTGGAGGGCCGCAGCGCAACGCTTTCCGTGGGCGTGGACGAAGATTTCCACGTCAAACTGAAAAAATCCTGAAGAAAGCCCTTGACGTCCCGAGCACATGGGCATAAACAGTCACTTCGTTTGCGCGCCCGTGGCTCAGCAGGATAGAGCATTCGGCTACGAACCGAAAGATCGCACGTTCGAATCGTGCCGGGCGCGCCACGCTAGCAACACCCCCGAGGACCATGTCCCCGGGGGGTTTTTCGTTGGCGAAAAGGGCGTTGACTCCGACGGCGCGGGGCCGCATGCTGGTGGCCGAAACACCAGGAGGAACCGATGGAACGACACAGGATATTCATCACCCGTCAGATTCCCGAGGAAGGAATCGAAATGCTGCGCCGGGTCGCGGACGTGGAGGTCAACCCCGTGGACGCGCCCATGGACCGCGCCGAGCTGCTCGCGCGCATCGCCGACTGCCACGGTGTCGTCGGGCTGCTGACCGACAGGATCGACGCCGAGTTCTTCGACGCGGCCCCGGTGCTCAAGGGGTACGCCAACTACGCCGTGGGCTTCGACAACATCGACGTGGCCGAGGCCACCCGGCGCGGGCTGCCTGTCTCCAACACCCCCGGCGTGCTGACCAACGCCACCGCCGAGTGCGCCTGGGCCCTGCTCTTCGCCGCGGCCCGGCGCGTGGTCGAGTCCGACGGGGTCATGCGCTCCGGGCAGTGGACCGGCTGGGGGCCCCTGCAGTTCATCGGCGGCGACGTGTCCGGCAAGACGCTGGGCATCGTGGGCGCGGGACGCATCGGCACGGCCATGGCGCTCATGGGGCGCGGCTTCAACATGAAGGTCCTGTACACCAGCTCCAGCGGGCGCAGGAACGCGGTCCTGGAGTCCGAGCTGAACGCGCGCCTGGTTGACTTCGACACCCTGCTGGCCGAATCCGACTTCATCTCGATCCACACCCCGCTGACCCCGGCCACCCGCCACCTGTTCGACGCCGCGTCGTTCTCGCGCATGAAGCCCACCGCCTACATCGTGAACACCGCGCGCGGGCCGGTCATCAAGGAGGACGACCTGGTGGCCGCCCTCAAGGCCGGGACCATCGCCGGGGCCGGGCTGGACGTCTACGAGAACGAACCGTCCATGGCCCCGGGACTGGCCGAGCTGGACAACGTGGTGGTCCTGCCCCACGTCGGCTCCGCCACCCGCTCCTCGCGCACGGACATGGCCACCCTGGCCGCCCGTAACCTGATCGCCATGCTCGAAGGACGCAGGCCCGAGACCTGCCTCAACCCCGAAATCTACGACTAACCGAACGAGAACATGACCGCATACGCCGAAAGAAAAGCCAACCTGCTGCGCATCGTCGAGGGCGCGCTCCGTGCCGTGGCCCCGGACCCGGCCCTGAGAAGCGCCGTGAAACGTGAGGACAACATCCTGGCCGTGGGCGGGCGGGAATACGACCTGGACCGCTACGACCGGGTCATCCTGCTCGGCGCGGGCAAGGGGTCGGCGGCCATGGCCGCGACCATGGAGGACCTCCTGGGCGACCGGCTGTCCCACGGGCTGGTGGCCACCAAGTACGGCCACGGCCTCCCCCTCGCCAGGACCGAAGTCATCGAGTCCGGCCACCCCGTGCCCGACGAGGCGGGCGAGCGCGCCGCAGCCGCATTGCTTGAACGCGGTGCCGACGCCGGAGAACGGGACCTGGTCCTCTTCCTGCTGTCCGGCGGGGCAAGCGCCCTGGTCCCTTCACCGATCCACGGGGTCTCCCTGGCCGACAAGCAGGAGGCCACGCGCAGGCTGCTCGAATGCGGCGCGCCCATCGGCGAGATCAACGCCATCCGCAAGCACCTCTCTCGGTTCAAGGGCGGACATCTGGCCGAGACCTTGGCCCCGGCCACGGTGCTGACCCTGATCATCTCCGACGTGGTCGGCGACCGGCTCGACGTCATCGGGTCCGGTCCCACCGCGCCCGACGACTCCACCTTCGCGGACTGCCAGGCCATCCTGGACCGCTACGAGCTCTGCCACCGCATGCCCGAGTCCGTGGTCCGGGCCGTGGCCGAAGGCTGCGCCGGACGCGCGTCCGAGACGCGCAAGGCGGGCGACCCGTGCTTCAGCCGGGTGCGCAACGTCATTGTCGCGGGCAACGGCATGGCCGTGGACGGCGCGGCCATGGCGGCCCGCAAGCTGGGCTACACCCCGGTGGTGGTGGACGCGGCCATGGAGGGCGAGGCCAGGGACCAGGCCGCCCGGCTCATCCGGCTGGCCGGGGAGTACACCCTGGGCGCTGGATGCGCGCCGCCCCCCGTCTGCCTCCTGGCCGGAGGCGAGACCACGGTGACCATCAGGGGTGCGGGCAAGGGCGGACGGAACCAGGAATGGGCCCTGGCCGCCGCGCTGGAGATGGACGCGCTGGGAACCGCGCGCGAGCGGCTGGCGGCCATGAGCCTGGGCACGGACGGCACGGACGGCCCCACGGACGCGGCCGGGGCCATGGCCTTCCCGGACACGGCCTCGGGCGAACGGTCCGAGGAGGCCGGACGCGCCCTGGCGGACAACGACGCTTACACCTTCTTCACCCGCACCGGAACCCTGCTCAAGACCGGCCCCACGCGGACCAACGTCATGGACGTTGCCGCCGTGCTGGTGGACCCGGCCTGACCGAAAACCCGAAGGAGCCACCCATGCGCACCGTCCTGACCCGAACCCTGTGGGCCGCCCTGGCCACGGCCCTGCTCGTGGTCGTCTGCTACCTGTTCGTGGACCGCCCCGTGGCCGAGGCGGCCCTCGCCCTGCGGGAC
Source organism: Pseudodesulfovibrio indicus (assembly GCF_001563225.1). Classification (NCBI taxonomy): domain Bacteria; kingdom Pseudomonadati; phylum Thermodesulfobacteriota; class Desulfovibrionia; order Desulfovibrionales; family Desulfovibrionaceae; genus Pseudodesulfovibrio; species Pseudodesulfovibrio indicus. Next base: position 3,706,435 of record NZ_CP014206.1, read on the forward strand.
ACGGCCTGGCACCGGGGCGCGAACCTCCTGTCCCAGGCCGCCGACAGCGTCTTCTTCGCCTTCTGGGTGGCCGCCGGGCTGGTCCTGGGCGGCGCGGACGCGCTGCGCAACGGGCCGACCCCGCGCTCCCGCGCGATCCTGTTCGTCTGCCTGTCCACGGCCTGCGCCATGGCCGTGGGCGAGGCCCTCAAGGAGCTGTGCGGCAGAGCCAGGCCGCCCCTGCTCTTCACCAAGGGGGTCTACGGTTTCTTCCCCTTTGCCGGGGACTACATGCACGCCTCCTTTCCCTCGGGCCACACCCTGCGCATCTTTTCGTCCATGACCGCCCTGGGCCTGGTCCTGCCCCGGCTGCGCGTCCCGGCCCTGGCCCTGGCTGTGATCGTGGGCGCAAGCCGCGTCCCGGCCCTGAAACACTATCCCTCGGACGTGCTCGCGGGGGCCTTTGTGGGCGTGGTCGCCGCCGTCTGGTGCTACGCCCTGCTCCGCCCGACCCAACCGCGCTAGCCGCCCGATCCAAACGCACCAGCCGCCCGCCTGAAAACACCAAGCCCCCGCCCGGACATTCCGGACGGGGGCTTGGCGTTTTCGGGCCAAGGGGGATTATTCTCGGCTGGCCAACCCGCTGGGAGAGAAGGTCATGGTGCCCATGTCGCCGAAGGTGGTGGCCTGGCGCACGGTCAGTTTCAGGGGGCGCTCGTAGTCCACGCGGAAGGAGCCGCCCTCGGACAGGGGGACGTCCCCGGCAGTGGCCACGATCTTGTTGCCCGGGCCGTTGGACCAGACGTTCTCGAACACGTACTCGCCCTCGGGTAGCCGGTAGCTGCCGCCGGAGGCCCAGGGGATGAGCAGGTCCTGCCCGTGGGCGTCGCGCAACAGCAGGGCGTGGACCGTGCGCTCCATGATGTCCACGGCAAAGGAAGCGGTCGGCGCGCCCGGGGTCTCCCGGACCACCCGGAACCGCGTGGCTCCCTCGTGGTCGGAGTCCAGGGCGTATTTGGACATGAAGTTGCCGGGATCGAGGATGATTTCCCAGCCCAGGTCCTGGCCGTTGTTGGCCCAGGGGATGGCCACGAACCCCTTGAGGTTGACCACCTCCTTGAGGTCGCTGCCCCACACCCCTTCCAGGATGAGCTGGTCGCCCACCACCGCGTGCAGGGTGTCGCCGTCGCGCACGAAGACCGGGTTGCCGTTGAGCCAGCAGACGAAGACCGCGCTGCCGTCCTGGGGCGCCACCGGGAGCTTGCCGGTCCACTGGACCATGGCCTTGGCGACCTCGCGCCCGTCAACGCGCAGCTCCAGCTCGGAGAACGGCTCCAGGGCCATGCGCCGGGCGTTGATCAGGTTCACGCCCGGACGGTCCGAGGCGAACAGGGCCAGCTCCGGGGAAAATTCACGCGGCCCCAGGGACAGGGGCTTCACCGCCAGGGTCGAGCCGGGGGCCAGGCTGATGACCCGGTCCCGGCCCAGGGTGCGGCCGTTGACGCTGACGCTGACCCCCTTGCGGGAGTAGACCAGGACGTCCTCGTCCGAGAACTCCGGCGGGGTGACCTCCACGCCGAGGCGGTGCAGGAGCATGATAGTGGCCGTGAGCTGCTGGCGGACCTTCCAGTCGATCTGGGTGATGGACTTGGAGACCTCCACGGCCATGGCCGGGATGCCGTGCTCGGCCAGGGCGTAGCAGGTCAGCGACTTGCGCATCTCCGGATAGCTGGTCCCCTGGTCGAAGGTCTTGGTGTTGAAGAGCTTGAACTGGTAGTCCGTGAGCCCGATCTTGGTGTTCAGCTCGGCCAGCACCGGGTTGACGGTCCGGGCCAGGTCGAGGTTGCCGTAGGCCAGGGTGTCCACGATGATGGACTGGCCGTAGCGCATGGGGTTGCGCAGGTTGTCCACGTAGGTCGGGTTGTAGAACCCGCTGCCCTCGTGCAGGTGGATGAAGGCGTCGCTGCGGGCCAGGAGGAAGCGGATAACGCGGGCCACGCGGTCCTCGTAGAACCGGTTGTAGTTCTGGTCGAACCGCCGGTTCATGTCCACGTTGATCTGGCGCTTGCGCAGGTTGATGGAGGGCACGTTGGCGCGGGGCAGGACGATGACGTTGCCGCGCATGACCTTGGCCTGGCTCAGGAGCTGGGCGGTGATGTACCCGGCGGCCTCGTCGCCCTGGATGCCGCCCTGGACCATGACCGTAGGGCCGGGTTGCTCGCCTTCGAGAAAGACCACGCGCAGGGGATACTGCGTACCCTGGAAAAAGGCGTACTCCCACGACCCGGCGCGGGCCTGGGAAGCGCAGAGGAGCAGACCGAGGCTAAGAAGCCAGAATATGATAGAAGGGGTACGTTTCGGCAAAAATGACATCCCCATCCTTCCCCCTGATCTCCAGGCGCAACCCGAACAGGTCCTTCTGGTCCATCCCTTCGGGCAGGAGGAACGTGGTCTGGATGCGCTTGAAGCGTTGAATCTGGAACGACAGATCGTCCTTGTTGGTCTCGGCGTCCTCGACCTTCCCGCCCTTGGTCAGGAAAACAAAATCCGCCTGTCCGGCCATGGACTTGGAGGCCTGGAGGTTGTTCAGCTCGAAGGAGACGGACAGCTTGCGGCCGGCCAGCTTGGCCTGCATGTTCTCGACGCCCACCTGGCGGGTGTCGGTGCGGATGAAGATCTTGTTCAGGTTGACCTCTTCCCGCTCCTCGGGCTGTTCGGCCTCGGAGGTGGCGGCGGAAAGCAGGGATTGCAGCTCGGTGGTATCGTAGGACTCCAGGATCTTCTCCATGTTGCCCAGCCGCTCCAGGCGAACCTCGGCGTCCACCAGCCGCTGCTCCAGCCCCTTTTTCTCGGACTGGAGGTCGGCGTTGATCTTGAAGCCGCGAACCCCCATGTAGATGCCGCCCGCGGCGCACAGCAGCAGGAATATCTGGCTGCAGACGAACATCTTCAGCCAAAACGGACTGACGCGGTACCGGGTCACGTCCCGGTCGTCCCGCATGAAGAGCACGCTGTATTTCGAATCGCTCATCTCATCCGTCTCCACTGCTCACTGTCGATTTTCCAGGAATCACCGGAAGGCACGAGGACCAGGGTCTTGTATCCCTCGTCGCTGTATCCGCTCGCGTCGGCGAACACCTGGGCAAAGGCCACCTTGAGCCCCTTGGGATGCAAAGCGACTTTCAAACCTTCAACCTCCAACTTAACAGGAGGCGTCTTTTCCCACAACGCCTTTTTGTAATCGGCGATGCGACTTGCGCCGCGCCGGTCGCCCTGCTCGGCGTCCTGCGCGTAGAAATTCCGGTAGGTGTCCACGTCCGAGGAAAGCCAGGCGTCGCGCCAGCGCTCGACCACCTCGCGGGCCTGGACCGACTTCTCGGCCAGGTACTTCCCTTCCATGTCCTCGGAGGCCGGGACGTACTCGCGCCCGGCAATGCGCCACGCGCCGCCCGCGTCCTGCATCCAGTAGAACCGCTTGCCCGTGGTCGAGGCCAGGCCGGGGGTGCGGTAGTACTGGTCGAACCAGGTCACCCAGTAACCGGGGCCGGGGACGGCCCGCACGTTGCCCACCATGACCTGAATCCAGGGCTGGGAGGCGAAGATGTTCCGCTTGTGCTCGGCGAACCCGTCGAAGTCCAGCCCCTCGGAGAGCTCCAGCAGGGCGGGATCGTAGTAGCCGAAGAAATGCTCGTCCATGGCGGACCAGTCGCGGGCCCAGGCCTCCAGCTCGTTGGCCAGGGTCAGGGCCGTGACCTCGCTCTCGCCCGGTTCCGGGGTCCAGTCCACGTCGTCGGCGATGACCACCGGGGTGCCGTAGGCCGCTTCCAGGGCCACGTCCTGCATGTCCGGGACCTTGAGGGCCACGCACCCGAGGGTGTCGCGCGGGACGAAGGTCTTGCCCCGGCCGTGCAGCCAGATGCCGGACCCGGTCTTGCCCTTGATGCGGTCAACGGGGTTGGGATAATTCAGGGAATAGGCGATGTTGCCGTAGAGGTCCCAGTCCAGGGTGCGGTTGATGCGGTTGCCCACGAAGTAGACGCCCTCGGGGGTGCGCATGTCCCCTTCCACCGCCTTGTCGCCCTCGGACTGGCCGGTGGTGCAGGGGAACCGCCGGATCTCGTGCAGCGGGGACTTGCGCTCCAGCAGGATCAATTCCTGCGACGCCTTGTCCACGGCGATGATCCGCTCCGGCCCGAAGGCGTGCGAAGAGAGCACCGGAGTCCAGCCCCCGGCAAGGGCCGCACCCGCGGACATGAGCAATGTCAGGACGATGATTGCAAAACGCATCAGATGTTACTACCGCTCCTGGGTTTCCCCGAACCGGACGCGCCTCCCCGACGAGCCCCGCTACTTCCCCGCAGTCAACAGTTCCTGGCGGGTAAAGATGGCGTTCAACTCCATCCCCGCCTCCTTGAGTCGTTCCCGGCCGCCTTCCTCGCGGTCCAGAACGGCCAGCACGCCGACGATCACAAGGCCCGCGTCGCGGACGCGTTCGGCCGCGGTGATCAGGGTGCCGCCCGTGGTGCACACGTCCTCCAGCAGCACGACCTTGTCGCCCTCGCTGAAGTTGGCCAGCCCTTCCAGGTACTGGTTGGTGCCGTGCCCCTTGGACTGCTTGCGGATGATGAATCCGGGCAGGGGGCACCCTTCCAGGTAGGAAACAACGGTCACGGCGGACACCAGCGGGTCCGCGCCCAGAGTCATGCCGCCCACGCCCTGGACATCGTAGTCCTTGAGCATCTCGACGAAGAGCCTGCCGATGAGATACCCGCCCTCGGCGTGCAGCGCGGTCTGCTTGCAGTCGAAATAGTAGTCGCTCTTCTTGCCCGACGTCAGGGTGAAGTCGCCCTCCTTGTAGGAGAGCTTGAGCAGCAGCCGTGCCAGCCTGGATTTCAGTTCCGTCATCCTATTTTCCCTCAAAGACGCGGGTAAAGACCACGTCTTCATATTGCTTGTAATACGAGGGGTCAAAAGCTTCGTCAAGCTCGTTAGAACCCAGATGTTTGTTTACTTCCGCGTCCTTACGGACCTCTTCCTCGAACTGGATGCGGTTTTCCCAGCAGCGCATGGCCACGCCCTGGACCATTTCGTACGCCTCCTGGCGCTTCAGCCCGGCGTTGATGAGCTTGTTCAGCACCCGCTGGGAGTAGAAAAGACCGAACGAGCTCAGCAGGTTGCGCTGGATGACGTCGGCCTTGACCACCAGCCGCTCCAGGACCCCGGACATGCGGTGCAGCATGTAGTCCATGAGCGCGGTGGTGTCGGGCATGATGACCCGTTCCACCGAGGAGTGGGAGATGTCGCGCTCGTGCCACAGGGCCTGGTTCTCCATGGCCGCCAGCGAATTGGAGCGGATCACGCGGGCCAGGCCGCAGAGGTTCTCGGCGGAGATGGGGTTCTTCTTGTGCGGCATGGCCGACGACCCCTTCTGTCCCTTGGAGAACCCTTCCTCCACCTCGGAGACCTCGGTCCGTTGCAGGTGCCGAAGCTCCAGGCCGAGGCGCTCGATGCCGCCCGCGAGCATGGCCAGGCTGGTGAAATACTGCGCGTAGCGATCGCGCTGGACGATCTGGGTGGAGTGCGGGTCGGGGGTCAACCCCAACAGGGCGCAGGCGCGCTCCTCCAGTTCCGGGCCGGAGTGGGCGAAGGTGCCCACCGCGCCGGACAGCTTGCCCACGCGGATGTTCTCGCAGGCCGCCTCGAACCGCTCCTTGTGGCGCGCGAACTCGGCGTAGAAACCGGTGAACTTCAGGCCGTAGGTGGTCGGCTCGGCGTGGATGCCGTGGGTGCGGCCCATGCAGAGCAGCCCCTTGTGCTTGTGGGCCAGGTCCTTGAGCACGGTCATCAAGCGGTCGATGCCCTGGGCCAGGATCGCTCCGGCGCGGGTCAGGAGCACGCCGTTGGCGGTGTCCACGATGTCCGAAGAGGTGCACCCGAGATGGATGAAGCGGGAATTGGGGCCGACCTTCTCTTCCACCGCGGACAGGAAGGCGATGACGTCGTGCTTGGTGGTCTCCTCGATCTCGAGAATGCGGTCCACCTCGAAGTCCGCCTTGGCCTCGATCTCGGCCAGGGCGTCCGCCGGGACCACGCCCATCTCGTGCCAGGCCCTGGTCACCGCCAGTTCCACCTCAAGCCAGACCCGAAACTTGTTTTCCAGGGTCCACAACTCTCTCATCTCCGGTCGGGAATACCGCTCCAGCATCGTCTCTTCCTCTCATTAAAGGGTGCTCGACCGCGCAGCAGGCACTATGGCAACCGCGGCGTAAAAACTCAAGGGCGCGAGGCCACAAAAAAAAGGCAGCCATGGCTGCCTTCGGCTCTTGTCTAGGACGCGGAGCCCGCGCTGGATGTGTCCGCCTTGGCGGGACACTTGGGGGACGGAGCGGATTCGGTCTTGGCCGAACCATCGGAACTGCCGCCTTCAGCGGGCTTCTGGGCTTCGCCGGGGGTGCTCCCGGCGCTCTTTCCGCCGTACCCGTCCGCATACCAGCCTCCGCCCTTCAGATGAAAGGAGGAGTGCGAGATGAGCTTCCTGGATTCGCCGCCGCACTCGGGACACGGGAATTCCTGCTCCTCGAAACCGGACTGCCACTCCTCAAAGACGGAGCCGCAGGACTGACACTGATATTCGTAAATGGGCATGGTTTTACAGATTCCTTATTGCCGCGCCGGTATGCGGATCGGCTCCGCGACGGACCGGGCGCAGAAAAAAGCGGAACCACGGCCCGTTATCCGGGCGCGCGGGTCCTGACGGTACGGCGCGCCGACGGCGGGGCGGTTCCCCGCGCCGTCCGGCGCTCCAGAAAAACGTGTTGCTAGGCCTTGGCGGCCTTGGCTTCCTTGATCCGGGCCTTGAGGGCCTTCTCGCGGCGATGACGCTTGCGATCCAGTTCCTTCATGCGCTCATGCTTCTTGTGACGTGCCATACTTGTCTCCTTGATATTTCAGCCCGGTAAGGGCCTTTCTTCCTTGCGAGCCGCACTTCATATAACAACTGCGAGCCCTTTGTCTACCCCCGCCGTCCCGGATTTCCCCTTGACTCAACGCGCCGGGATGTCCATATTCCCACCTCCAAGCCAATTTTCCGAGAGGATCTGCCAATGATACGAAGCGTCAGCGTAAAAAGTGCGGTCAAGGATGCCCTGGAGATATTCCAGTTCGACCAGTGGCTCCGGTTCTACTTCGTTGTCCAGAAGGGCGACGACCTGTGGATGGAGATTCCCGAAGCGACCCTGGAGCAAATCGAGAAGGACCACCCTTCCCTCCATCGGTTCGCGGACCTGGTCAACGATTCGGTCCTCGACTACCAGCGGTCCCAGGAGAACGTGTGCGCCTTCGTGGCCACCCGCCTGGACGGCCAGAAATACGAGGGCACGGTCCTGCCCCAGGTCTTCGACGACGCCAACTTCAAGCTGGAGATGTATATCTTCAACGTCTGGATGAAGATGCACGAATCCCACCTGGATGAGGAAGTCATGGACTTCAATGGATGGATGGAGATGTACGAGGGGTGGAAATCCCTGGACGAGGTCCGGGAATACCGCGAAAAGCTGCTGGCCAGCGGCACCGATCCGCAGACCCCGGCCTGCGACACCGCCCAGTAGCCCCCGTCCGAGAACGCAAAAAGCCCCCGCCGTCGATTTGACTGCGGGGGCTTTTTGCGTCCTCGGACCGGCGTCACTTCTTGCGCGGCGGCCGCTTGCCCGGCTCGCGCTCCACGCCGGTGACCTTGCCGCCCTTGCCCTTGATGATCACCGTCGGCGGCTGCCGGTCCTCATGCCCGGAACGCTCGTCCCGGCCGGGCCGGTTCCGGTCGTCCTGCTTGGAGGCCACGAGCAAAGAACCTGCCGGGGGACGGACATCCATTCCCCAGGACGGCGATAACAGCAAGAGAGTGGCGACTGTTGCCAAGACGATCTTCTTCACTCGGGCCTCCGATCATGGCGAAGCAAGGGGCATGCCGCCGGAAATGACGATTCATCCCGGCATGTTGCAGCCGGGAGCACAGCCCGCGCTCACCAAAAAGTGCGCACCGGGAACCATTGTTTCCCGCGCCCGGATGGTAGCCGCGCCCGGACGCCGCTGTCAACGCCACCATCAATAGCGGATGGCGTCGTCCAGGTAGAGGGAGAGCACGGCCTTGTCGATGGTCTGCCGCGCCTGCGCATCGTCCGGGTCCACGAACCCCAGGAAAGAGAGCATGCCCTTGCGGGTGTAGACCACGTAGGCCAGGCTGAGCATGGAACGCCCCCCGCGCTCCACCAGGGTCTCGATGCGCAGGGTCTTCTTTTCGCTGAAATAGGTGGCGTCCTTGAAGGCCATGCGCGGCACGCCGGGCAGCCGGGACTGATTGCGGATGGACCGCGCCAGGGACTGGACCAGGAACCGATTGAAGTTGGAGATGTCCGCGGGCTGCATCTTGCGGCCCGGTTTGATCTCCACCAGCAGGGAGCACGGCCCGCCCGAGGACGGGCAATATCCGGCCTTCCAGTCCGGGGCCGTGTCCTGGCCGGGCCACGGGCGGCCCGCCCCGGCAAACCGGTCCAGGCTCGATGGCGCGGCTTCGCTCCAGGTTTTGGGCAGCCAGATGGTGTAGCCCACGTCGGAATTGTAATAGGGCAACGACGCCCAGGCCGGAGCCGAAAAGACGAGCATCGCCAGGATGGCGATGAGGAAGAACAGTGTGCGCACGGGTATACCTCTGCTTCACGGATGCGAAGCAATCAGAGCAGAACCGCAACATACACCACCCCGCAGCCCATGGCAACCGCAGGTTTGGAGGTTTTTCAACCTACGCCCTTTTCAGATTTTTAATTCTGTCCTATATAAACAATAGAGGGAACATACAGCATCGGAGGTTCGTCATGTTGAGCTACACGTGTATCGTCGAAGGCAAGGTCACCGGCGGCAACTTCCAGTCCTGGGCGCTTTCCACCGCCCAGCGCCTCAACCTCAAGGGCTGGGTCAGAAACGTCGCCGACCACAAGGCTGAAATCCTGATTCAGGGAGACGCCAAGGATTTCGCAGTGTTCCGGGAGCTTCTCAAGACCGAGGCCCCCATCGTGGACCGCGGCGAGATCACCTGCAACTCCCTGGACTACGAAAAGGAATACGACAAGTTCGAGATCAGGGGCTGATCGCCCCCCCGGACGACCCGGTCCTGCCCGCCGCGCCCGCGCGCGGGGGCAGGGCCTTTTTTTACCCCGGGCCGCCGCGTTGCCCCGGGCGCGGGAATGGAATAAGAGACATGCCATGCCCAAGGCCCGACAACTGAACATCGCCACCAAGCTGACCATCTGGGCCTGCGCCCTGATCGCGGTGTTCTTCGCCACCTCGGCCTATCTCTTCCGCCAGGTCCGCCAGGACGCGGAAATCTCCAGCCTCATCGTCACCGAAAACCACGACCTGGACGCCTCCATCCAGCGCATGCTGGAGCGTCTGTACAACGTCCAGAACAACATCCGGCGCTACCGCATCCTGGGCGGCGACCAGGCCGCAGTGGGATTCATCGTCGAGGACATCACCCGGTTCGGCGAAATCCTGGACCAGACACTGAAGAAACACCCCCGCTACGCCAAGGACTGGGAGCCGCTGACCTCCGAGTTCCAGATCACCCTGGACCCGGCCGGAACCACCGGCGAGGACCTCGCCCCGGACGCCACGGTGCGCGACTGGACCGACATCCTGGAACAATCCCTGCTCGAAAACGGCGCCGACACCGAAGCGAGGCTCACCGCCCTGCGCGACGCGGGCGCCCACGCCGCCGACGTGGGCCTCTACGGGCTGGCCTTCTGCCTGCTGGTGGGCGTGGGCGGCAGCCTGGCCCTGGCCTTCACCCTGAACCGCTCCCTGGCCGAGGTGCGCCGAGGCATCCGCGACCTGGGGGCCGGGGGTGCGCCGCGCGACGTGCGCATCCTGTCCAACGACGAGCTGGGCGAGCTGGCCCTGGCCTTCAACGCCATGGCCGCCCGGCTGCGCCGCGAGGAGCGCATGCGCGCCGACTTCATCGCCATGCTGTCCCACGAGATCCGGACCCCCCTGACCTCGGTGCGCGAGGCCGTGGACCTCATCGGGTCCGGGACCTTCGGCGAGGTCAACGCGCAGCAGAAACGGTTCCTGGACATTGCGGAGCAGGAGTCCGAGCGGCTGTCCGACCTGCTGCTCCGGCTGCTCTCCGTGTCCCGGATGGAGTCCGGGGAGCTGGAGCTGAACCCGTCCGAGGTGGACGGGACCGGGCTGGTCGCCTCCACCCTGGAGCGGCTGCTGCCCACGGCCAGCGCGGCCGGGGTGACCCTGGTCTCCGAGGTCCCGGAGGGGCTGACCTGTCGCGCCGACCCCACGCACATCCGCCAGGTGCTGACCAACCTGACGGGCAACGCGGTGAAGTTCTCGGGCAGGGGCGGCACGGTCCGCGTGAGTGCGGCCAGGGAGGACGGCGCGGTCCGCTTCTGCGTGGCCGACAACGGCCCCGGCATCCCGCCGGAGGAGCAGGACAAAATTTTTCTCAAGTATTACAGGGAGCCGAGCGTGCGCAATTCCATCGACGGCGCGGGGCTCGGCCTGGCCATCTCCAAGCGCATCGTCCTGGCCCACCAGGGGCGCATCTGGATCGAGAGCGAACCGGGCAAGGGCGCGGCCTTCTGCTTCACCCTGCCCGACACCCCCGACAAGGACTACGCATGAGCAAACCGGACATCCCGACCATCCTCGTGGTGGACGACGACGAAAACATCCTCCAGGTGCTGGAGGCGCGGCTGCTCTCGGCGGGGTTGAGCCCGCTTTTGGCCGACAGCGCCGAGACCGCTCTGGAGATGCTGGCGGGCGAGCCCGTGGACCTGATCATCTCGGACGTGAAGATGCCCCGGCATGGCGGCCAGGCGCATGGCGGCCAGGCGCTGCTCAGGGAGGTGGCCGAACACTGGGGACACATCCCGGTGATCATGCTCACGGCCCACGGGACCATCCCGGACGCGGTGGACTCCATGCAGGCCGGGGCCGTGGACTACCTGACCAAGCCGTTCGACGGCAAGGAGCTGGTCCGCCGGGTGCGCACCCGGCTGGAGGAATCCCGCACATCCGCTCCCCCCGGAAGGAAACCCGCCCCCAAGCCGTCCGCCAGCCGCCCCGCCGCCAACGGACTGATCGGCGGCCAGGCCCCGGCCATGGCCCGGTTCCTGGAGCTGCTGGCGCGGGTGGCCCGGTCCACCTCCACGGTGCTGCTCTTCGGCGAGTCCGGCACGGGCAAGGAAATGGCGGCGCGCATCCTGCACGACCAGTCGCCGCGCGCGGACGGCCCCTTCGTCATCGTGGATTGCGGCTCCACCCAGCCCACCCTGCTGGAGAGCGAGCTGTTCGGCCACGTCAAGGGGTCCTTCACCCACGCGGTCAAGGACAAGAAAGGCCTCATCGAGGAGGCGGACGGCGGGACCCTGTTCCTGGACGAGATCGGCAACATCTCCCCGGACATGCAGACCCGGCTGCTGCGCTTTCTCCAGGAGGGGACCATCCGGCGGGTGGGCGACAACCGCGAGCGGGCCGTGTCCTGCCGGGTCATCGCCGCCACCAATGCGGATCTGCCCGAAATGGTCGCGGACGGGACCTTCCGCGAGGACCTCTACTACCGGCTCAAGGTCATCACCCTGACCATCCCGCCCCTGCGCGAGCGGCGCGAGGACATCCCGGCCCTGGCCACGGGGCTGCTGGCCGAGCTGTGCGCGCGCCAGGAACGGACGCCCGCGGTCCTGTCCCCGCAGGCCATGGACCGCCTCACGGCCCACTCCTGGCCCGGCAACGTCCGCGAGCTGCGCAACGCCCTGGAGGCGGCCCTGGTCTTCTGCGGCGGGGACGTCATCGAACCTGACGACCTGCAGCTCGAACCCGCCCCGGCGGGCTCCCCGGCGGCTTCCGGCGCAAGCCTCTCCCTTGAGGACAGCGAACGGGAGACCATCCTCCGCGCCCTGGAGGCGTCCGGCGGGGTGAAGAAGGACGCGGCGGACCGGCTGGGCATCAGCCGCAGGGCCATCCATTACAAGATCAAGAAATACGGCATCGGCGAGTAGCGGCGGGCGAACATTGTCCCGATCCGGGACTTGCGCCCGGCAAACCGCTTGTATATGTTCAGGGTCACGATACGCCGGGCCTTTCCCGGCCCCCGGAGACACCGTAGATGAGCGAAACGAAAATCCTGCTGGAATCGGGCACCAACGAGCTCGAAATAGTCGAATTCTATCTCGACGAAGCCCGACCGTCCGGCGACTATCGCGGGTATTACGGCATCAACGTGGCCAAGGTGCTGGAGATCATCCAGATGCCGGAGCTGACCGAGATGCCCGAGGCGGCCCACCCTTCGGTGCTGGGCGCCTTCAACCTGCGCAACGAGATCATCCCGCTCATCGACCTGGCCGGGTGGCTGAAGAAGAAACGGGCCGATGGCGAGCCGCCCAAGGTCATCGTCACCGAATTCAACCGCACCAAGAGCGCCTTCCTGGTATCGGGCGTGACCCGCATCCACCGCATCAACTGGCAGGAGGTGGAGGCCCCGACCAACTACGTCTCCTCCCTGACCGTCAACTCCATCACCGGGGTGGTCAAGTTTTCCAACCGCATCGTCTTCATCCTCGACATGGAGAAGATCTGCATGGACCTCAACCCCGACGGCGCGTCGCTGCCGGAGACCGCCGAAAAGGTGAAGGAGGCTCTGGCCAGGACGACCTACCGGGTGCTCCTCGCCGACGACTCCACCATGGCCCGGAAGATGATCGCCAACATCCTGACCCAGTCCGGGTTCATGGTCCACGCCGAGGAGAACGGGGAGCTGGCCTTCAAGTACCTGCTCAAGGTCAAATCCAAGGCGGCCGCCGAAGACCTGCCCCTCAGCGACTTCGTCCACATGGTGGTCACGGACATCGAGATGCCGTCCATGGACGGCCACTCCCTGACCCGGCGCATCAAGGAAGACCACGACCTGCGCCACCTCCCGGTCATCCTCTGCTCCTCCATCATCACCGAGACCCTGCATCACAAGGGCATCGCCGTGGGCGCGGACGACCAAGTCTCCAAGGCCGAGCTCGGCGACCTTCCCGCCAAGGCGCTCAGACTCCTCGCCGAAAGCGCCAACTGATACGGCTAAACGGGCAGGCAAGACTATGACATCCCGCAGCGCCAAGAAGTTCTTCGCCTACCTGGCCAAGAGCTACCCGGTCATGTGCGCCTCCGGCGCGTTCCCGATGATGCCGCCCGTGACCGACGCCTCCCGCTGGCTCGACCGGCTGGACGACCTCTCCGCCAAGGGCATCGCCAAGCACGTTTCCGCCCTGAACGGGTTCCGCAGGGACTTTCTGAACGAGGCCGCCAAGAGCAGCGACGCCGAGACAAGGGGCCGCGCCCGCGCCCTGGCCATGAGCGCCGGGGCCGCCGTGGCCGAGCTGGACGGCACCCGCGCCTGGCAGCGCGCCCCGGAATTCTATCTCCAGGTGGCCTTCACCGGACTGGAACAGGCGGCGGACCTGCCCGCCGACAGCGAACGCCACCGGCAGAAGCGGTTCATCGCCCGGCTCAAGGCGATCCCCGCCCTGCTCTCCCTGGCCCCCCAGAACATCGAGGCCATCAGCGCCCAGAGCCGCGCCACCTCCCAGACCATGATCCGGGACTGCGCCCGCTATCTCACGGAGCTGGCCGGGCAGGAGCTGGGCAAGGCGGGCAAGGCCCCCCGGTTCCTGGCGGACACCCTGGCCGCCCTGCGCGAATTCGACCGTTTCGTCACCGTCAGCCCGGAGATTCCCGGCCCAGAGGGGCCGCCCTTCCAATACGCGGCCGAACACCTGCTGTGTACCGACAAGGGACCGGAATCGCTGCGCACCCTGGCCGAGGAGGAGTTCGACGAGCGGCTGGCCTCCCTGGCCGGACTGGAGCGGGCCATCGGCCGAGGCTCCTGGCGGGAGTTGTACGAGGGGTACGAAGGCCCGCCCTCGGATGGGCTCGAGCCGCTGGACCTCATCGTGCGGGAGATTCACCGGCTGCGCGCCTTCGTGCACGAAGGCCCCCTGGCCGGGGTGTTCGCGGACACCGGGCTGCGCATCGAATCCCAGCCCCGCCACATGGGCGCGTCGCTCAGGCCCATCCACCACGACCCCATGCTCGGGGCGTGGGAGAACGAACCCTCCCGCTGCTACGTCAGCCCGCAGATCTTTTCCGGCAACCGGTTCAGGGATACCCCGGCCCGGCTCGCCCGGATGCGCCGGGAATACCCGTTTCTGGCCGCGGCCCAGACCTATCCGGGCCGCCACCTCCTCGATTCCCAGCGCCGCGCCCTGGGCAACGACCCGCTGTCCCAGGTGACCAATCCGCTGTTCATGGCTGGCTGGCTCGCCTTCGGTGAAACGCTGCTCGAAGAGCTGGACTATCTGGTCACGGACCTCGACCGGCTGGTGCTTCACGTGCGCGGACTGCGCCGCGCGGCCCTGGCGCGCATCGACACCGAGCTGGCCTCGGGCGGGCTGGACCAGGACCGCTGCCTGGACATCCTGGACCAGGCCGGGTTCTCCGCGAGGAGGGACTGGCCCATGTCCGAACCATCCGCATGGCCCCGGGCCACCGGACCATGCCGATCCTCGGCCTGCGCGAAATACGGGAACTGCGCCGGGAATGGGCGCTGGAGCTGCCCCTGTTCTGCAAGACGCTGTTCGCGTGCGGACAGCTGCCCATGGACTCCATCCGGGAGCGCGGGGTCCGCTAGACCCTTTCTTCGGGAATGGCCTGCTAGAGGCTGGAGAGGTTGCCCAAAGCCGAGAGATGCCCCGCCCGGATCACCTTCACTTGGTCTGACAGCATTTCGATCCGTTCAATATTATTCAGGAAAAATTCGGCAAGCTCGGAGTCGAGCCGCCCTTCGGCCACGTCCTTGCGCAGGATCTTGACCGCCTCGGAGCGGGTGAAGGCGGGCTTGTAGTGCCGCTCCTGGGTGACCGCGTCGTAGATGTCCACGATGGCCATCATCCGGCTCTGGAGCAGGATTTCGTCACCCTTGAGCGAGTCCGGGTAGCCGGAGCCGTCCATGCGCTCGTGGTGCTGACGGATGATGGTCAGCAGGTTGCTGTAGTTGTCCTGCATGGGGATGTGCTGGAGGATGCGCTCGCTCTCGGCCGGGTGACGCTGAATCTCGCGGCGCTCGTCGCGGGTCAGGTTGCCGTAGCTCAGGAGCAGGTGTTCCATCTCGTCTTCGTAGAGGTACTTGAGGGTGGCCCCGTCCCTGCGCATGACCCGCGCGCCGAGCTCCCGGACGAAATCCAGGTCCTCTGGGGCCGGGGTCATGGCCTTGTTGACTTCGCTCAGACAGGCGTAGGCCTCGGCCCAGTCGAACCCGTCGAACTGGCCCATGAGCTGGAACCGCGCACGGACAATGGCCATCTGGCGGTCGGTCAGCCGGGTACGCTTGGTCAGGACCTCCTCCTTGATGCCGATCTTGCCGACGTCGTGCAGGATGCCCGCATAGTAGATCTCGCGCAGCTCGTCGTCCGAGAAGACCGTGCCACGGTGACCGCCGTCCTCGTTCAGGGCGTGGGCAAAGGCCACGGCCAGGTGGGCGACGCGCTCGGAGTGGCCCGCGGTATACGGGTCCCGGGAATCGATGGCCTCGGCCAGCGCCTGGAGGATGGCGCTCATGAGCTTCTGGATGCCTTCGAAATTGAAGGAGTTGGAGACCGAGATGCCGGCCACCGAGGCCAGGGTGGACAGGCTGCGGCGGTGGGCCGCCTCGAATACCCCGGTATTCTGGGAGGCGAGGATGAGCACGCCCTCGCACCGGTTGGGCGAGTTGATGGGGATGAGGATCATGGACCCCAATCCCGGCAACTCGTTGTCCCAGCGCGTCTCGCTCTCCAGGTTGTTGACGATCTCGCCCTTGCCGGAGCGGACCACCTCTTCGAACAGGGCGCTGTCCACCATGGGCTGGAGATAGGTCCCGAAGGGAAAGCCGAACTGCACGGCCAGCCGGAAGACCTTGCGCGAAGGCTCCAGCAGAAAGATCATGCCCAACTCGCCGGGATAATTTTCCAACCGGCACTCGTCGATGAGCGCGCCGACCACGTCGCGCAGGTGCAGGGATGTATTGATGTTGGGAACGGAGCGGTGGAGCAGGGCCAGCTCGCGGTATTTGGCCAGGGCCTCCTCGGCGATGGACCGTCTGGCGCGCTCCATGTCCACCAGCTCCTGGATGGAGTAGGAGACGAATTCGAGAATCCCGTCGCAGGCCGCGCCGTCGCCCTGTCCGTTCCGCATGCTCAGGAGTCCGGAGTGGACCCCGTCGTACTGGATCGGGACCGAGACCACCCCGGGGGCGCCCTCGCGAAAATCGGCCGCAACGCCCTCGCCCTCCACGATGACCACCTCGCCGTCGTAGCTGATGGCCAGAGAGCAGTTCCCCCCTCCCAGCCGGACCGCCTTGCGGAGCAGGTTCCGCAGCGTGTCCCCCTCCCAGCCGGACCGCCTTGCGGAGCAGGTTCCGCAGGACGCCTGGTCGGATGTATTTTTTGAGCGGGGTCATGCCTGTTTGTTCGTTGGCGGGACGGAGTCGGCTACAGTTCCAGCAGCTCCTTGGACACCCGGAGGATCTCGTCCGGGTCGAAGGGCTTGGTCATGTACATCATGGCCCCCAGCTCCAGCCCCTGCTTGCGGTCCACTTCCTGCCCCTTGGCGGTCAGCAGGATGATCTTCACATCCTTGAGGGTCGGGTCGTCCTTGATGATCCGGCAGACTTCATAGCCGTTCATCTTGGGCATCATGATGTCGAGAAAGACGAGGTCGGGACGCTTGCTCCGGATGAACTCCAACCCCTCCTCGCCGTCGGAAGCGGTGTACAGGTCCACTTCGAACTCATCTTCAAGCTCCTCGAGGGTCTGCTCAAGGAGCATTTTGATGTGGACCTCGTCGTCGACAATGAGGATCTTCATGGCCATTTAGCAACTCCTTGAAAACAAACCGTTAGAAAAAAACCTGCCGGAACGGTCCCCCCAATTTGAATATCATGCCACAAGTGGGCATGGTATCGCAATTGGAATAACGCCCGCCTCACGCGCAGGCCGACGGCGGCAGGATGATCACCGAGATCCCCCGCAGCCCGGAAAGCCTCTTCAGTTCCACATTGCCGCACTCCTCCGCCGGGATGAACACCGTCCCCCGGAACCCCTCCTCGGCCAGCTTCCAGAAGGCCTCCACCGAGGTGAAGCGGACGTCTCCCGTGCACAGCACAGCCAGTCCGTTGAGATCGCAGCTCCGGCCGTCGCCGAGCACGATGCAGGAATTGCAGCATTCCCTGCCGTCCAACAGGGCGCGGGCCGCCTCAAGCAGGGAGACGTCGTCCACGGGCTTGACCAGGGCCATGTCCCCGGCCTCCTCCTCCACGCCGCTCAGGGCGGTGATGACCAGGATGGGGATGGACCGGGTGGCCGGGATGCGGCGCAGCCGCTCTATGACCTCGCGGCCGTCCATGCCCGGCATCATGATGTCCATGGTGATCAGATCGGGCAGGACCGACTGGGCGGTTCTGATGGCCTCCGGTCCGGACATGGCCTCGCAGACGATGAACCCCTGGTCCTCGAAGACCTGGGACAGGTACTCGATGAGCGAGGGATCGTCGTCGACCACCAGAACCAGGGGCTTGGCGTTCGCCCGGCCCCCTGCCACCTCGTCGGGGTCAATCTCCGGCGGGCGGCAGGACACCGCCTTGGCGTCCCCGGCCTTGGCCGATCCGGAAACCGGGATGGTGAAAGAGAAGACGCTCCCCTTGCCCGGCTCGCTCTCGACCCAGATGCGGCCGTTGTGGCGCTCCACGATCTGGCGGCAGATGGGCAGCCCCAGGCCGGTCCCTTCCGGCTTGGAGGTCAGGGTGTCGCCTACCTGCTTGAACTTGTCGAAAATCAGGTGCATGTCGCCGGGTTCGATGCCCTCGCCGTTGTCCCGGACAGAGACCAGGATGTCGTCGCCCTCCTGGCGCGCGGAGCAGACGACGGGGCCGACTCCGGTGAACTTCACGGCGTTGGAGATGAGGTTGACCACCACCTGGACCAGCCTGGCCCGGTCGCCGTTGACCCTGGGCAGCCCACCGGCCACCTGGGTGACCACCTCGAGCCCCTTGGACTGCCACAGGCCGCGCGTGGCCTCCCGCGACTGCTCCAGGACCGCGCCCAAGGAGACCTCCTCGTCGCGCCACTGAATCTCTCCGGCCTCCATCCTGGCGATGTCCAGGACGTCGTTGATCAGCTCGGTCAGCCGTTCGGCCTCGGCCACGATGATCCCCATGTTGCTGCGCACCTGCTCGATGGGCTTCTCCACCTCGGCCCGTTCCGCAAGCAGCGGAAACACGGACTTCTCCAGCTTCTTCCTGATGATCTTGGAGAAGCCCAGAACCGAGGTCATGGGCGTGCGCAGCTCGTGGGAGACCGTGGAGATGAAATCCGTCTTGAGCTGGTCGAGCTCCTTCTCGCGGGTGATGTCGCGCACCAGCAGGACGCCGCCCATGCACCGCGGGGCCGGTTCGGAGACGTGGATGGACGACCCCACCGCCTTGCCGGTCCGCCCCCGGCTCAGAGCGATCTCGCCGGACACCACCTTGCCCTCGCAGCCGCAGATGGCCTTGGTCAGCTCGGCGACCTCCGTGGGAAACACCTGCTGGACCCGGCTGCCCTCGTACCCCTTCTCGTCCAGGCCGAACAGCTCGCGCATGGCCGGGTTGAGAACCGTGATCTCGCCCTTGACCCCGACCACGAGCAGCCCGTCGGCCAGGTTGTCGATGATCGCCGCCAGGTAGGCCATATGCTCGCGCAGGTCGGCCGTGGCCTTGTCCACCTCGCTCTCCATCTCGGAGAAGAGCAGGGCCAGCTCCTGGCCCATGGACATCATGGCCCGGCCCAGGACCTCCAGCTCGTCGCGGGTGCGGATGTCGATGGAGTCGGAAAAGTCGTGCGCGGCCACCTTGCGGGCGTATTCGGTGAGCTGGCCCAGGGGCCGGGAGATGCGCCGGATCACCAGATAGAGAAGGCCCACGCAGCCCCAGAAGATGAAGAACAGCAGCGCCTGCATCTTGATGACCACCTCCCAGAAGTAGGCGATGATCACTTCCTTGCCCATGCCCACGTGCACGTGCCCGGCCAGCCCCGCCAGGACCGGCTGGCAGATGTCGATGACACGGCCGAACGGCTCGATCTCCAGGGGGGTGACCAGCGTCCGGTGCCGCATGCCCTGTATGTCGCGCAGGATGGGCGGCATCTCCGGCACGAAGGTGTGCGAGACCACCAGCCCGTCGGCGTCCACCACGAAGACGTAGACCACGCCCTCGATCTCCAGGTACTGGTCGATCATGGACTGGACCGTGGCCGCGTCCCGGTTGAGCAGGATCTCCTGGCTGGCACCGGCGATGGACTGGGCGATGGCCGTGCCTTTGCTCAGGTACTCTCGGGTCATGTGGTCGTAGAGGGTCCAGGCCGTGAGCGCCGAGGTCAGGGTCGAGATGACCCCGAACAGGCAGAAGGCCAGCAGCCCCGTCTTCATGAACAGGGAGATGCCCTTTATCCTGGTCTCGCCACTCATTGCTGCCATTCCTGCCACTGGCCCTCGTCTATGGGCACGATCTTGCCGTCGCTGACAGTGGTGAAATAGACGCGGTCCAGCCCCTGGTGCCGGTCCGGGCCGAAGTGCAGGGGAACGTCGATGCCGATGTCCACCCGGCGCAGGGATTCCGCCGCCGCCTTCAGCCCCAGGCCGGGATTCTCGTCATAGGCTTCGAGGACCCGGGCCATGGCCTTGGCGTTGAGGAACCCCTCGAAACCGGTGAAGCTGTAGTGCAGAGGAACGTACGCCTTGGCCGCGTAGGACGGGGGCGGCGGCGGGCAGCAGTCCATCAGCTCGCGGTACTCGCGCACCGCGGGCAGGGAGAGGTCTTCGTAGGACGGGACCACCTGGGTGTTGATCAGGTTCGCGGTGTAGTCCCGGCCGGACGACAGCCCCGCCGTGTTGAGCAGGCCGAGCAGCCATGTGCTGCCCACGAACGAGACGTTGGCGATGGGGACGTCGAGCCCCATGTCGCGGGCATCGCGAATGAAGGCCGCGCAGGCCGCGTAGGACCCGATGGAGAGCACCGCGTCCGGCTTGGAGCGCATGATGATCTCCACCTGGGGGCGCATGGACCCGTCGAACTTGGCGCCGCGCAGGTAGGTGGCCTCGCCCACCAGGGAGAGCCCCTTGGCGGCCAGGGCTCGGTGCGCGCCGTCCCATCCGCTTCGCCCGTAGGCGTCGGCCTGGTAGAAGACCGCCAGCCGCTTGCGGTTGAGCTTCAGGAACCGGTCCACGAGCACGTGCAGCTCCTGGCGGTAGGAGGGGCGCAGGTTGAAGACGAACTCGTCATAGGGCGGCTCGCGCTGCGGCTCGGCCCCGGTGAAGGGGAAGAAGAGAAGCTTGCGCCGGCCCGCGTATCCCTTGAGCAGGGGCAGGATGCGGGTCACGGTGGGGGTGCCCACATAGCTGTACAGGCACAGCGGATCTTCGTCCCTGAGAAATTCGATGGTGTTGTCGATGGCCGGGCCGGGCTGGTAGCCGTCATCCAGGATGCGGATGACCACGGGCTTGCCGTTGATGCCGCCCTTCTCGTTCAGCCGGTTGAAGTAGGCCATGGAACCCCGGTACAGCTCCACGCCCAGGCCGTCGCTCGGGCCGGTGAAGGCGGCGGACATGCCGAGAATATAGGCTTTTTCCTCCTGCGCCCCGGCCCACGGAACGGCGCACAACAGGGCCAGCGCGAAAACGACCGCCGCGAGCCGCCGCACCCTGGCTCGGTTCATAGAATAACCGTATGTATTTCCATGCAGTTCCACCCGGGACTCCGATATTTGCGTCGGACCATACCATGACCATTACTTGTTGAAAAGATTATTAGAATCACTTTTTGCGGCCAAACCGGTCCGGCCATCGGAATTTCCGGCACCCCCCTTCCTCTTCCGGGCCGCTCTTGCCAAGGTCCGGCATGTGAAGTAACTCAAGGGCCGCATGCGCACGCGCGCCGCGCAACGCAGCATTGCTCCGGCCTTGAGTCTCACAGAGGAAACCATCCATCAGGAGTACGTGACCGCCATGTGTGGTATTGCAAGTTTCTTAAGCAATAAAAAATGGTTGGAGACGCCGGACAGCACCTGGCTCTTCGCCCTTGAAACGGCCTTCGCCGATATCCGCGACACCCCGGACCTGCTCCGGGCCGCCGCCCCCCTGGCCGACCTGGCCGCCCGCTTCCACGACCTCATGTCCTTCGGCCTGCACATGCAGCTGGTGGCCGACCCCGCCACCCGCCAGACGCTGGAATCCCTGCGCGACACCATCCGCTCCCTGGGCAACGCCGCAGCGGTCAAGCTGGAACAGGGGCCGCGCACCGACGAGCTGGAGGGGCTGCGCGAGTCCCTGGACGACTACCTGTGGCAGATTGAGCAGGAGGTGCTGGTCAACGCGGACCGCACCCTCCGGCTGATGCCCCCGTCCCTGGCCGGGGACACCGCGTCCCGCGACCGCCACTTCCTGGCCTGGGGCACGGAGATGGTCCTCCAGTCCATCGACAAGCTGGAGGTCCGGGGCCGCGATTCCGCCGGCGTGGCCGTGGCCTTTGTCCTGCCCCAGGGGCGCGATCCCGAGCTGGGATTGAGCGCGGACCAGAAGTCGCAGCTGTGCGACCGCTGCTCCATCGGCAACGCCGACACCCGCCAGGTGCTGGTCCGCAAGCTGCCCGACGGCCGCACCGCCTGCCGCTTTCTCTACAAGGTGGCGCAGCTGGTGGGCCAGCTGGGCGACAACGGTGCCGCCCTGCGCGAATTCATCACCAACGACGAGCTGCTCTGGTCCATGGCCGAGGGGCTGACCACCCTGAACATCATCGCCCACACCCGCTGGGCGAGCAACGGCATCATCTCCGTGCCCAACTGCCACCCCGTGGACGGGCTGGTGGAGGGCGACATGTCCACCGGGCTGGAAAAGACCATGTTCGTCTTGAACGGCGACGTGGACAACTACCGCACCCTGGTGGAGGAATCGGTCATCTCCAAGGGCGCGCACATTCCCTCCGTCATCTCCACGGACGCCAAGATCCTGCCCGTGCTCTTCCACCTGGGCGTGGAGGACACCGGCAGCGCCGAGGAGCGGTTCCGCAGCGTGCTCAAGCGGTGCGAGGGTTCCCTGGCCGTGGTCATGCAGAACCTGAGCGACTTCGATTCCCAGTTCCTGGCCCAGAAGGGGTCCGGGCAGTCCTTCTACATCGGCCGCATCAACGACGGCTGGCTGGTGGCCTCCGAGGCCTACGGCATGGCCGCCCGCGCCCGCTCCTCCTATCCCGTGGCCGTGCACAAGCTCGGCGGCGTGTCCGTGGTCCTCAAGGACACGGACCCGGACGGCGCGGTGCCGGTGGCCCGCTACCTGGACAACGGCGAGCCCGTGACCCTGGCCGAGGAGAAGATCGAGATTTTCTCCCGCGACATCTTCCGGGGCGAGTACACGCACTACATCGAGAAGGAGATCCACGAGGCCTCCGACTCCGTGCGCAACACCCTGCACGGCAAATATCTCAAGAAAAAGGGCGCGGTGGAGTTCCTGCCCGAGGGATTCGGGCGCGGCCCGGCCCTGGTGGAGCGCGTCAGGGACGCGTCCCGCCCGCTGAAGCGCATCATCTGCGTGGGCCAGGGCACCGCCGCCGTGGCCGCCATGGCCGTGGCCCGGCTGCTCCGGCGCACCCTGGCCCCCCTGTGCTCCACGGGCGGCCTGGCCATCGAGTCCTACACCGGCTCCGAGCTGATCGGATTCATGGGCGACGAGGCCATGGACGACGTGTTCCTGATCCCGGTCTCCCAAAGCGGCACCACCACGGACACCAACCGCGTGGTGGACCTCTGCCGCGACCGGGGCGCGTGGGTCAACTGCATCGTCAACCGGCGCAACTCGCCCCTGGTCCAGAAGTCCGACTCGCACATCTACACCAGCAACGGCCGCGACGTGGAGATGGCCGTGGCCTCCACCAAGGCGTTCTACTCCCAGATCGCGGCGGGCAAGCTGCTCTCCCTGTGGCTGGCCGACATCCTGTCCACCATGGACGGGCAGACCATCCGCACGGAGATCGAGGCGCTCGAAGGGCTGCCGGACAAGATCGACAAGGTCCTGGAGAACAAGGACGCCATCGGCGAGGTGGCGAAGAAGTACGCGCCGGTGCACCGCTACTGGGCGCTGGTGGGCAACGGGGCCAACTGCGTGGCGGCCCAGGAAGTGCGCATCAAGCTGTCCGAGCTGTGCTACAAGTCCATCCCCTGCGACGTGACCGAGGACAAGAAGCACATCGACCTGTCCACCGAACCGCTGACCCTGGTTATGGCCTCGGACCTGCCCGAGATGGTGGTCACGGACACGGTCAAGGAGACGACCATCTTCAAGGCCCACAACGGCTCGCCCATCGTGTTCTGCGCCGAGGACGAGGACCGCTTCGACCGGGTGGCCGAGGCCACCATCAAGGTTCCCCGCGCCGGGGGCGGCCTGGACTTCGTGCTGGAGACCGTGGCCGGCCACTGGTGGGGCGTGTGCGCGGCCAAGGCCATCGACGGCCACGCCGAGCCGTTCCGCGCGGCCCGCGTGCTGCTGGGCGAGATGATCGAGGACGCGGCCAAGTTCGACCGGGGCACCCTGCTGGTGGCCCTGAACAAGTGCGTGGAGCGCATCGCCTCCGGGGCCACGGACTCCGCCCTGCCCGCGCGGGTGGCGGCCTCGCTCGCCAACTACATGCTCTGGCTGGTCAACCAGTCCGAGGCCATCTGCGTTTCCGAGGCGCGCCTCGCCGACATCCTGACCATCCTGAACAAGGCCATCGAAGAGATGACCCGGCCCATCGACACCATCCGCCACCAGGCCAAGACCGTCACGGTCGGCATCTCCAGGCCCCAGGGGTAGGACGGCTGTGGGCGAGTAATAAAGTCTTTAAGTGAGTAATAAAGTTTTTTAGCAAGTAATAAAGTTGTTAAGCAAAGCCGCTTCTGGTATTCCTGAAAATGGAAACAACCAGGAGCGGCTTTATCTATGGCGAGAAAAGACTATTCGCCCTCGGAAACCACGTTTCAGCGGTGGATTAAAGAAGGGCGCGGGGCTGGCCGAGGTTCTGATTACAAACCATGGCTGACAGTCAGGGACGTCCCTTCTCGGGGACGCTCACACCGTGTCTTTGGGCACAAGGCCCAGCGCACACATCACTTCTTCTCCGATCTCGAACTAGCGGTATTTCTGATTTTGGAATGGCAGTGGGATGTCGTCGAAATCAGAGAACAGTTCTCTCTTCAGCGTGAACTGACCCTGGACCTGGCAGAAAAGCATGGCATCGCCCATCCGTCCGTCAAAGGTGTTCCTCAGTACCTGACGTCTGACTTCCTGGTAAATACATCCCGCCCCGGCCTTCCAAAATTTGCCTTGCAGGTAAAGTACTCAAACGACCTGACAATACCGCGTGTAATTGAAAAGCTTGAGCTTGAACGGCGATATTGGGAGCAAAAAGAGGTCCCCTGGTTCTTGGTAACCCAAAGGGAGATCTCGCCTGTTGCGATTCAGAATATAGACTGGCTCTACTCCGCGCAGCGAGATTCGATCCCTGATGAGACCTTAGGTCATAGGCTCAGCTTTTATTCTCACCAGTTCGAAAAGAACCCCGACGTCTCAATCATAAATTTAGCAAAATCGTTGGACGCCAATTACAAGATGCCCAACGGAGAATCCCTGCGGGAAATTCGCCAACTGATCGCTCTGCGTTTTTTCACGTTCGACATCCACTATGAGATTCACAAGCTAACCCCGGCAGATTTGGCATTAACTGATACGAGCATCCTGCAGGAGGTCCTCCATGTTCAGAGTAAATGAGGTCCTTGAATACAACGGTCAGTTATTCAGGGTGCTATCCGTACTGAGTGAGGAGGTTGTCTGGATCAAAATCGACGATTCCAAAGCCTTCCCATCCCTCGTCCTTATTCGCGAACTCGTCAAAGGCCTTGATGATGAAGCGCTGAAACGGGCTAAGGACCCATTTGCCGATCTTGCATTGGTAACCCCTGAGCTAGGCAGCCCAACACAGACGCGGCGTGATAGGAATCATGCTCTTATTCAGCCTATAGTTACTGACCCACTTTTCTATGAACCGAATGTGCGAGCAGGTCGAATCAAAGAAGTGTTGGCGAACCAACAAATCTCAATGCCAACATTGTACACGCTCATTCGACGATACTGGCAACAAGGGCAAACTCCGAACGCATTACTGCCAAATTACAAAAATTCAGGCGGGAAAGGGAAAAAACGTAAAGCGACGACCAAAAAGCTTGGCAGACCTCGCAAACACACACCCGGCGTGGGGGCGGTTGTTGATGATGAGGTTGAGCGCCTTTTCCGAATCACTATCGACGGACACTGGTTGAAAGACACTGAGATCAGTTTCTCCTATCTCCACCGAAGATTTAAAGATCGGTACAAAGCCTATTACCCAGACGTTCTCGAAGCAGAAATCCCCAGTAAATGGCAAATGTTGCATTTTTACAAACGTGAATACGCTCAGCCGGAAAGTCTGAAGAAAAGAACTGGCCGCATTAAATACAACAAGGATGTCAGGCCGCTGGATTCCACGGCAAATACGAATGTCCTGGGCCCTGGATCCAGGTATGAAATAGACGCCACAATTGCCGACGTATACCTCGTCTCAGACAGTGAGAGAGCCAACATTGTTGGGCGACCTGTTGTCTATTTGGTTAAAGACGTGTTCAGCAGGATGGTCGCCGGCTTCTATATCGGATTCGAAAATGCCTCCTACGTTGCCGCCATACAAGCCTTAGCGATGGCAATGACGGACAAATCGGACCTTTGCGCAGAGTATGGAATCAAAATTTCAAACGAAGAATGGCCCACTATTGGGTTACCTGACGCAATACTTGCTGACAGAGGAGAATTACTCGGACATCAAATTGAATCGTTGGAAAGCAATTTCTCAGTCAGGATTGAGAACACTCCACCCTTTAGAGGGGATGCCAAAGGCATTGTTGAGCGTCATTTTCGAACTCTCCAAGCAGACTTCAAGCCTTTCGCCCCAGGAGTTGTTGGCAAAACAATTATTAAAAAGCACGGAGGACGGGATTACCGCCTTGAGTCCAGTCTTTCCGTACGCGATTTTAAAGGAATCATTCTATCCTCAATTCGGATGCACAACAGCTACCATATATTGGATAAATACGATCGAGAACCGGATATGCCGCCGGACCTAGAAATGACCCCACTCTCCCTTTGGAACTGGGGGATTCAGCATAGAACAGGACGGCTCCGGGCAGCCTCCGAAGAGGCCATAAGAATCAGCTTGTTGCCACGTACCAAAGCAACAGTTTCCGAACTCGGGATATCCGTATTCGGAGTCTACTACACATCTAAAGAGATTCTGGAGCAAGGATGGCTACATAGGTCAAAGGAAGTCCGGAGGCCGCAGAAATTACAAGCTGCATACGACCCTGCTTCCGCTGACGCCATTTATTTGTTTCCGAGCCAAGACAGTAACGAGCATTGGCTGTGTAGATTGACACAACGGTCCCGCGAATTTGCTGGGGCTTCATTCTGGGATGTGTGGCAAATTAAAGATACACAGAAGAAGACAATTGCAAAAGGAAAGCTGCGAGAGGAGGAGGCAAGAAGGAAACACGAGCGTTTTGTTCAAGACACCATAAACAAAGCCAACCAGCGTGCGCCCAAGACAAACGGTGTGAGCAATGCTGAACGTATCCGGGGGATACGGACCAATAGGGATAACGAAAAAAGAGATGAACGGCAGCAGCGAAGTCAAAGAAATGATCAGAAGGCTAAACCAGTAAAGGCAAAGACCATCCCGTTCAAGGGCACTGAGGTGGAAGATTACTCCTATCCGGACCTGACGGATGAAATTTTTGGCAACAAGGATAAGTAGATGCCTCTCCCGAAGAATATGGTGACAGCGGTATACGAGCCGAGCTGCATTCCTCAGTACAAGGACAATCCTTTGATCGAGGCCTTGCCGCCCTTGATGAACACCGAAAAGGTCATCTGCAATCTACTGGGAGAGGTACAATTTGATCCCAAGGCGGTCTTTGCCGAGGGACGCGAAAGAGCGCATGTCATCTCGTCTCTCTTGGATAATTTCTTCCAACCCCTTACGGCCCATATCCAGCTCGAAGAAAAAGTATCGATTATGATGAGGCAAGGGTATGTCGGGAGGAATCTGGCAGATGGCTCTCTGAACATGCACATGCAGAATGGCTACGAGCGAGTGATGACAGGGACACTGGAGGCATTTAAATTTGAGCATGCCAAATCAACTGCTTCCAGCCTGTCCTTAATCGGGTGCTCTGGCAGTGGTAAAACCACGACGGTTGCTCGAATTTTTGCGACTTACCCGCAAGTCATCTACCATAAAGAGTACAATTTTACTCAGATAACTTACCTCAAGATTGATTGCCCTCACGATGGCACTCTAAAGAACCTATGTATTCAGTTCTTCAGGGCAATCGACCGGGTTCTTCATACAGATTACGAGACGAAATATACCGGCAAGCGGCATGGCATCGAGAAGCTCCTCGCCATGATGAGCCAGGTCGCCAATCTTCACGCCATCGGGGTGCTCATCATCGATGAGATACAACATCTGGATCGGCGGCGGTCAGGTGGCGTGGAGAAGATGCTCAACTTTTTTGTTACTTTGGTGAACACTATAGGCCTGCCGGTCATCTTCGTCGGCACTCCCAAAGCTAGGCCCATATTTGAGAAAGACTTACGTTCAGCAAGGCGTGGAGCTGGCCTTGGCGCATTGATATGGGAACCGATGAAAGATCCTGATTCAAACCCCAGAGCGCAGAAGGAATGGCAAGCGTTCACCAATAAGTTGTGGAAATATCAATGGCTCCAAAAGCGCGATGAAACTCTCAACGAAGACCTCCGTGCCCACTGGTTTAATTTGTCTCAGGGCGTGTTGGACATTGTCGTGAAGCTTTTTGTGTTATCCCAACTTCGAGCGATCTCGACAGGAATAGAACGTATCACTCCAGGACTTATGCAGCAGGTGTACGATGACGAATTGCAGCCTGTACACCCCATGTTGTCTGCTTTGCGTTCCGGCGACCCTGAACGAATTGCTGAGTATTCGGACCTTATTGTCCCTAACATTGATGAGAAGCTGCTTGAACTAACCGCCTCCATCAGACCTCCTGCGCGAACTACCCAGGTGTCTTTTTGGGAAGGGAATTCCCAGGCGCAACGTTTGTACAACCTGCTTGTCGGCATGGAGTGCGATGAGGATAGAATCACACCACTCGTCGAGCGAGTCCTGGACATGCACCCCGACCTATCGACGTCCCAGATGATCGCAATAGCCTTGGAATGGTACGAGTCTCCCAGTAAGCCCAGAAGCTCCCAAAAGGCCAAATCTGTGCCACTAAAAAAATGGCATACGCTCAATTCCGAAGACCTACGTTTCCTGTTTTCCCAGAGTGGTCCTGACGAAATGTATGAACAGCTTAAGCAAAACTCCATGATCTTTGAAGTGGAGGACTGGTTGCGCAAGTCAGGATAAGCCATGCTCAACTTTCCCGTGCCATACCCTGACGAACTATTGTACAGCACTGTGGCGCGGGCAGGCGTTCATTTCGGGATAACCAGTCCCAAGATTCTACTCGATGAAGTCTTCGGGGACAGAAACATCGTGGCAACGGTTGACCTTCCGACGCATCTCCAGGCCATCTCCGAACAATACCCTAAATCGCTTGGATTGACGGCTGAAACGCTTACATACAAGCATACCCTGTTTCCGCTATATGCTCCATTTGTCCCAGAAGCGAGAAGGCTCAAATGCCTCGACCAAATGACACGTAGGACAAAAGGGGCTGTGCACCTGGCGCTAGGTGTCACGGCATCCTTGGTTCGGCAAAAACAGCATTTCCGCATTTGCCCGGAATGCATGGATGAACAAATCGCGAGGCATGGAGAACACTTCTGGGTTCGCCAATGGCACGCTCCAGGTTGCGCGTACTGCCTCGCGCACGAAGGGCTAAGCAGCGTGCGATTCGAGATCCGCAATTCCCACCGCCATTCCTTCATCGCTCTCGCACCGACCATTGCCTGCCTGCCGCCACGATCAAACTCTCCTCCCTACGACAAGCGCATCGAAAACGGAGTTAATAGCCTTCTCGCCCTTCCGCCGGCACCATCTCCGAGCCTTGAACAGTGGAGCCTCTTTTACAAACACCTCGCCTACGACGCTATTCTGACTCGAAAAAGTAAAGTCATCTTCGACAATCTCAAAGAGAAAGTCCTTGCCAGCTGGTCTCCCCAAAAGCTCCACGAACTCGGGATTCCTATTTCCGACAGCCAAACCAATTGGCTAAGGCTCTCCATGAGAAAACATCGAAAGGCATTCAGCTACCTCCAGCACATTGTGATACTTGAAGCGCTGCTTGGACCAAACTGGTCGTTTGAAGAAGTGATCTCCCAGGTCCGAAAGCAACACGCTCCAAAAACCACAGCACCTTTTTTTGCCCCAACTACGCCTTCACATGTTTTCCAAACCAAGCGCCGTGAGTGGCTTAAGCTTGTAAAGACCATGGGGACTCGAATGGCCCGGCTGTCTGGATGGGGCTATCTCTATACTTGGCTTTACAGAAACGATCGAAGCTGGCTAAAAGAAATAAATCAAAAGCATAAGAAGACAACACGATCGGAGAACAGACGGGTAAACTGGTATGAGCGAGACAAGCTGCTTCTCGAAAAACTAGAGGCTATCCAGCTAGCTCACATTGGCATACAGGATTCGCCTAGGCGGAGTGCAACCTGGTACCTCACTCAAGCTGGCTGCCGCAACCTTTCGCGAAAGATCGAGAAGCTTCCTCTCTCTGCCGCCTTTCTTGAAAACGAGAGTGAAGACATCGCCAGCTATCAGATAAGGAGGATTGAGATCACCCTTCAAGCCCAATCAGCAGTCAAACTCCCATATTGGAAGCTTCTTCGACTATCCGGCCTGAGTCCGCAAAAAATGAAAAGACGGACCAGACAATTCCTGCGCGACCAAGGGTGGCCGTCATGAACGACTTTAACTACTACGGCATTGACGATGATGAAAAAATATTGGGTATTGGCCCATATTTCAGGCCGGTAAATGGCAAGTTGTGGAAGGTCCGCCTTATTCTCTCATCGGGACAGTCCGGCAAGTCGATCAGTGTTTTCAATGCAACTCTCATTGTGCGGGGCCGCGTCATCAATCCAGTCAACAAAAGGGGCGACCTGTGGGAGCAGCATGGATTTCAAATAACTGATACGGCAGATTGGGAAATTGGGACCATCGGGGCATGTCCTGTCCGCCGGCATGAAGATTGGGAAGACCCGAACCAACTCTGTTTTATTTTTTCCACAGTCGACGGTATCACCTTTTATCTTCCCCAGTTCGAACTCGCCCGTGCCCTTTTTTTCCATGGGATCTACCTTTCAAAGACAGCCATCGAATCCGAATGTTTGAGAAGTGAATTCTCAGTGGTCATCGACCATGAAGACAACGTTCTCATTCGAGTATCGGATTCGTCAGAGTTCCAATTGGCCCACCTCAACGACCCTGTGACCCGCAACTATCTGTCATGGCTCCTGCTCAACGCTGATATGCTGAAATCCTACGAAAGCATCACTCGTTACCAACGAACGAACGGATTTGATAACCAGAGACATCGTGTTTGGAATTTTCAATTTGATCCCCCGCCTCTCAGAGGGGTCAAAGTGGGCATACGCGGACAATACTCCCGTGAACACAACGCTTGTATCGTCTACGAAATTTTTCGACTCCATGATCTACCGAACGAGCCACATAAAAGCCTCGGCATGTGGCATCCGAAGTTCAAAAGATCCATGCCGGGAGCCGGGCACGTTTCTCTACCTGCGGGGGGCAAGTCGGAAACACTAACTGTCCATGATGATCTTGAGTCGAATCCAAACATTAAGCCTGTCCATCTAGACGCAGAAAAGGTGTCCATCACATTCAAGCATCCATTTCATGTGACCAAGGTAGCCACCGAAAAACAAAAACAAGGTACCAGTGAAGCAAAAAAGGAAAGCGAAACCGGGCTAAAATCTGTGAGCACGAATGACGGCTACGCGGGTCGAGGCCTCCCCGGTGGTGATTGGAATACACTGGAAGACGAGACGGATTACGGTAAGTTTTTCGAAAGCAAGTTCAATTGCTTTCGGGAGTTGGTCGATGTCTTGATCGAACACCATGGGTGCAAACTCCTCCATACCGAGATTACTGAATTGCGCAAAGTCGGCAAAAGCCAAAAGCACCTTCTTTCGACCGACGGTACTCCCAGGGCTATCGCAGATGTGGCCATGAGGG
Organism: Pseudodesulfovibrio indicus; assembly: GCF_001563225.1. NCBI lineage: Bacteria > Pseudomonadati > Thermodesulfobacteriota > Desulfovibrionia > Desulfovibrionales > Desulfovibrionaceae > Pseudodesulfovibrio > Pseudodesulfovibrio indicus. The sequence continues at coordinate 3,737,834 of NZ_CP014206.1, forward strand.
TTGGACCAAAGACTATTCACCTGCTCGAAGTAGATACGTCAGACGCCGAGCAGTCTCTGTCTACGCAAGTCCTCGTCGTAAGGGATGAGGCTGCATGGGGAAAGGACATCGAGAGCGTGAAAGTTGAACTCGTCAGGTCCTCCCTACGGTGGCCCACGAAACTGCTAAAGGATTTGTGCGGCGAGGGCCGTCACAAGGGAGTTCATCACCCGCAGGCCCCCTCAGGCAACAAAAGCGTGCTTCCCCCTCATTCGATTACAGGCTGGGCAGATCGTATTTATGGTTGGATGCGACATCTTGCAGGGTAAGCCTATACCCCGTTTTTATCCTGATCTACCTGATAAAAGCTCATTCCAACTTTTTTGTAACGAAAAAGTTGGAATGCTCAGAAAAGTGCGGCTTCAAAATGGCCGAAACTACGAAGGCGTTTAGCGGGGACTCAGCCATCGCCGAGTTCTGTCCACCATGTTTCGCCGCCATCAAAAGGCATTGCCAGGGCTGTCCAGCGGCAGCCTTCATTATAGCCGGTTTGGTGAATGTGGAAGTGTCCGAAATACCACTGCTGAGGATGGTGGCGATGGAGTATCTCATCTAAAAGGACTCTTGTCTCTTCATGGTGCTTTGCCAACCAAGGAAGCTTGGCGTAGCCCAGCGGTGGATCTTGCCGTATCTTGAATGCCATTGGGGCCGTATGGCTGACCACAATGTCGATTGACCTGTCGGAAGGGATGTTGTCCAAATCAGCCAACTGGGGGACTTCTGAATGATACCGGTCCTGCCCTTCCATACCATCCCCCGTGTCCCCCGATGCAGCACCTCCGAAAAATAGGACATTCCTACTGTCAGGTAGGGTAAGCACTGCCCCTCGTGGTTGGTAGAAACAATTGGGAGCAACCTCGTAATTGTTGGATTCGATGAACTGAGATAGCGCCTGGTGATCTTCGTGGTTGCCGTCACACCAATAGATTCTCGTTTCGCCATTTCTCAATGGAGGATCATCTGGAGGCCAGCCATACTTCCCTGGTAGAAAACCGAAGTCGCCGACCTGGAAAATAATATCCGGGCACTCAGATTCAACGAGATTATTGAGCGCCTGAAAGTCGCCATGGAGATCGCCGACAATAATTATTTTCATAAAGTATCCCGGTTTCAGACTCGCTGGTGTCATGACCTGTTGTCAAGTTTCTCGACCCCAGAAAATTCTGCTTGGTATAGTTGATGGAAGGCTTTGGGCCAATGATACATTTACTTAGCAGGCCGTTGAAAAAATTAAAAAGACAGGCTGTTCAAAAATGGTGAGATGCTAGGCGCGAAAAAAATTCAAGGTCGAAGAGTACTTCCTGTACGCGAGAGTTTGAACTTTCTGAAGCAACGACGCAGATCGCCGTTTTTCAACAGCCTGTTAGATGATATTGCCGTGGTGAATCCCTAACTCCACCATAATTTTGCCGCGAGCTGTCCGGACAACCGGAACCACCTCTATGTACGAAGTCCTCCTGATGATACTCCGGAAGAAACCTCTGTTCTAGTCTAGACCCATTTTTATATCTTGTTTGATGGAAAAATATCATATATGATACTTTTGTATCATGAAAAAAAATACCATAAAATGCTGGCGTACTGAAGCCAAATCCATATTAAGCGCTCAACTGAAACGGAAAGACGTCTCACATGGTGAGTTGGTCGAACTATTAGCAGAAATCGGAATAACCGAAACACGAGCAAGTGTTGCAAACAAGCTCAGTAGAGGCAGCTTTTCAGCAGCATTTTTTCTACAAGTCCTTGAGGTGTTAGGGGTTCGGATTGGCTTGTAGTCCAAGTAACCATCATGCATTTTTGAGGCAGAAATCTGACTGCTGGTATTGATAAACAGATTGGTTTAAAGTAGAAAAATTTTAAATATTAAAAAGGGCATAACCGTGATCACCTACACTGCTCAACACGACAGCGCTTTGCGAGAACGATTCAACCTTTTGACCACTGCTGACCCTGATTATTGGTCTTTTAGGGGGAACTCAAGAAGAGAGCACGGGCATGCTTTTTTTCAATACCCAGCTATGATGGTCCCACAAATGGTGAAAACTGTCTTAAACAAGGTGAATGAAATCCATCCGGACATTGAGTGGGTTGGAGATCCGTTTGCTGGTTCTGGAACAATTTTAACTGAAACAATGAATGCGGGGTTCAACTTTCAAGGTAACGACATTAATCCACTTGCTATACTACTCTGCCGGGTTAAATCTGGGCCTTTTTTTATCAAATCCCTGAACAATAAATCAGAGGCCCTTACTCAAAGGATTGATGCCGATTCAAAGACCAATGTCTCAATTGATTTTCGTGGAATCGACAAGTGGTTTAGAAAAGATGTCCAGATAGCCCTTTCCAGAATCCGCAGGGCCATTCTTAAACAAAAAAGTAAGTGGGCGAGACGCTTCTTTTGGATTGCATTGGCTGAAGTTGTTCGACTTACCAGCAACTCAAGGACCTCTACGTTCAAACTCCATATTCGTCCTCAAAACCAAGTCAATGAGAGAATCGTAGATCCTATTGGGCTTTTCAAAAAAACTCTCTCTAGAAATCTTGAACATTTAAACTCGCACAAGCAGCTCTTAGATCATAAGGGACACCTTTCTAATGGACGTTACTCTCAAATTGTAGATGTCAATCTTGCTGACACACGAAGCAATACAGTGAAAGAACACTTGTCGGACGTAATTGTAACGTCCCCCCCATATGGGGACAACACCACCACCGTTCCGTATGGGCAATACTCATATTTACCACTTCAGTGGATCGACCTAACAGATATTGATGCTTCAATAGACGAGCGTATTCTTAATACCACGCAAGAAATAGACTCTCGCAGCCTAGGAGGGAACAAAAGGATACTCGCCCAGGATTCCGAGATGTTGTGCGACCTTTCATTAAGTTTGAGTGAATGCTTAGATAAGCTAAAGCCCTTCCCAAGAGACCGCACAAACCGAGTTGTGGCTTTTTTTAGAGACTTAAATGCCTGTCTACCTTCAGTTCTTGGTGGCCTCCGAGAGGGAGGAGTAATGATTTGGACATTAGGCAACCGTAAGGTGGGGGGAGAGATTATCCCCTTAGACCTAATTCTTTCAGAGCTATTGGCCCATCACCACACAACACTCATTTCATCAATCACGAGGGAAATACCAAGCAAACGGATGGCATTAAGGAATAACGTCGCCGACACTATGTCTACCGAAAGAGTTCTTGTAATGAGAAAGGCGGCCTAGCATGAGTAGCCCCAAGGCCAGCATTCACTTTAACGTCCACCCCTCAGTGATCTACCAACTGGGTGAGAGTCTTATCACAGACACCACTCAAGCCCTTATTGAGCTTGTCAAAAACAGCTATGATGCATGTGCAAGCTACGCCAAAATAACCATTGATACCAGTGGGGAGCTAAAAGTCCCGGGCACAACATCGCCATCAAAAGGGGGAGTTATCGTTATTGAGGATGATGGCGATGGGATGAACAGAGATGATATCAGCAATGGCTGGCTGACTCTATCCAATAGAACAAAGAAGAATATTAAAGAAAATAATATAATTACCAGCTGTGGGCGCACCCCTCTTGGGGATAAGGGGCTCGGAAGATTAGGAGTGCAACGACTCGGAAATTATGTAGATATTTTAACACAACATAAAAATGACACGCCTTATCACTTCGCTTTTAATTGGAAGGTTTTTGAAACAGCTTCCTCCTTTGAAGATGTTTTAATTCCTTTGAATTCGACTTCATATGCGCCAACGAAAGGGACCAAAATAGTAATCTCTGAACTACAAGATATTGATAGCTGGAGAGGTGCCAACTCTATAAAAAAGCTTGAACAAACACTTTCAAGCATGATTTCTCCCTATAAAGAAGCCAGAGAATTTGATGTTTGGATTGAAATCGACGGGAAGACACTAGAACTCGTTGAAATATCACATAAATTGCTAAATCTTTCACAAGTCAGGTATTCATATTCATTTACCGAAGACAGCCTATCTGTTGCAGGTAAAGTCAAGCTAGACTTTTTTAAATCTGGCACCGATAAGGGGCTTCAAACAAAATTTAAAAAAATCATAGAAGAAGGTTCAGTAGAACCGTTTTGGGAATATATAACCAAGCAGAAAAGTGCGAAAGAGCTTGGGGTAAAGAGATCGAATTCAGGCAATTGGTTCGTAGAATTTTCATACTCGAAACCTTTTTTGGACATCGACGATCTTGAAAAAATTTCGTCACAAACAAAAAAAATAGCCAACCCGGGCCCATTTTATGGCTCGATAGACTCATTTGATTTAGGAACCGAAGCCTACAATAAACAAACCCTTTACTCAAAACTCCAAGACTATCGCGGAAGTATCAAATCACTTAGCGGTATTTTAGTTTTTAGAGATGGCTTCAGGATTCGACTGGATCATGATTGGCTACGCTTAGGATCTCACAGCACGTCAGCACAATCATATTATTCCCTGAAACCATCAAACACTTTAGGCTACATTGCGATCTCAGCCAAAGACAACATGGTACTTGAAGAAACAACAGATCGAGAAGGCTTTAAAGACACGCCATACTTTAGGAACTTTCATGCTGTCCTCTCTGACTTCATTGCTTTTACAGACCGTGCTCATAACTTCTTTGGCCGCGCATTTCCCGATTACCTCAAAACTCTAGATGAGAGAGAAGCTGATATTTCTCCAAACGACACTATTGTTGATATTTCTAAGACAATCAGCAAAGGCCTTGAGGCGGCAAAAACCCACAAGACTAACCTGGAGAAGCTAAAAACTGATTTGGGACGTAGCGTCAAAGAGGCAAATGAAATTGTCAAAACACTCTCAAATGCAACGAATTTTGGCCGCGAACAAAGAAACCAGGTAGAGAAAGCTGCTTCATCCTTAAAGGGCCTGATTACAGAGGCAAAAAGCAAGTTGGAAACAACTTCAGAATTCCTTAGTAACGTTGAAGACCTACACAAAGTAAGTAAGGTTTTACACAATCGCTCCGAAGCAATTAAGACTCAGCTTGAACACATGTACGAAGCTGTTGCATTAGGGCTAACCGCAGAAGCGCTCTCTCACGAAGTCTTCAATATCGCGGATCAACTCGCGGGAAGGTCAAAAGCCGTTCAGGCAAAGCTACAGAAATATAATCTGCAAGATGTCTATGTGTTAGCCTTTGTTGAACATGTTAACAGCGTTGTCTCATCGCTTAGAAAACAAATTTCTTTCTTGTCTCCCTCCTTAAGGTACGTGAGAGAAAAACGAGACAATTTGAGCATTTACAAACACTTAGGCGAACTGTGTCTGTTCTACGAAGAACGCCTAAAAAAGAATAAGATTAGGATAGCACTTACTCTCCACGAAGATTTTGAGTTGAAAATAAATAAGGGAAAACTATCCCAAATATTAGATAATATGGTTTTGAACAGTGAGCACTGGCTCAGAGACTGTATTGATAAAGAAATTATCACACAGGGCAAAATCAACTTCGAAATATCTTATCCATTTTTATATGTATGGGATAACGGTAAAGGGATCGATCCATCCGTTGAGCAATCAATTTTTGAGCCCTTTATATCAACCAAAAAACAGGGACAAGGCCGAGGGCTTGGCCTTTTCATTAACAGGCAACTCCTTAACTCCGAAGACTGCGATATATCGATCTTGTCTGATAGGAATTCATACTCACGCTTATACAAATTCAAGATAGATTTTCGAGGAGCTCTGAATGGTTGATGGGAATATTCTAGATAAGGCGAAGGCTGCAATTCCGGAATTGCTTTCAGTCTCTAATATCTCAAAAGTGATTTCAATTGATGATTACTACTCAAGTGGACCAGTCGTTGATGATGTTGTCGCGGCGCAAAGGGTAATTCCTCTGCGTGTTTTATCAGACATAGCGCCAGATTTTGAAAATGTGTCGGAAGATTCTCAAATTAGAGCAATGCGGTTTCGTCAGTATTATGAGGGGCTTGATGTTGAGAAGGCGGAATCGCTTGGCAAAGCTGTCGTTCAGGCTGCTCATGAAATTAATGGGCAAGAACCAAATGACTCCATGTACTTGAGCACCCTTCATGAGCTTTTTTCTGAAGACATTCTGACTACCCTTTCTCCTTCAGAATGGGATAGGCAAGCAGATACTTTGTTGGGAAGCGGTATCCGAGGAAAGGTACTTCTGTTGTTTGACCAAGATCTTGCCAATGCTGGAGCACGGTACGATGAAGGAATTGCGTATATTTCCAGCATGCTTTCTGGCGAATACAGCAGTAAAGTAGTTTGTGGCCTGTTAACACACACTGTAACCGAGGAAGGTCAACAACAAGCTTGGGAGGAGTTTGCTACAAAATATGGTCTTAACAAAGACAAATTCATCGTAATTGCAAAGCGTTGGCTTGACCCGAACCCCCTTGGCTTCACCAACATGCTAAAGTTATTGACCATATCACCATTTTTCACTTCAATGAAAGCCAAGGTTAAAGAAATATTGGAAGCAGCAACAAGCACAGCAGCTGATGAGATAAACAAGATTTCTGTTGTGGATTTCGACCACATTATCTTCAAAGTACCTCAGCAAGAAGGGATGTGGGAACCTGATATGTTGTTTAGGCTCCATTCTCTTTTTCACAGATCGGAAGCGAGAAAACTCGCCTATGAGGATCCTGAGCTTGTCGAGATGGCCAATACTCTTCGAAAAGTAAGCCACCTCCCCGAAGATAGCGATCTTCTCCCTCTTTCGAATGCTTGGGAAATACAACGACGAGAGATCTTTGAGCAAGGGGGGTACATTAACAGGCTACATCTCCCCATTGAGCTTGGGGATATTTTCGAAGTTACAGCGGGAGGAGGCGCAGTGCGCCAATACATCCTTCTTGCGCAACCGTGTGATTTAGCGATTCGTTCAAGTGGAGTCAGGTCTCCAGAACAAGACAGATTCCCCCTTGTAAAGATAGCTAAGGCCAATGGTGAATTAGATCAATATTCAGCCCCCCTTCAATACTTCACGACTTCACCTGACGATAATTACGCTGTAAAATTAAAGTATCCGCAATATGTCCGATCTACCATTCTTGATCTTTGTTCCTTCACAAAGACTGGAGAAGCTTCAATAGATATTGGCTCAATGGCCCCCGAGGGAATGATTCCCTCCCTTGAGAAACGTTACAGCATCGTTTCCAATAATTTGAAGAAAGAAGTCAACAAGTACAGCGTGCTCTGGCCAAACGATGCAGACAATGGCAACAGGAAGAATATTAAATCTGAAATATTTAAAAAAATTGGGCCACTCCTTCTACAAGGCGATTTATTCAAAGCTAACTTTGCTCTTGGTGAAAATATGTCTCTTACCTTTAATTGCAAACGAATTGCCAGATTAAACAGGAAACATGCATACGCATTACTTATGTCCTTTGCTGCATGTCTAGGCCGGGCTGCTCTTGATCGAGACTTTGGGCACCCTACTAATCAATAGTGAAAACAACAGCCATTCTTAACTAATTGGTACGATGTAAACTAAGCGAGACAACTCTATGAACAACAAAGAGCTTAGCGTTGAAATTTCAGACGGCCAGTTTGAAGAAGTTCTAGCTACTGCATACTCATCAACAGTAACCCTCTCTGAATTGATCAAAAATTCCTCTGATGCTTGTTATATTAAAAGAGATACGATTGTCATCGACGTAAACGAGCATGAAAACGTTGTTGTCGTCAAAGATAACGGAGTTGGATTAAGCGCACAGGACATCCGCAATCTGGCTTCAGTTGGTGAATCAAAGAAAATGACGCAAGGAAATGTTTTGTCAAAGATCGGGGAACCATATGCAGGAAGCAAAGGACTTGGCCTCCTTACAGCTTTCAATCTTTGCCAACATTTAGAAATAATAACGCATTCGCGAGAAGATGATAAGACGTACTTTTTAAGCTGGGAAAAAGGGACAAAGAGGATTGTTTACCGAGAGCACGACACTCCATCTTTAGGGACGACTCTGACAATGAGGGGTGTTAGTGACGATAGCATGAAAATGCTGACGCATGAGGATGAAATCAACAAGCTTTTTTTGTCCTCAATTACGTATTATGCGAATAGCAAAACCCTACCGACTATAAAGCTATATGTTAATGGTGTAGAAATAAAAAAAATGCAACGCCATAAGCTAGATGATATATATCAAAAGTATAATAGACCTAAAACACGAGCAAAACGTGAAGCATACTTCGTTGCAAAAGCTACATTTAAATATAGCAACAATAGGCTAACATTATCTTATGAAGATAATTTGTACAACGTATGCAATTTTGACAATGAAACAATTGACTTAAGCGACATAGATTCTGTTCGTAATTTTTTATCTCGTCACAATATTGTTTTCAGAAAACTCAAAGAGAAGTTCAACGGCTACGATCCTGAGACACCTGTAGATGATTTTGAAGGGGTTTACTATGTGTGGAAAGAACGAAAAACAGCAGAAATGACTTATCCTTTTGGCATAAGGATTTATGTCAACAATTATGGTCTATACAATTATCTAGGACAAGCCAACGACTGGACACAGCATTCTGAAATTTCACAAAATGTAAAAGCAACAAATTACAAGTTCAAAAACACCTATGGATATGTGCTGTTTAATAATTTTAATGAAGAACAATCATCTTTAAAAATATCTAAAGAGCGCAACGATTTTACTGGCAACTATTCACATAAAAAATTCTACGACATCATGTGCAACTTTGTGTCAGGGATATTTAGTTCCATAGACATCACCTTGAAAGACACCGAAGGGCGTGGCCTCTCGTTCATTCCGATACAAAAAAATCGCAAAACAATTGTCGGCAAACCAATCGACATTAGAGATTTGGTTCGAACAGACTTGCCAAGTCAACAATTGCTTTTTGAGCCCGATGAGAACATCGAAATAGATCAAGAGAAAGGTCTTATCTATGTCAAATCTGTTGGTGAATATGAACTAAAAATTTCCAATGGGATAACGACAGAAATCTTTAGTATTAAAGGCGAAGACCCTGCTCCAAGCTTTGAACTCAAAAATACCACCGCAAGGGTCAGAGAAGGTACTACCCAAAACCTATTTGATTTCATAGCCAAGAACTCATGTAAAAACTTAGTTCTGAGTGACATCATTATCGAAAGTGACAGTGCTAAGATTGATAAATACTCACTTAAAAAAACAAACAAACCGGACATCTATCCCATTAAGTACATTTATCAATCAGAAGGCCATCCTGAAATATGCAAAATCCTCGACGTGGAAGTTTTCCCTCTATATGAAAATGATGCCAAGGCAATGGGCAGACTTTTCCCCGATTATGAAGAGATAGAAGATTACTACAAGCTCAATGACGTTGTTCATCAAATCTCAATTGGATACACCAACTCTCCAGTCGTGTGTGGCATTGCTCTCAGGTCATTAATGGAAATTACGATAAGGCATTTTCTTGAAGACGTTCTTGAGGAGGAACCCGAAAAAGAAATTACGCCCCTCCATAAAATCAATTACATATTCACGCTAATTGGAAAAGGAGATCCCCGACTAGATGAAGACCTGCTGAAAGAGTACGGGAAGAAGCTGAAAAGAAGCAAAAAGGATCTGGTCGATTACTATGAGCGGCTTGACCTGAACAGATATGTTCACGATTCAGATTCATTAACCACTTCGAGTGATATTCTTGTGTTCGCACGAAAGTTAAACAATTTTCTACAATTTATTTTCAAATCACTAGTTATTAAAAAGAATAGCCGTGAACAAGCTTAAATGCACAACAGCCTAAGCATGTTGGGAGAAATGGAAGGTATGATTTTTTTAATGGACAGCAAGCATCATAGACTCGGTGGCATGGCCTGCCGTTGTCATATGTGTGGGAGCATTTGCATTCAATAAGCGATCTGAAATAACCTCCTGTATTACCAGAATTAAAGTCGGTGATTTTAATGTGAATTTAATAAGGAAGTAAACGAGATCAATGAAGAACTACAAAGGTAATCCCCCCGAAAACTAGTTGTTCTGGAAAGTAGAATTTTCCATTAACCAGATCGAAGGAGATTCTACATGAAGAAATCACGTTACAGCGACGCGCAGATTTTAAACATTTTGAAGCAGGCCGAGAGTGGCATTCCCGTGGCTCAGCTTTGCCGCGAGCACGGCATGAGCAGCGCCACGTTTTACAAATGGCGCTCCAAGTACGGCGGCATGGACGCCTCGCTCATGGCTCGCATGAAGGAGCTGGAGAAAGAGAATCAACTTCTCAAGCGCATGTATGCCGAGGAAAAGATGAAGGCCGAAGTCGTTGCCGAGGCGCTAGCAAAAAACTGGTAAGGCCGTCTCGCCGCCGCGAGATGGCCAAGAAAGCCGTGCAGCACAGCGCTCTGAACATCCGTCAGGCGTGTGAGGCGTTCAGCATCAGTCAGACGTGCTATCGCTACGAGCCGAAGCTTTCGGCTGAGAATGAACGTGTTGCCGATTGGCTACTGCGTTTGACGCATAATCAGCGTAACTGGGGTTTCGGGCTGTGCTTTTTATACCTACGCAATGTCAAAGGCTTTGGCTGGAATCATAAACGCGTTTACCGGATTTATTGCGAGCTGGAGCTTAACATGCGGATCAAGCCCAAGCGACGTATCGTGCGCGAAAAGCCGGAGCCGCTTGCGCAACCGGAAGCTATCAACCAGGTCTGGTCCATGGATTTCATGCACCACCAGTTACGAAATGGCCGCAATTATCGCCTGTTCAACGTGATTGACGATTTCAACCGTGAAGGGCTGACCATTGAGGCCGATTTTTCGTTGCCCTCGGAGCGGGTTATCCGCTCGTTGGAGCAGATAATGGAGTGGCGTGGTACCCCGGAAGTGATTCGTTGCGACAACGGCCCTGAATACGTCAGCCACCGACTCCAGGGCTGGGCCAAGCGAAAGGGAATCCGGCTTGAGTACATCCAGCCCGGGAAGCCGCAGCAGAATGCGTACGTTGAACGGTACAACCGAACCGTGAGATATGACTGGCTCAGCCAGTACCTGTTTGAAACCATAGATGAGGTCCAGGAATTTGCCACAAGGTGGCTTTGGACCTACAACAACGAACGGCCGCACTCTGCCCTTGGGGGGTACCCCCAAGGGCAAGGCTGGGCGAGGCAGCATAGGCTCTACTTTTCAGGCCCCCTAGAAATGGGGGGATTACCCAAACTCTTTCACAACCTCAAGAGCCTTCCCCTGGAAAAAGTGAAAACTGTTAGGATTTAAGTGAGTTCACTAAAAAGTGAGAGCTGTAGCTTCTGTTTCGCCTGAATCTGCTGTTGCCTTAGCATCGGGAGAGCTTGAAAAAGAGATCAACATGGCTTCTCATCGATTAGGTATGCAAGGAAAAACTAGAACGTTTATATCGCAATCGTCCGGCTTCAACTACATGCTGAATAGTGACTTATTGTCACGAGATGAAATGTGGGTTGAGGAGTTGAAGCCCCACCTTTCACTTGATCTGGAGAAATTCGGCATCGTTATTGTCGGAGCAGGTCATACTAAGAATGAAGAAGGACTCCTTCGACCACGGTTGCGAAGGCTCGGTCATAGCCTCAGAATTTTGCGCACGTTCTAGCTTAAGGGATTACTAATGGAAGCCAACGCATTGTCTTTAAGTCTGATTTTTAGTCATACAGTTCAATACAGAGCCCCGTTGTTCCAGCGTCCTTATGTCTGGAGTGAAAAGGAGCAGTGGGAGTTGCTTTGGTCTGACCTTGCCCAACTCAGCGATCCTGCCTCTGAGCTACAAAGCGTGTTGCCATATTTTATGGGCGCAGTTGTTCTGGAACAACTTGAGTCTCAAACAGGTGCTCCTGGGGCGAGGGCAATAATTGATGGTCAGCAGCGACTCACCACTGTCCAAGTACTTTTGGTTACGCTGTATGACGTTTGCAAAAAACGCTTTCCTGAGCAGTTCATTGTTGATGATGTTGAAAAACTGATCTTCAACACAAGCCGTGAGTTTGAAGGATCATTTCATAGGTTCAAGTTATGGCCAACAAATCTTGATCGGAAGGCCTATGAAGCTGTTATGACTGCTGGGGCACCTGCACACCTGCAACTCCAATCATCTGGAATTCAGGGCACAATTGCTGATGCATATCGCTATTTCTACAGGATGATGGATGACTGGGTCGCTGAAAAGGGAGAAGAGGGGTACGCTTGGCTTGAAAGGCTTTATCGTATCCTTGCTGAAAAAATCCGAATTGTTGTTATCGATATGGATCAACAAGATGATGCTCAAACGATTTTTGAGACAATGAATGCTCGTGGGACACCATTGCTACCTAGCGATTTAGTAAAAAACTATCTATTTAAAAAACTGGCAGATGAAAATGGTCATGACCCTGAAACAGTATATGAAAACTACTGGCGTTCGTTCGATTTTGAGAATGGATTGTGGAGGAAGGAATTCAAACAAGGTCGATTGAATCGGCCTGCACTTGAGTTGTTTCTCCAGCACTACTTAGTAATGGCGCAATCTAAAGAAGTTGCTGCTAGCAATCTATTTAAAGAATTCCGCAAATATGCAGAGCAATCACAGCAAGGTGCGATTGACCTCCTAAAATCATTTAATAAATATTCAAAACATTTCAAAGCATTTCTTGAAGCCCATGACCTTAAAACCCAGGAGGGGCTTTTCTTTCACAAACTAAGGACACTGGACACTTCTACCTTATATCCATGTCTACTTTGGATTTATAGCTCTCTTGACGGGAAGCCTGAACGTGAAAAGGAGTTGAAAGCTATTCTGGAGGTGCTTGAGTCTTTTCTGATTCGCCGTATGGTGTGCAGGCTTACAACAAAGAACTATAACAATTTGTTCCTAGAATTATTAACGACTCTTAAAAATGAAAATAATTGCGATGCTGATACAATTGCTACTTTTTTCAAAGGGAAAACAAAAGATACAGGCCGTTGGCCTGACGATGAGGAATTTCGTACCTCTTGGCTTGCGAGTTCAATTTTCACGAATATTACACGGCCCAGGCTACGATTGGTGCTGGCAGAATTAGACAAAGCTCTTCAGCTGCCAAAGACTGAATCGTATGATCTTAACTATGACTCATTAACCGTCGAGCACTTCTTGCCTGGTAGTTGGGAGGAACACTGGCCTATTGATGAAACAGGAAAAACGGCTGAGGAAATTCTTAAAGCGAGAAATTTGCGAGACGTATTGAAGCATAGCTTTGGTAATCTTACATTTCTTACAAGCTCATTAAATCCAGCCGTTTCAAATGGCCCTTTCAAAAGGAAAAAAGACGAAATATTAAAACATACTGTTTTGAATTTGAGTCGATTTCTTCATACCACTCAAGACTGGAGCGAAAAAGATATTATAAAGCGTGGCGCAGCCCTATATGACCTGGCCAAGCAGATTTGGCCCCGAACATAGCCTCTCATGGGAGCTGGTCGTCCAACCTCTTTAATTAAAAACTTTATTACTCAAAAAAGCAAATTTCCGAACTGGAGTCTCTTCGCGAATTAAAAAACTTTATTAAAATTTCTGGCTCAGATACAACCGAAACACAGGGGATATGTGTTGCTTTAGTTAACAACTTTATTACTCGCCCACAACGGCCCGATCACCAAGGCTGAATAAAACAGCCGCTTCCGGCCTCCCCATCGGGGGAGTCAGCCGGGAGCGGCTTTTTCATGGCGCAACGAAGGCAGGGGTCAGAGCACGGCGGGCAGCGCGAGCCCGGCGGCGAGCCAGGCGTAGGCCGTCATGGACAGCCAGAACAGGAGCCGCTCGCCGAGAGAGGCCGAGCCGTGCGACATGGCGTGGCTTGTCCGCTGCTTCCACGCCAGGAAGGCCACGGTCAGGGCGATGAACAGCAGGTTGAGGGCCAGGGTATAGTCCACCGCGAAGAAGGTCTGGTCCGTCAGGGCGTGGGCCGTCTCCCCGGAGGGCAGCAGGTCCAGGGCGGCGAAGCCGTAGTGCAGGATGACCGCCGTGGTCACGAGGATGAACAGCAGCACGCCGAGGAGATAGAGGGCCATCTTCCAGCCGTAGTATCGGGCCTGGATCCGCAGCACGGGGAAGACCACCAGGTCGCTGAAGATGAAGGCCATGACACCGGCGAAGCTGACCCCGTTGCTGAAGAGCACCGCCGCCAGCGGGATGTTGCCCATGGAGCCGATGAACGTGAAGAAGGCGGCCACCGGGCCGACCACGGCCTGGGCCAGGACCTGCCAGAAGGCGGGATCGGCGGCATCGGAGCTGATGAACAGCGCCTGGAAGAACGCCCTGGGGACAAAGGCCGAGATGATTCCGGCCACGGTAAAACCGATGGTCACGTCCTTCCAGACCATGTTCCACTCCATGACATAGCGGTGGGCCACCCGGCGCCATCCCTCGCGGGAGCTGATGAGCCTTCGCCAGTCCTGCTCCCCGTCCTCGTCCTCGTCGCCGGTCTGTTCCCGGGCGTGTTCCCGCGCCCGGTTCTCCAATCCCTTGGGAAGGGTGACCCGGACCACGGCCCACATGATGAGGACCAGGAGGATTCCGCCCGCATATTCGCCGACCACGAACTGCCAGGACAGAAACACCCCGATGATGATGCCGAGCTCCACGACCAGGTTGGTGGAGGACAGCATGAAGGCCAGGGCGGGCACCAGCCCGGCCCCTTGGCAAAGAGGGATCGCGTGGTGGACAGGGCCGCGAAGCTGCACGAGCTGGAGATGAAGCCGAAGAAGGTGGCCAGGCCCACGCTGCGGGCGGAGGCGTCCCCCATGCTTGCGCCCCAAAAACGGGCTGAGCTCGCGCACGCAGAGGCCCGGAGCAACAGCATGAGGAACGCCGGCGGTGGCAGCGGACTGGCCAGATCCACAAAATGGGTCAACCAGCCGCGTGATAAGCAAGAAAAGAGCCCCAGAAGAGGTCCACGGCCCCATGCCCCGCTTCATCCGGCTGCGCGTCACGAAAACCTGGATCATGGAGCTGATGAGATAGCCGAGCCCGAAGGCCCAGAACGCCATCCAGAACAAGCCGAGGGTGGTCATCGCCGCTTCGTGCCACAATGCGAAAAATGCCGTCATGGTTCTCCCGTTTCGTTTGGGTCCGCCCCGTTCGTCCGGGGCGGGAATCACCGCCAAGCATACCCCAAAGCGGGCTTCAAAACAAACATCCGGATTTTCCGGGGCGCGCGTGGACCGGCGGCGGGCCGTCAGCCCGACCGCCCGGCTCGAGCGATCGCCGTCGAAGATTATACTCCGTTCATCTCCATATTGTGATACGGTAGCGGTATCTTCAACCAAGGGAGGACGTATGATGAATACGCGAATTATCGTTTCGAGCCTTGCCGCGCTGCTGCTTTTCTCCACCGTGGCCTTCGGCCAGATGATGGGTCCCGGCGGCGGTCCGGGCGGGCCAGGCCATCACGGCATGTGGAACAACTATCAGGCCTCGCCCGAACAGCAGAAGGCGTACCAGGAGATCTTCGACAAATACCAGGGGGACCTCTCCCGGCTGGCGGACAAGATGTGGTCCAAACGCGCCCAGCTCAACGGTCTCCTGGCCCAGGAAAAGGTCGACCGCAAGCAGGTGAAGCAGCTGGCCGACGAGGTCGGCGCGCTCCTTTCGCAGTGCTACGCGCTCCAGGTGGATATGCTGGTGGACATGCGCGAAAAGGGGTTGTCCTACTACGGCATGGGCATGATGCACGGCGGCATGATGGGCGGCGGCATGATGGACATGATGATGGGCAACATGATGAACATGATGATGGGCGGGGGCCAGTGGCACCAGGGCGGCCAGTGGTATCCCGGCGGTGACCGGCAGTATCCCGGCGGCCAGCCCTACGGCGGCCAGCCCTACGGCGGGAACCGGGGCATGATGCAGTAGACCGGCACAGCCAAAGGAGCCGACATGATCAATTGGATGCGATTTCTGCCCGCGGCCCAGGCCGGAGGGGGCGGCCCGTCCGGATGGGACGGGCACATGATGTATTCCCCCTTCGGCGGCTTTTCCATGATCCTCATCCTGGGGGTCCTCGTCGTCTTCGTCGTCCTGGCCCTCAGGAGGGGCGACGGCGGCAGGGAGGAGACCCCGCTGGCCATCCTGAAGCGGCGATACGCCAAGGGCGAGATCGACAAGGAGGAGTTCGAGCGCATGAAGCGGGAGCTGGGGGAGTAGCCCGGATACCGGCCTTCGGGCAAGAAAACCGGCGGGTTGCTCCCTCTGCGAACGGATTTGAGCGGCGCAGGCGATTCGTCGCCTGTCCTTCGGGCCGAATATGGGGTATGGTGGACGAAACGGTCCCTGGCCGGGCCTGAACCTCGACCAAGGAGATGCCCATGCGTATACTCTACCCCGCCCTGAGCCTGCTGTTGTGTTTCGCCTTTGCCCTGACCGGGGCCCAGGCCTTTGCCGAGCCCTATTTTTCGCCCGAGGAGGTCCCGGAGGCACCGGTCCGCCGGACCACCCTGCTCTCCGGCCTCGACCACCCGTGGTCCATGGCCTGGCTCCCGGACGGCGGGCTGCTGATCACCGAGCGGCCGGGCCGGGTGACCCTCTACCGCGACGGCAAGGCGACCGATGTGACGGGCGCGCCCCGGGTCCTGGTCACGGGCCAGGGCGGGCTGCTCGACATCAGCCTGCACCCCGACTTCGCCGAAAACCGGCTGGTCTACATGACCATCGCCGAAGGGACCGAGGACGCCAACCACACCGCCCTGGTGCGGGCGACCTTCGACGGACGCGCGTTCGGCCCGGCCGAGACCCTGTTCCGGTCCGCGCCGGACAAGACCGGCGGCCAGCACTTCGGCTCGCGCATGGCCTGGCTTCCCGACGGGACCCTGGTGCTCTCGGTGGGCGACGGCGGCAACCCGCCCAAGCGGGTCAACGGCGTGCTCTCCCGCGACATGGCCCAGGTCCGGTCCGCCCATTTGGGCAAGCTGGTCCGGCTGAACGACGACGGCACCCCGGTCGCGCCCCCGGCCTTTGACGGCGATGCGGCTCCCGGGATGCATACCATGGGCCACCGCAACATCCAGGGGCTGGCCTGGGACCCGCTGCGCCGCACCCTGTGGGCCAGCGAGCACGGCGCGCGCGGCGGCGACGAGATCAACCGCATCCAGGCCGGGGCCAACTACGGCTGGCCCGTGGCCTCCTACAGCCGCGAATACACCCTGCCCATGGACGTGGCCGACCACCACTCCCTGCCGGGCATGGCCGACCCGACGGTGGTCTGGGAATGGCGGTTCGCGCCCTCCGGGCTGCTGGTCTACACGGGCGACGCCTTCCCCGGCTGGAAGGGCGACCTGCTGGCGGGCGGGCTGCGCAGCGAGACCATCCGGCTCATCGAGCTGGACAGGGACGGCACCCCCACCGGCGAGCGCGACATCCCCATGGGGGACCGCGTGCGCGACATCCGCCAGGGGCCGGACGGGCTGGTCTACGTGCTCACCGACGAGGGCGACGGCAAGCTCATCCGCCTCGAACCCCGGTAGGCCCGTTTCCTACACTTTTGTAGGTGACGACTGCACTTTTGTAGGATTGTCGGGGGGACCATTTGTTATCGCCCGGTCCAACCTGCCGGAATTGCGTACTTTTGATTGTGGCACGGTTCCTGCCTATAGGGACTGAACCACATCAAAGGTAGACACATGTACATTCATTACCAACCCATCGGCTATTTCCACACCCCGCACAAGAACGTGGAGGGCATGCCCATCCAGCCCTCGGGCGCGCGCGGCTGCCAGGGCGTGATCCGCGTCCTGCCCGAATTCGTCGAGGGGCTGCGCGACATCGCGGGCTTCTCCCACCTCATCGTCCTCTATCACCTGCACGAGATCCAAGGCCAGGACCTGACCGTGCTTCCCTTCCTGGACAAACGTCCCCACGGCATCTTCGCCACCCGCTCGCCCAAGCGGCCCAACCCCATCGGCCTGTCGGTCATGGAGCTCCACGGCGTGGCGGGCGAGAGCCTGTTCCTGGACAACGTGGACGTGCTCGACGGCACGCCGGTCATCGACATCAAGCCCTACGTCCCGGACTTCGACGTCTGGCCCGCCGACCGGGTCGGCTGGTTCGAGGGAAAATCGGGAAACGCGGCCACGCACCGCAGCGACGACCGCTTCGCGGCCCGCGACAAGGCCGGGGCCGAATTGGAGCAGGTGGAGAGCTGACCCGGAACCGGGCCGGAAAAGGATCGGCAGCGGCACTCGGCGGCCTTTCGCTGCCTTCGGGCCGGGAGCGCGACCATCCCGACTTGCCGACCGATCGCTGTTGCACGTTCCCCGGGGGACGCCGATTTACTTCCGGCCGGTCATCGGGTAGGGATTTCCCCGGACGGGCCCATGCCCGCGTCCGGCGGGCGGTCCCGCCTCGACCAATCTCAGCCCTGGCGCGCCGGTTCCGCCGGTCCGCCGAAAAGGAAGACCGTCATGGAGATGACCGTGACCACCCCGGCCCTGCTGTTCCCGGCCATATCGCTGTTCATGCTCGCCTTTACCAACCGGTTCCTGTCCCTGGCGGCGCGCATCCGCACCCTGCACGACATCTACCGGGAGTCCAGGGACAAGGCGATCCGCGCCCAGATCGAAAACCTGCGCAAGCGGGTTCACATGATCCGCCACATGCAGGGGTACGGCGTCATGTCCATGCTCGCCTGCATCTTCTCCATGGTCTGCATCTTCCAGGAATTCATGCTCGCCGGGCAGATCCTCTTCGGCCTCAGCCTCCTCTTCCTGACCGTCTCGATGCTCTACTCCTTTCTCGAAATCCGCATCTCCATCAACGCCTTGGACATTCTCCTCCAGGACATGGAGAACTAGCCCGGTCGCGGACACAAAAAAAGACCCCGGCTGTTGCCGGGGTCCGTCATGGGTCGGGGTTGGGAAAAGCTAGATGTAGAGCGTCTTGAAATTCTGCTTCACGTCGGGGAACCGCTTGAACTCGTTGTACTCGTCGGCGGCCTTGGCCATGTAGGAGGTCAGCTGGGCCACGAGCTTGCTGCGCGGCAGCTTGCGGCTCCACGACTTGACCACGAGCTCGCCGGAGGTCTGGAGCTCCACGGCCATGACCAGGACGGTGCCCGGCTCGACGTGGTCGATGCGGCCCACGGAATCGACCACCAGCTTCACCCCGGTAAAGGTGTCGCGGTAACGGTCCACGGCGCTGTTGATGATCCCGATCTCGCCCGCGGTCAGCTTGAGCTGCTCCAGGGACACGCCCCCCCGCACCGATACCAGGCCGGACAATCCCGGCTCCTTTTCGACCATCCGGAGCAGATCGGTCTGGAAATAGACCACCCCGCTGACGGCCACCAGGAACAGGATCAGGATGAACATCCCGACGCCGGTTCTATTTCCTGGGCGCGATCGCTTCGAAACCATTGCACACCGCCTTAAAATTCAATGTTTCCGAGATGAAACAATGTGGAAAACAAGGATTTCCTCCTTCAGAGGTAAACCATTTTCCCGTTCTTGGCAACGGCCCCCGGGAATGGAATCCGGGCCGGACACCGCACAGGCTGGAGATTGCGGACTTTTTTCTCCGAGAAGGGAAATAATACAATGAATTCTTTATTAATCAGGTGTTTGAAACTATCAATCGGGTACTTCCTATTGTCGGATCGCCATTGATACGGTATATGGAGCCATCATGGTGGAAAGAGACATGCCAGAGTACCGCATCCCGGTGGACCAACTCCGTCCGGGCGTCTTCATCCGGCTGGAAAAGACCAGTTGGTTCGAGCATCCCTTTCTTTTCAGCAATTTCAAGGTCCGGGACTTCGACCAGATAGCCCTCATCAAGAGCCTGGGCATCACGCATGTGATGTGCATCCCGGAGAAGTCGGACGTGCTCCCTGCCGCGCCGGAGAAGCGGACCGAGGCCAAACGGCCCGAGCCCCGCAAGCAGCTGTCCCAGGAGGTCATAGACCACCTCTGGGAGGTCAAGCGCGAGCGCACCCGGCGGCTGCGGGAGAAGAAGGACCAGATCGCCCTGTGCGAGAAGCGCTTCAACGCCTGCATCAAGACCTTCAACGACATCTACAGGGACGTGGCCGCGGGCAGGACCGAGGGCGTCGGACACGCCGTCGGGTTCGTCGCCCGGCTGGCCGCCCTCTTCCTGGACGACCGCGAATCCACCCTGCATTTGATGAACGTGGTGGACAAGGGCGAGTCCGCCTACTCCCACCCCATGAACGTGGCCGTGTTGTCCATGATCGTGGGCAAGGAGGCCCGGCTGGACGAGGCGGAGATGACCGTCCTCGCCCTGGGCGCGCTGTTCCACGACATCGGCAAGGAGCGGTTGCCCAAGAAGCTGCTCAAGAAGCGCGGCGAGTTGACCCGGCCCGAACAAAACCTCCTGGACGAGCATCCGGCCCTGGGCGCGGAGATTATCGCCGGGCTGAAAGGGTTCCCCGACGGAGTGGCCCGCATCCTGGCCCAGCACCACGAGCGGATGGACGGCTCCGGCGTTCCGGGCGGGCTGAAGGGCGAGACCATCGACCGGCTGGCGCGCATCGTGGCCGTGGCCGACGCCTACGACAACCACTGCAACCACGCGGACCCCATGGAGTCCCTGACGCCCTACCTGGCCCTGTCCTACATGTTCGGCCAGCAGAAGCATCTCTTCGACGTGGAGCTGCTCGCCCTGTTCATCCGCTGCCTGGGCGTGTACCCGCCCGGCACGGTGGTGGGCGTGTACCCGCCCGGCACGGTGGTGGAGCTGTCCAACGGCGACGTGGGCATGGTCATGGCGGTGAACCCCAAGAACCAGCTCAATCCGAGCGTCATGCTCCACGATCCGGAGGTACCCAAGAAGGAGGCGCTCATCGTGGACCTGGCGGACGAGCCGGACCTGCGGGTGGAGAAGTCCATCCGGCTGGCGCAGCTTCCCCCGGAGACGCTCGAATATCTTTCCCCCAGGACCAGGATCACCTACTACGTGGACCGGTCCTAGCGCGGCCCGCACGGCCCGCGAAAGAGCCGGGACCGGATGCATCCGGTCCCGGCTTTCGTTTTGGCCGGTGGTTGGCGGACTGTTGAAAACGCCGAACTTCAAGGCTGTTCAATAATGGCGAGAGGCAAGGCGCGAATACAGTTCAAGGTCCAAGCGTACTCCCTGTACGCGAGAACTTGAAGTTTTTGAGCACAACAACGTCATAAGATCTTGTACGGCTCATGGACTCGCCAACAATTCACTGAACGCCGCAGATCGCCGTTTTTCAACAGCCGCTCAGAGCCCCTTGCAGTTGGCGTAGTAGGTCACGGTGCCGGGCCAGTCGCTGAAGATGCCGATGACGCCCACCTGTTGGGCCAGGACGTCCACCAGGGTGTAGGTGTCGCCGGGCTTGCGGACCACGTCCTTGATCGACTGGTAGTACCAGCCGCCGCCGTCGGTCAGCAGGCCGGACCGTTCCAGGGACCAGGTGATGATCTTCATCCCCTCGGCCTTGATGGCCTCGGCGTAGGCGGAAGGCACGATCTTCCCGTCCTTGACCGTGACCAGCATCCACAGGGCCGGGGCCACGATCCGGACGCCCTTGGCCTTCAGCTCCGCCGGGGTCGGGGACCAGGTGGCGGGCTTGTCCTGATGGAACTCGCCGACCCCGTCCTCGTCCAGGAACACGGCCTGCTCGCCGAAGGCGGGCTCGCTCTTCAGCCAGTAGAGCACGTCGTCCAGGCGGAAGGACTGGGCATAGACCATGGACGGGTCCACGCCCGCCTGCTTGTACTCGTCGATCATCTGCCGGGCGTACTTCTCCTGGGTGTAGTCGCCGTCAAAGGGCATGTCCACGCTCGGGGTCTTCAGCTCGGGAGTCATCTTCACGCCGAGCTTCTTGAACAGCTCGATGGATTCCTTGTGGGTCACCAGGGTGCCCGTGGCGGTGTACAGGTCGGTGCGCCAGGACGGGGTGCCGCCCAGAAACTCCTCCGGGGTGGTCGCCGCCGGGTTGGAGGCGTCCATCTTGCCCTTGAGGCGCTTGAACTCCTCCACGGTCAGGTCGCTGGTGCAGCACATGGCCGTGGCCGGCTCCAGGACCTTGCCCGTGGCCGGGTCCAGCCTGGCCGGGGTGAACGGCTTGGAGCACTTGGCGGCCAGCTCCGGGATGGACAGGATGTCGGTGGTGGTCGCCAGGTCGCACTGGGAGTGGCGGCAGACCAGCACGCGGTCCTTGGTGAAGGCCACGTCGCATTCCAGCACGCCCGCGCCCATGCGCGCCGCGGCCTCGTAGCTCTCGCGGGTGTGTTCCGGGAACTGCATGGGCGCGCCCCGATGGCCGATGGAGAAGGCGGTCCGCTTGAGCGGCTTGTCGGCGCACATCTCAAGGGACTCCTTGAGCGGGCCGTCGTCCATGTTTTCGACCAGGTAATAGGGACGAGGCCCCACCTGGATGTTCTCCCCGGCCATGGCCCCGGACGCGCCCGCCAGCAGGCAGGCCAGGGCGGCAATAATCAAGGTTTTACAACGCATTGTTTCCTCCGAAAGCGGTTTCTGGGTTCGGACGGCGTACAGGCCGTCCGCGGGAGGATAGCACGCGGGGAAAGGCGCGCGCATTGCGGAGGCGCGGCGGGAGCGAGGCCGTTGTGTGACGGTGACCGGTTTTTCGTCGGGGGTCAGCTCTTGGCCAGCAGCCTGCTGATGGACCCCATGAGGTCGTGCTTGAGGATCGGCTTCATGATGAAGTCGCCGATGCCCACGTCGCGCAGCCGGTCATAGGACACGGCGTCCGAGAACCCGGTGCACAGGATGATCGGGATTTCGGGCCGGATCTTGAGCACTTCGCGGGCGAACTCCATGCCGGTCATGTTGGGCATGGACTGGTCGGTGATGATCAGGTCGAAGTCGCGCGGCTTGAAGCGGAACGCCTCCAGGGCCTCGACGCTGGACGTGCGGGTGACCACCTCGAAGCCGCAGGATTCGAGCATCTCGCGGCCGATGTCGGTGAGCGGCTTCTCGTCGTCCACGAACAGGATGCGCCCCTCGCGGAAGACCAGGTCGGCGGGCACGTCGGTCTCGCGCCGCTCCATGGCCGAGCTCTTGGGCAGGAAGACGTGGAAGGCCGCGCCCCGGCCCGGGCGGTTGTCCAGGACTACGTAGCCGTCGTGGCGCTTGACGATGCCGTGGACCATGGCCAGTCCCATGCCGGTTCCCTCGCCCTGCTTCTTGGTGGTGAAGAAGGGGTCGAAGACCCGCTCGGCCACCTCCGGGTCCACGCCCGGCCCGGTGTCGGACACGGTGAGGCGCACGAACCGCTCGGGCTTGCCCAGGTCGTCGGGCGGCAGCACCGGGTCGTCGCCGCGCACGTCGGCCAGGGTCACGGTCATGGTCCCGCCCGTCTCCTGCATGGCGTGGGAGGCGTTGCCGCAGAGGTTGAGCAGGATCTGGTGCATCTGGGTGGCGTCGGCCATGACCTGGTCCCGGTCGGTCTCCATGCGCGAGATGATCTCCACGTTGGTGGGCACGCTGGAACGCAGCAGCTTGAGGGCCTCCTTGACCAGCGGGGTCAGGGTCATGGCGTGGCGCTCCTGCGGCCCCTGGCGCGAGAAATTCAGGATCTGGGTGACCAGGTCGCGCGCCCGCCGACCGGCGCGGGAGATCTCGCCGATGCGCCGGTCCAGGCCGGAATCCGGCTCCGCGCCCGACTCGATGATCTCGGCGTATCCCAGGATGACGCCCAGGATGTTGTTGAAGTCGTGGGCGATGCCGCCCGCCAGGGTGCCGAGCGCCTCCATTTTCTGGGACTGGCGCAACTGCTCCTCCAGCCGCTTGGACTCCGAGATGTCGTAGAGGTAGCCGCGCAGCTCCTCCACCTTGCCCTCGTCGTCGGTGACCACGTCGCAGCTGACCACCAGGTGGCGGCGCAGCGGGCCGCGCAGAAAGACCACCTCATGGCCTGACAGCCGCCCGGACTGGGCCAGCAGGTCGCGCAGGGATTCGGTCCCGCCCGCCTTGTCCCACAGCTCGAAGATGTTGGACCCGTGGGCGTCCTGGGGCGAAATGAAGTCGAACATGTCGGCGAAGGCCACGTTGCAATCGAGGATCAGGCCGTCGCTGTCCGCCGCGAAGTTGCCGGTGATGTTCTTTTCGAAAAGCAGGCGGTAGCGCTGCTCGCTGGCCTGCAGCTCGCGCAGCACGGCGGCGCGCTTGGCGATGTCCAGCCGGAGCCGCCGGTTGGCCGCGTTCAGCTCGCTGGTCCGCGCCTCGACCTTGAAGGCCAGGGTCTCGTTCAGGTCCCGGAGGCGGTTCTCCACGTCCCACTTGGAGCCGAGCGAGGTGGCCAGCTGCTTGAGCTCCGGCGAGCGGAACGGCTTCTGGAGGAAGAGCAGCTTTTCCGGAGGCCGGACGCGCTTGTTGATTTCCTTGAGGGGCACGTTGTGGCGCGCGGACAGGAGCACGATCTCCACGTCCGGGTCGCGGGCGCGCAGCTCTTCGGCCAGTTCCACGCCCTCGAAGGCGGTCCCCAGGGCCGAGAGGTGGACGTCGATGAGCACGATGGCGAACGGCTCCCCAGCCGAGAGCGCCTTCTCCATGACCCGGACCGCGGACTTGCGGTCCCTGGCCGGGACGACCTCGAAGACCGGCCGGGTGGCGTCCTCGTCGATCTCCTCCCGGGAGGGCAGGCGGGCGTCGTCGCTGAACAGCGCCTCCAGCGCGGAAGGCTCCTCGCTCTCGAAGCAGAGGATGTCGCGGTAGAGGGTGAGCATCGGCTCGTCGTGGTCCACGGCGAGGACGCGAAAGCGTTTGCTGGCTTCGGTCGGCAAGAACGGACTCCCCGTTTGGTTCAGGCCCGGGCCGGGCGTGGCGCTGCCGTGGGAAAGATACTGAAATCCCCCGAAAAAGGAAAGGGCGGGCCGTAACGCGGACACCCCGGAAGAGGCAGGGGTGGACTGCCTTTCCGGGGTATCGTGTGGGCCGGTGCCTTTCAAGACGTTCTCGGTGCAGGTTAGAGTTGAGCGACCGCCGCGTCCCTGGGGTCCACGCGCTGGAAGACCGGGGCGGAATCGAGGTTCAGTACGGCCAGCACGTCGGGCCGCTCGGCCTTGGCCTCGTCGATGGTGGCGAACCTGCCGACCAGGACCCGGTACCAGACGCCCTTCTCGCCCAGGTCGACCTGGTTGATCCAGGTCTCGAAACCCTGCTTGCGCAGCGTTTCGCAGTGGGCGAAGGCGCTCTCGTGGTCACGCCAGGAGCTGACGTGCAGGCCGTAGGTCTTCGGGAGGGATATGACTTCATCCCCGGAACCCGGCTTCTCCAGCGACGCCTTGACCACGTCGGGGGAAGGGGTAGGCGAGCCTGCGGACGCGGGAGATGCCGCAGGCTCGCCGGGGTTCTGCTTCGCGTCGGGGAAAGACGGACGAAGCAGAGGGTTCGGGGTGGAACCGCTGGTTTGGATGGTGTTCTGCTGGAAACGGGCCGCAAGGCGGGCGCGCTTCAGGTTGTCGGCTGCCTTCACGTAGTAGCTGGGCGACAGCTCGATGGCCGCCTCGAAGTACGGGACGGCCTGGGCGGGCCGGTTCTCGGTCAGCAGCACGTAGCCCAGGTTGTTGTTGGCCTTGGCCTCGCCGCCGGCGTACTTGAAGGATTCCAGGGCCTCGTCCAGACGGCCCAGGCGGGCCAGGGCCAGGCCGAGGTTGTTGTAGGTGCGGGCCGAAACCCCGCCGGACTTGAGCGCCAGGCGGAAGGTCTCCACGGCCTCGCCGTAGTCCTTGCGGGCGATCTGGACCACGCCCAGGTTGTTGTAGATTTCGTCCACGCCGTTGCCCTGGTGCAGCTCCAGCGCAGCGGAAAATTCCGTGGCCGCCTCGTCGTACTCCCCGGCGCGGTCGTGGATGATGCCCAGGAAGTTGTGCGCCTTCCAGAGCAGCGGATTGAGGGCCACGGCCTTGTTCAGGTGCGCTTGGGCCTCGGTGAACAGCCCGGCCCGGAAGTAGACGCAGCCCGCCGCCTCGTTGGCGATGGCGTGGTCGGGATCGACTTCCAGGACCCGGTTGAATTCGGCCAGGGCCTGTTCGTCCAGCCCCTGGGAGACCAGCAGGTCGCCGCGCTTGACCCGCGCGTCGAGGTTGGTCTTGTCGACCTCGATGGCCTTGTTGAAATGCATCAGCGCCATCTCGGGCTTGTTGCGGCGCACGTAGCCGTCGCCCACCTGCTCGTGTTGCGCGCTGGTCAGCTTCACGCCGGGGGTCTCTTCGCCGTAGGCGAATTCGTTGAACGTCTTGTCGTCGTAGGACTTGTTCACGCACCCGGTCAGGGCCAGCGCGGCGATGGCGATCGTTGCGATCAAAAGATTCTTCATCATTTCAATTCTCCTTGGCTGTTCCGGTCTACCGGCTGTTCATCTTGATGAACATGTCCATGCTCATGATTACCGCCGGGCCGAGGATGGCCACGAACAGGGCGGGAAGGATGAACGCCACGAGGGGAAGAAGCAGCAGCACCGGCATCTTTGCGGCCTTTTCCTCGGCGCGCTGGGAGCGCTTGACGCGCATGGCGTCCGAGTAGACGCGCAGGGTCCGGCCGACGCTGATGCCGAAGGCGTCGGCCTGGATGAGCAGGGAAGTCAGGCTGTTCAGGTCGTCCAGGCCCACTCTGGCCGCCAGGGAGCGCAGGGCCTCCACGCGGGACTTGCCCGCGCGCAGCTCCAGGGTCAGCAGCTTGAACTCGGAACTGATGATCGGCCCGGACCTGCGCATCTCGTGGCAGACCCGGTCCACGGCCTGATCCAGCCCCATGCCGGACTCCACGCAGACCACCAGCAGATCGAGCGCGTCGGGCAGCTCGTCGGACACGGTCAGCTTGCGCTTGTTGACCTTCTTGGTCAGCCAGTACTCGGGGGCGTAGACGCCGAGGGTGGCCATCAGGACCGTGCCGAAGCCGGTCATCGTCATGGTCATGTCCGGGGAGAGCAGGAAGCGGTAGAGCAGGAATCCGCCCGCCAGCGCCACGGCCAAGACCCCCTTCACGCCCTGGAAAATCTTGTGAGAATCGGGCTTGCGCAGTCCGGCCTGGACCAGCCGCATGCGGCCCTTGTCGATCTCGGCGGACTCGGTGGGGCCGATCTTGGTCCCCAGCCTGCCGAAGAAGTCCACCACGCCGGACAGGGCGGAGCCGATGGGCGCGGTCAGGGCGTCGCTGCGCTTGACCGTGGTGCCGGAGACCCGCTCCTTGAGCCGGGCCGACTCGCTGGCGCCGCTCAGGTAGCCCAGGAGGCCGTAGCCCGCCAGGAGCACGGAGACGAAACCGACGAAGGCCGTGAACAGGGGTATCAACTGATCGCTCATTGCCGTCCTCCTAGACCTTGATCGTGATGATCTTGCGGATGATGAGCGCGCCGAAGACCATGGAAAACGCCGCCGCCCAGACCATGTTCTGCCCCAGCTCGCGGGTCCACAGCAGGCTGATGTAATCGGCGTTGACCGCGTAGAGGATGCCGGTGATCAGGAACGGGAGGGCAATGAGGATGTAGGCGGACACGCGCCCCTCGGCGGACAGGACCCGGATCTTGCCGTACAGGGCGAACCGCTCGCGCACCAGCCCGGCGATCTTGGCGATGATCTCGGCCAGGTTGCCGCCGGTCTCGCGCTGGATGTTCACCGAGACCACGAAGAACTTCAGGTCCGGGCAGTCCACCCTGCCCTGGAGGTTGGTCAGGGCGCGGTCCACGTCCAGGCCGTAGTTGATCTCGTCCAGCGTCTTGCCGAACTCGGGACCGATGGGACTCTCGAACTCGTCCGCCACCATGCGCATGCCGCCGCCGAAGGTGTGTCCGGCCTTGAGGGCGCGGGCCATGAGGTCGAGCGCCTCGGGCAGCTGCTTCTGGAACCGGTCCATGCGCTTGCGCTTCCTGGACCGGAGCACGCCCACGGGCAGGTAGCCGAGCAACGCGGCCGAGCACAGGGAGACCCAGAGCCGGTCGGAGAAGGTCCCGGCATAGAAACCGATGACCGCCAGCAGGGCGCAGACCAGCAGATAGGTGCCCGCCGACCCCTTGGCGTCGGCCTGGTACAGGAGGCGGTTGAAATTCCTGGACCACTGCATGCGCTCCAGCAGCCGGTTGAACATGGGCACGTCGCTCAAGGTGGTTTCGCGCAGGACCAGGTCCACGGCGTTGTCGTCGATGCCGGTCATGGCCAGGGCGCGGAGCCGGTCCTTGACGCGGCGCTGGGCCCGGTCGGAACCGGACTGCATGAACGAGCCCACGGCCATGACCAGCAGGAAGACCGCGAGCACGGCGACGCCGACGATGATCAGTGTCATGGACATGGCTTACTCCTTCCTCGCGGGCGCGGGCCTGGGGGTGACGCGGAACATGTCCGGCGGGAACGGGAAACCCATGCGTTCGAGCTTTTCCGCGAACTTGGGGCGGATGCCCCGGGAGGTGAAGTATCCCTCCACCTTGCCCTCGGCGCTCAAGCCGATCTGCTCGAAGGCGAAGATCTCCTGCATGGTGATCATCTCCCCTTCCATGCCGGTCACTTCCTGGATGGAGATGACCTTGCGCGAGCCGTCCACCAGCCGGGTGGCCTGGATGATGACGTCGATGGCCGAGGAGATGTAGCGCTTCATGGACAGCGGGTTGAGATTCAGCCCGGCCATGGAGATCATGGTCTCCAGACGCATCAGGGCGTCGCGGGGGGTGTTGGCGTGGATGGTGGTCAGGGAGCCGTCGTGACCGGTGTTCATGGCCTGGAGCATGTCCAGGGCCTCGGCGGAACGGACCTCGCCGACGATGATCCGGTCGGGCCGCATGCGCAGGCAGTTCTTGACCAGGTCGCGCATGGTGATCTCGCCGCGTCCCTCGATGTTGGCCGGGCGGGTCTCCAGCCGGACCACGTGCTCCTGCTTGAGCTGCAGCTCCGCCGCGTCCTCGATGGTCACGATGCGCTCGTCCTCGGGTACATTGCGCGACAGGCAGTTGAGCAGGGTCGTCTTGCCGGAGCCGGTGCCGCCGGAGATGAGCACGTTGAGCTGGGTCTGGACGATGCCCTTCATGAGCAGGGCCATCTCCGGGGTCAGGGAGTTGAAGCCGATGAGGTCGGCCACTTCCAGCGGGTCCTTGGAAAACTTGCGGATGGAGAGCGACGGGCCGTCGATGGCCAGCGGCGGGATGACCGCGTTGACGCGCGAGCCGTCCAGCAGGCGGGCGTCGCACAGCGGCTGGGATTCGTCGATGCGCCGTCCCACCAGGGAAACGATGCGGTCGATGATCTTGCGCAGGTGGTCGTCGTCCTTGAAGCGCGCCGGGGTCAGCTCCAGCTTGCCGGACCGCTCCACGTAGATCTGCTTGTAGCCGTTGACCAGGATATCGTTGACCGTGGGGTCCTGGACGTAGGGCTCCAGGGGGCCGAGGCCGATGACCTCATCCTGGATCTCGGCCAGCATCCGCTTGCGCTCGGCCAGGTTCAGGGGCGCGTTGCGGAACTCGCCCCACAGCAGCCCCTCGGTGACCTTGGCGATCTCGGCGCGGGTCTCGGTCTCGGACAGGGAGTCCAGGATCGAGAGGTCGATCATGTCGATGAGCCGGTCGTGGATGCGGGTCTTGATGTCGAAATAATGCTCGGCGGCCTCGACCTTGGAGGCCTTGGGCTGGGCCTTCGCCTTGGGGGCGGCCGCAACGGCGCCGGTGGTGGCGGCGCGCTTGGCCGCGTTCCTGTTCAGTCGTTCCGCGAGGTTCATAAGGTCGCTCCTGCAAGGCTGTCATTGGCGTCGGAACCCTTGCCCTTCTTGCGGAACAGGGAGCCGAACGGCAGGGAGAACCCCTTGCGGGCCTTTCGGGGCCGGGGGGCCAGCTCGTTGGCGATGGCCTGCACGGCCTTGGCCGAGGGCGACTTGGGGAAGGCGAGGACCAGGGGCGTGCCCTGGTTGATGGCCGAGAGCACGGTCTCGCCGTCGTCCGGCACGGACCAGGTGATGGCCCGGTTCAGGACCTCGGCGGCCTCGGGCACGCCGATGGAGCCGTTGCGGGCCACGCGGTTGGCCACCAGCCGCATGCGCCGGTTGGCGTCCGGGTCCTGGGAGCCGATGGAGTCGGCCAGCCGGGACACGCGGGCCAGGCACGGCAGGGAGAGCTGCAGGGTCACGAGCATGGAGTCGGCCAGCTCGATCTCCTTGGGCAGGTCGTCCTCAACCGGGGTGGAGGTATCCACCACCACGTAGTCGTAGCTGGACCGGAGCTGCTCGAGGATCATCAGCAGGGTGTGGTTGTCGGGCCGTTCGGCGTGGGCCGGTCCGGGCAGGACGTGCAGGCCGGACTCGTGCTCGGCGATGACGCTCTGGAGGTAGGTGGCGTCGAGGCGGGTGATGTCGGCCACCAGGTCGCCCCAGGTGTATTCGTGCTTGAGGTCCAGGAAATACGGGACCTCGCCCATGGGGGTGCGCAGGTCGAGCAGCACGGTGCGGCCGGGCTGGCGTGCGTTGAGCGCGCAGGCCAGGTTCACGGCCAGGGAGGTGGTTCCCTGCCCGGACTTGCAGCCGAGCACCGTGAACAGCTTGCCCTTCTCGCCCTCGTCCGATTCCAGGCTGGAACGCATGGCCGTGCGCAGCAGGGAGGCTCGGAAGTCGTTCTCCTCCAGGGGGAACTTGAGATATTCGCGGATGCCGCTGCGCATGGCGCGGATGAGGACCTCCGGGTCGGACACGTTGCCTGCCAGGTAGACGTCCTCGGCCTGCCCGGATTCCAGGGCGTGGATGATGTGCGGCATGTCCTCGTCCACGGACTCGCCCGGTTCGTAGATCAGGACGCCCATCTCCTCGGCGTCGTCGTCCACGAGGCGGGCCATGGGATTGGCCGCGATCATCTCCACGAGGCGCTCCCGCTGCTTCTTGTCGCTGATCGCCAGCGATATGGGTATGATTCTGGTATTCATGGTTCTTTCCCCGTATTCCTTTGCTTTGCCCCGACAGCGGCGGTCCTTGACCATCCGCCTTCCCCGCGGGGCGGCTGCATTCCCTTACTCGGCCTTTTCCCCTGGCCTACTTGGTCTCGGTGATCACGGTCGACTTCTGGGACGACCCCTTGGAGCCCTTGGACTCGGCGGGACCGGCCTGGTACCGCTTGACCACCGCATCGGCGTACCTGCCGTCAATGCCCACCACCGGGGCGTCGGTCCCGGCCTCGGGGTTGACGGTCTGGCTGGCCACGGCCATGCGCACCGAGGCGCCGAAGGGAGCGGAGGTGCGTTCGCTCTCGAACATGGTGCCGCATCCGGCCTGGAGCATGATCGCCACCATGGCGACGTAGATCAGAATGTTCTGCATGTCGTTCTCCCTTTCGTTTGCCGTCAGTTGGACCACGAGTGGCCGAATTCGCCGTCGAATCCCGATTCGGGGCGGATCACCGCGCCCTGTTCGCCGCCGGTGCCGTTGGAAGCGGTCTCGGTGGGTTCGTCCTTCTGCCCCTCAAGCAGGCCGAAGAGATAAAATTCCTTGTCGTCCGGTTCCTTGAACCCGTCCGTGGGCAGGGTCTGGGCGGCCATGTCCACGGGCTTGGCCAGGTGGGCGGTGACCAGGACCACCAGCTCGGTCTTGTTGGAGGCGAAGTCCTTGGAGCTGAACAGGTTGCCGAGCATGGGGATTTCGCCCAGGCCCGGGACCTTGCTGGAATTCTCGCGCAGGGTGTCGCTGATCAGCCCGGCGATCATGAAGGACTGCCCGTCCGCCAACTCGACCACGGTGCTGGCGCGCCGGGTGGAGATGGTCGGCACTTCGTATCCGGAAACGGGCACCGAGCGGGAGTAGTCCAGCTCGGAGACCTCGGGGTTCACCTGGAGGTTGATCCGCCCGGAGGACAGGACCGTGGCCGTGAACTTCAGCCCGATGCCGAAGGGCTTGTAGTCGATGCCCACGGTTCCCAGGGAGCCGGGCATGGGGATGGGCACTTCGCCGCCCACCAGGAACTCGGCGGACTCGCCGGACACGCAGGTCAGGTTCGGCTCGGCCAGCATGCGGACCAGCCCGTTGGCCTTGAGGGCGTTGAGCATCCCGAAGAGGCCGTAGGAGCCGTTGGTGTACGAGCCCATTATGTTGACCTTGTCGCCCGCCACCAGGTAGCCGTCGTCGGGGTTGTAGGAGGCGAGGCTGTTGATCAGCGAAAAGATGGAAAAGTTGGAACCGATGGCCGCGAAGTTGAAACCCAGCTGCTTGGTCACGGACCGGGACATCTCGGCCACCCGGACTTCCAGCATGACCTGGTGGATG
Organism: Pseudodesulfovibrio indicus; assembly: GCF_001563225.1. NCBI lineage: Bacteria > Pseudomonadati > Thermodesulfobacteriota > Desulfovibrionia > Desulfovibrionales > Desulfovibrionaceae > Pseudodesulfovibrio > Pseudodesulfovibrio indicus. Next base: position 3,770,026 of record NZ_CP014206.1, read on the forward strand.
CCGTCCACGTTCAACAGGTTGACCACGTTGCCGCCCGCCTCGGCCTTGGCCAGGACCAGCGCCCGGCTCAGGTGCTCGGAGCTGGACACGCTGCCCGCCAGGGTGATGGCCGAACCGGAGGACAGGACGCGGATTTCCTTTTCGCCGGGCATGGTCTCATGGATCAGCCGCTTCAGCCGGGTCACGTCCGGGGCCACGACCAGGTCGTAGACCTTGGCCACTTCCGCGCCGGACCACAGGGTCAGGGACGTGGAGCCCAGCGCCTTGGCGGTCAGGTAGATCTGCCGGGGGGAGATGAGGACCATGTCCACCAGCCCCTCGGAGGCCAGGGACACGCGCGTCACCTTGACGTCCGTGTCGATGATCGTGGACTTGTTCAGGACCATGGCCACGACCTCGGATTCGGTGGTCTGGGGACCGGCGAGGGCCGGGACGCAGGCCAGAAGAACGAGGATGGCGGTTATGGCGGTGATGCGCATCATGACGGCCTCCTAGAACTTCACCGTGGAGCGGGCGGTGCCGCTGATCACTTCGATCCGGGTGACGGGCTTGTAATTCTTGGCGGGCATCTTGGGCCGGAGCGCGGCCAACGCCTTGGGGATGTCCGAACCCAGGGTCAGCACGCCCTCCTCGTCCTGCTCGTTGCGCAGGGCGAAATGCAGGGTCCCGCGCGAGGCGGCCAGGGCCAGGCGCTCGGACTCCTCGGGGGTCAGCTCCAGGGTGTAGACGTCCACCGAAGCGGTCATCCCTTCCTTGGTGGGCGGCTGCAGCTCGGTGCCGGTGGCCAACACCTTGATCCGTTCCAGGACCAGCTTGGTGACCGGCTTGTCGTCCCTGCCCACGGTCATGGACACGATGACATCCACCCTGTCGCCGGGACGGACGAAACCGGACAGCCCCATGATCACGTTACCCTTGACGGCCATGGCCCGCTTGCCGGGCTCGATCATGGCGGAAACGCCGCCGCCCATGACGGACTCGTCGGCCAGCTTCAGCCGGGTTATGGCCTCGTTGGCCCCCACGTCCTGGTTGAGGACGCGGCCGGCCAGATCCTCGACCTTGCCGAAGGAGTCGGCAGGCCGGGAGTCGGCGGTGAAGTTGCGGACTTCCAGCATGTCAGCGGTCAGCTTCATGCCGTGGCGGACCGGGTCCTTGGCGACCACGACGGCCACGGTGGACACCTGGGCGATGGCTGCGGGGGCCGTCTGGCGCACGCCGCTGGTCCAACGGAAAATCACCACGCCGGCAACCGTGGCCAGCACCAGGGCCAACCCCAGCTGTATCAATGCTCTCTTGGACTTGCTCATGTCATGTCCTCCTTAATACCCGGCGTAGATGGAACCGGTTTGCAGGGCGGAAAGGGCCATGGCGGCGGCAGTGCCGACCGCGATTGCCACGCCGTAGCAGAGTCTCGGCAGGGCCTGGCCGGAGCTTGTCGGAGCGAAATTCATCTTGCGGGTGGCCACCAGGACATACAGGGTGTTCCAGATGTTCCGCATGGCGCGCATGAACAGGGAGGGGTCTCGGACCAGAACGACGATGCAGTAGACGCCGCCCGCGATGCAGGTGAACAGGAAGGCGACGAAGGTGGCCTCCACGCCGAGCCATGCGCCGACGCCGGCCATGAGCTTGACGTCTCCGGCCCCCATGGCCCCGAAGAAATAGGGAATGGCCATGGCCACGAAGCCCAGGGCGAAGCCGCCTGCGGCGAACTTCAGCCCGGCCATGCCGCCGAACACGGTGTGGGTGGCGAACCCCGCCAGGATCAGCGGGAAGGTCAGCCAGTTGTAGATGCGCTGGCTGCGTATGTCGGTAATGGACGCGACTATGAGCGCTACGCCGATCGCGACGGTGACGAGAATTTCCATGGTTCCCCCGATTTGCCAGTCGAGCCGCTTGTCGCCTCCGCTTTCCCCCGGAGACAAAACCGGGGCTTACGGGACCATCCCGAAAGCCCCGGTTCGGCTGCTCTGGCTGCTTCCGTTAAACGGTTAGCTTGTCACCCACTCCTACAGAGCGGGATCAGTAGTACCGGTGTCGCCGGTGCCGCTGGCGGTATTGGCGGCTTCCTGCATCTGCCCGGTGATGAAGTCGAAAGTGGACACAACCTGCTCGCCGAGGGCGGTGGTGGCACCCACGATACCGGCGGCGATCAGGGCGGCGATCAGGCCGTATTCGATAGCGGTCGCGCCTTCTTCGTCACGGATGAGGTTCATCAGCTTGTTCATCATCGTTCTCCTTGGTTTGGTAAATTTCTGTTTTTAACTTTCGTGTGCCTTTCAGCACCAGCCACGCCCACCATAGAGCAACCCGCGTGCCACAGCCTGTGCCAGGGGGAAATTTATGCTCACAACTACCCATAAATATTGAAGATAAAAATTCGAACACGCATCAACCCCTCGTTCCATGGCTAGTGCCAGAACGGTATAATCTATAATTAGTGGACTTGAGGCGCATGGCGGCCCTGTTTTATCGCGAAACAACCTCTATAAAAACGAGCTGTTACGCCAATCCACAAATACTAGACTATTGTGAAGCCCAGCCGGGGCGAGGGGATTTCAACGTAAAAAGGGAGGAAAAAACGGGGTTGGACGACGGGGAGCCCGCCAGGGGACACCACAAAACGTGGACACGGACAACGGGCCGAGCCGGGAGCGGTGCCGGGAGCGGAGGGGGCCTCCACCTATTTCTTGAACGATGCCGGGTCGATATTGTGCTTTTTGAGCTTGTTCCAGAGGTTCTTGGCGGACACGCCCAGGGCCGAGGCGGCCTCGGTCTGGGTTCCGCCGCAGGCGCGCAGGGCGCTCTCGATGAGCGCTTTCTCGTAGTCGATGAGCGCCTGTTTCAGGGGCACGCCCTCTCCCGTGGGCAGGAACAGGGGGGAGTCGGCCACGGGCCGGGCGTTGGAGAACGCCTGATCCACCTCGGCCGGGGTGATCATGGCGGAGGTGCAGAAGATGGCCGCGCGCTCCACCGCGTTGGCGAACTGGCGGACGTTGCCCGGCCAGTCGTAGTTGAAGAATATCTCCATGGCCTCGGACGAGACCCCGGCGATGTCCGTGCCGAGGCGGCGGTTGGCCCGGTCCAGGAAAAACTCGGCCAGCTGCGGCAGGTCGGACTTGCGGTCGCGCAGGGGCGGCAGGATCAGGGTGGCCACGTTCAGTCTATAGTATAGATCGCTGCGAAACTCGCCCTCCCGGACGCGCTCCTCCAGCTCCTGGTTGGTGGCCGCGATGATCCGCACGTCGTACAGGATGGGCTTGGCCCCGCCCACGCGCTCGGCCTGCTTCTGCTCCACGGCGCGCAGCAGCTTGGGTTGGAGGTGCAGCGGCATGTCGCCGATCTCGTCGAGCATCAGGGAGCCGGACTTGGCCAGTTCGAACTTGCCCTGCTTCATGCTCGTGGCCCCGGTGAAGGCCCCCTTCTCGTGGCCGAACAACTCGGACTCGATGAGGTTCTCGGGGATGGCCGCGCAGTTGATCTTGACGAACGGGGCCTTGGCCCGGGAGCTCAGGGCGTGGATGGTGTCCGCCACCAGCTCCTTGCCGGTGCCGGTCTCGCCCATGATCAGGACGTCGGCGTTGAGCTCGGCCACGCGGGCGATGCGCTCCTTGACCGCCATCATGGGCGCGCTTTGGCCGATGATGTTGTGCAGGGGGCTGGACCCGCCGCGCCGCTTCAGGTCGGCCAGCTCCTGCTGGAGGCGGCGCTTTTCCAGGGCCCGCCGGACCACCACTTCCATCTCGCGCAGGGAGAACGGCTTCTCGAAATAGTCGTAGGCGCCCTGCTGCATGGCCGTGACGCCGGAATCCTTGGAGGCGTAGCCGGTCATGACGATGACGTCCACGCCGGGGGCCACGTCCGCCAGGTGGCGCAACGCCTCCAGCCCGGACATGCCGGGCAGCTGGATGTCGTGGAGGATGAGGTCGAACTCCGCGGCTCCGGCCTTCTTGATGCCTTCCTCGGCGGAAGGTGCCGTATCCACTTCGTATCCCTTGTCGGCCAACGCCTCGACCAGCATGCCCTGGAAGGCGCGATCGTCGTCGACCACAAGAATTTTTTCAGCCACAGGTTTGCTCCCTGATGGTGTTTGTCCCGCGTGAAGGAACCCTACAGGATTCGAAGAGGCATATCCACAAAAAATAGACAAATGAGCCCGCCAATCCGAATACGCTTCTTTGCCGCTCTTGGTCACAAAACTTTTAATACAATTAATACATACTGGTACACACTGATTGATGCGCAAAGATTCTGCTTTGGCACGCACAATGCTTCTGTGAGGTTACCCGGCTTCCGGCCGGTACAATTTCTGGATTCAAGGAGTACGGGAATGAGAAAGAGAGATAGACGCCAGGGCCTCGCCGCCATCGAGTTCGCGTTGCTGCTTCCCGTGGTGGCATTCCTGGGGTTGCTTCTGGTGGAGGGCGGCAGCGCCATGCACACCTATTCCTCCCTGGTCGAGGCCAGCCGCGAAGGCGCGCGCCACGTGCTCATGGAAGGCGAAACCGCGGACGTGGAAGGCCTTGTGGCGGCCCTCGTCGTGGACCTCGACCCCGAAGCCCTGTCCACCAACGTGACCACCGACCCCGTGGCAAAAACCGTCACAGTAGAGGTTTCCTATGTTTACCAGATGTTTGGATCGCAGAACGGTCAGCGGTTGTTCGGCGACGAAGAAGACGAACCCCTGCGGTTCGTCGCGCAGACAACCATGCCGCTTCCGTAAGGCGCGTCAAGGCGCGACCAGTGCCGTCATGGCCCTGCTGCTCCCCATTCTGCTGGGGGTGGCGGGCATCGCCGTGGACATGGGCAACATGTACCTGACCCACACCCGGCTCCAGGCCGCGGTGGACGCGGGCGCGCTGGCGGGCAGCCTGGAGCTGCCCTACGACCCCGACCTGTCCAAGGGCGTGGTCGACCAGGCCGTGCGCCTCATGGTCGAAAACAACATGGAATCCGCCGTGGTCACCTCCGTGTCCGCCGGAACCGAGATCCGCAGCGTGAAGGTCACGGCCCAGGCCGAAGTGAAGATGATCCTCATGGAGGTCCTGGGCATAGCCGACAAGGTGGTCCAGGCCAGCGCCACGGCGGGTTTCAACAAGCTCGAAGTGGTCTTCGTGGTGGACAACTCCGGTTCCATGAAGGGCACGCCCATTACCATGGTCAAGCAGGCCTCCATCGAACTGACCGACCTGCTCATCCCTGACGGAGCCACCCCCGACACCAAGGTCGGCATGGTCGCCTTCCGAGGCAAGGTCCGCATCGACGCGGGCGCCGAAGGGTACGAGGAGGGATGCCAGAACGCGGACGGCACCCTGAACCGGGGCATACACGAGGACTTCATGGACGAATACTACGCCCTGCCCTACTACTACCGCAGCTCCATCAGCCTCGACACCTGCTCCGACCTGCCCGTTTCCCTGCCGCTGAGCCAGGACAAGGAACAGATCATCAGCTCCATCAACACCCAGACCGCCACGGGCGCGGCCTCGGGCACGGTCATCTCCGAAGGCATCAAGTGGGGCCGCCACATCCTGACCCCCGAGGCCCCCTACACCCAGGGCGGCGACAAGAAGGACTTCCGCAAGATCATGATCGTACTCACCGACGGCGACACCGAGGACGGCGAGTGCGGCGGCACCTACCGCGCCTACTACCGGCCCAACAACTACTGGACCAACGCCTACTACGGCATGGGCGTGAAAACGGCCCACTGCGACGACAACGGCGTGCTGAACCAGGACATGCTCAACGAGGCCCAGCTGGCCAAGGACGCGGGCATCGAGATCTTCGCCATCCGGTTCGGCTACTCGGACAATACCGACATCAACCTGATGAAGACCATCGCGTCCAGCAAGGAAGGCACCGACGACCATTACTTCGATGCCCCGCGCGTGGACGACATCCCCGACGTCTTCAAGCAGATCGGCAAGCAGCTCGGCTGGCGCCTGCTCTAGGGAGGTTACGACCATGCGCAACAACCGCAAGAACTCCCGTCGCGGCCTGGCCGCCGTGGAAACGGCCCTGGTCCTGCCCATCCTGTTCATCCTGGCCATGGGCGTCATCGAAGGCGGCAACGCCGTCTACGCCTGGGTCACCGTGCAGAAGGCGGCCCAGAGGGGCGCCCACTACGCGGCCACGGGCCGCGGGGCGGAGACCGGCACCCGGCTCGCGGACATCATCAACACCACCCAGGCCGGGCTGACCACCCTGGACCCGGCCAAGGTGATCATCTCCGTCCGCTCCTGGCCCGACCTGTCGGCCACGGGCGACGGCATCGACAACGACGCGGGCGCGCCCTGCCAACTGGCCGAGGTCGCCGTGCTCTACAACTACGAGCCGTTCACTCCGCTGGTGGCGTCGCTGCTGCCCGATTCCATCCCCCTGCGGGGCTACGACCGGAAGGTCAACGAACCCTGGAAGCCGTGCGACTGATCGCATTGCAGCATACCCTCCACGAAAAGCCCCCGCACAGGGGGCTTTTTCCTGTCCGGCATCGGATGCAATGTGAGAATTGGTATTGATTTGTGCCAGCATGTCCCTTATCCTCTATTAAAACAGTGTCTAAAGTGGATATCTCTAGAACAGGAGCTCCTGAAGTGGACAACTTTCCGGCCATCCTCGGCGTGTACTCCCTCCAGCTCGATTCCGACATCGGCACCGGCGGAACGACATCCAAGCACGACAACGTCACCTACTGGTATGCCCGCCAGCTCTCCCAGAAGGAATTCGAGGTCCAGCCCCTGAACGCCCACCACGTCCCCTCGGGCGTGCGCAGCGTGCTCACCGAGATGAATTTCCTGCGGCAATACACCCCGGAGCCCTCCTACTACCGCATCCATACCGTCCCGGCGCTGGAGACCCTGAAGCGGAAAATCCTCATGGGCCAGGAGGCGTTCGCGTCCGGCGACCTGAACGAGGCCGAACGGCAGTTCATCAAGGCGCTGATGATCGACGACAAGAACATCGACGCCAACTACGGCCTGGGCGAGGTCTATTCCCAGCAGAAGGATTTCGAGAAGCTCAAGACGGTGCTCGACACCCTGCTCGGCCTGGACGAGGCATTCACCTACGAATACCGCCAGAAGTTCAACCAGTTCGGCATCTCCCTGCGCAAGAACGGCCACTACGACGAATCCATCCGCTACTACGAGAAGTCGTTGGAGATCGTCGATTCCGACGAGAACGTCTACTTCAACCTGGCCCGCGTGTACTTTGAAAAGGGCCAGAACGAACTGTGCGTGGGCAGTCTCGAAGCCGCCCTGGCCCTCAATCCCGGATTCATTGAAGCCCAGAAGTTCCTGAAATATTGCAGCAAGCAGGCCTAACCGGCAACAAACCTCCTTTTTTTTTCACCGCCTCCCCCTTGCCAACCCGGCATGGGTGCTTATTTATCACGCATGTTCATTTGTAACTAGAACCGGCCGCTCCGTGGCCGGTGAGCGAAGACAACTATCAAGGAGGCGACCATGCCGAACATGGATTATCCCGGACCGTGCCTCTCCTGCATCGATCACAGCTGCGGGCTGTGGGACGAAAACGTCTCGGAGAGCAAGGACGAACGCTCTGACGAAGAAGACCGCAAGTAACCACCATTCGAACGGATACAAAACCCCCGGACCTGGGTCCGGGGTTTTTTTTTGATGCCTCCGGCGGCCGGGGGAAGGGGAGAGGGGGAACCCTTTGCAAAGGGTTCCCCCTCTCCCCTTCCCCCTGGCCCCCATCCCCTCTCTCCCTCCAAAACTCCTTGTCGCCGCCTTCGGCGGGGCGGTTTGCATGAAAAAGCCTCCGGTCCGTGGCAGGACCGGAGGCTTCAAGGTCTTTCTGGAATTGGAGCGCCTTTGGGGCGCACCCCCAAACAGCGGCTCTTTCGGCACATAAAAAAGAACAAGCCTCCCTCTTTGGAGCGAATCGGATGGCACAGCCATCCGACAGCGGCTCTTCCCCCGCGCTCGGAATAGGCTTTCGAGAGTGGGTCAGCCGTGCATTTTCTTCCGGGGGCTTTCACCGCAGCGTAGCCGTCTACGTGAGGATGAAAGCCCCCGGAAAAAATGTGCGGATGGCCCGCTATCGAAAGCCGCCTCCCGCCCGGTGACCTACTCCTTGACGGAGCCAGCCAGCAGCCCGCGAATGAAGTATCTTCCGAGGAAGATATAGATCGCCAAAACCGGCATTGCCGCCATGATGGAACCCGCCATGGGCAGGTTCCAGGAGACCGCCTGGCCGCCGGCGAGCTGGGCCAGCCCCACGGTGATGGGGTTGTCCGCGTGCCGGGTGAGGCAGATGCCCCAGAGGAACTCGTTCCAGATCTGGGTGAACTGCCACAGGGACGTGACCACGAATCCGGGGATGGACAGCGGGAACACGATGCGCAGGTAGATGGAGAAGAAACCGGCCCCGTCCAGGCGCGCGGACTCGATGAGCGCGGTGGGAATCTGGGCGTAGAAGTTGCGGAAGATGAGCGAGGTGATGGGCAGCCCGTAGACGATGTGCGCCAGGATCAGGCCCGGCAGGCCGCCGTACAGGTGCATGGACCGCAGGGTCTGGAACAGCGGGATCAGGATGACCTGGTACGGGATGAACATGCCGAACAGGAACAGGGTGAAGACCACGTCCGAGCCCTTGAACTTCCACTTGGAGAAGACGTAGCCGTTGAGGGACCCCAGGATGGTGGAGCCAGCCGTGGCGCAGAGCGTCAGGATGATGGAGTTGATGAAGTTGGGCCTGAGCAGGCCGATGGCCTCGGAGAAGCTGGCCCAGTTGACGACGTCGGGCCATTCCCATGCCGTGGGCAGGCTGATGTCGGCGGGCATCTTGAGCGCGGTCACGGCCGCCATGTAGGCGGGCATGAGGAAGAACAGCGCCAGCACGACAAGCGTTGCATAGAGCAGCACGCTGCCCGGGGTAATCTTGCGGGTGGTCATCCTAGCGTCTCCCTCTCTGCCGGTATTGGCCCACGAGGTAGGGCACGATGAACATGGCCGCGATCAGGAACAGGACGATGGCGATGGCCGCGCCCCTGGCGAAATCATTGGCCCGGAAGGTGGTCAGGTACATGGTCAGGGCCGGATGGCCGGTCTCGGCGTTGTCCGGGCCGGTCATGGCGAAGATCAGGTCGAACATCTTGAGCGAGATATGGGACAGGATGATGACCGCCGAGATGGTGATCGGCTTGAGCATGGGGATGGCCACGAACCGGTAGTAGCCGAACTGGGACGCGCCGTCGAGCATGGCCGCGTCGCGCAGGTCCTGGGAGATGCCGTTGAACCCGGCCAGGTACAGGGCCATGGTGTAGCCCGAATACTGCCAGATGGTGGCCATGATGATGCCCAGCGTGGCCAGGTTGAAGCCGTGCTCCTCCTCCATGAACAGGGCGTCGGGGATGATCCCGCCGAAGAGCCAGACAAAGGCGCCCAGCAGGATGCCGGGGACGAGCCACCGCTTGATGGCCCTGCCCTGGTCCTTGCGCAGCAGGAACAGGCCGACCAGGATGAGCACGAAGGCGGCGATGTAGATCAGGATGCGCAGGAGGTCCTGCCAGTTGAAGACCAGGGTTGCGCTCTGGCTCGAGAGCCAGGAGAAGGTCAGGGGCTTGAAGCCGAAATAGGTGGGCAGGACGTTGACCCCGCCCTGGGGGGCGAGCAGCCAGCGCCAGATGGTGCCGGAGACGATGAAGGACAGGGACATGGGGTAGAGGAAGATGGTCCGCAGCACGTCCTCGCCCCGGGGCTTCTGGTCGAGCAGGATGGCGATGAACATGCCCAGTCCCACCGCGCCCGCCAGCAGCAGCACGGAATAGTAGACCGCGTTGACCAGGTCCTGGCGGAATCCGCCGCCCAGGAACCCGGTGAACAGGTCGATGTAGTTCTCCAGCCCGATGAAATTCTTTTCCGGTTCGAGCGCCAGCGCGCCCATGCCGCCCCAGTCGGTCATGGAGGTCCAGATGGTGTTGCCGATGAACCCGTAGACGAACACGCCGATGAGGATCATGGACGGCAGGAGCGTCAGAAACGCCTTCAATTTGTCGCGCGAGGCTTCCCGCATAAGCAAATCCGTTTGTTGGGGCCGGGCCGCGCCGGGGATGAACCCGGCGCGGCGCGCGGCGATTAAGCGTCGGTTAGATACCGGACTTCTTGGCGAGCTGGGCGCAGGCCTTGGCGGCGGCGTCCGGGCTCTTGGTCTTCAGGAACATCTCCATGATGGTGGCGAAACCGCCCATGAAGGTCTCGTTGGCGGCGACGCCGTGAGCCAGGGAACCGACCACGCGGTCCTTGCCGAAGTCGGCGGCGGCGGACTGCAGGTAGCCGTTGTACTTGGACAGGTCGGTGTCGGTGCGCGCGGAGATGGAGCCCTTGAGCGGGTTGAAGGTGTCGGAGCCCTCCTTGGAGCCCAGGACCTTCAGCCAGGCAATGGCGTTGTCGCGGTGCGGGGCGCCCTTGGGCAGGCCGAAGGAGTCGGCCAGGAACATGAACTCGCCGGTGGTGCCGGGAGAGGCGATCCAGCCGTAGCCCTCGCCGGGCACGAGCTTCTTGGTGGTGGTCATGTAACCGGCGGCCCAGTCACCCATGATGTTGAAGGCGGCGCGGCCGTCCAGGACCATGTCGGTGGCCTGCTGCCAGGACAGGGAGGAGGCGTCCGCATTGGTGTACTGCAGGACCTTGCCGAACAGTTCCCAGGCCTTGACGCCCTCGGCGGAGTCGAAGGGCAGCTTGCCCGCCCACAGGGCGTCCCAGTTGTCGGCGCCCATGGAGGCCAGGGCAACGGATTCCCACAGGTGGTTGGCGGTCCAGTTCTGGGCCAGGGCCAGCGGGGTCACGCCCGCGGCCTTCAGCTTGTCGGCGGCGGCGAAGAAGTCGTCCCAGGTCTTGGGAGCTTCGACGCCCCACTTCTTCAGATTGGCGGGAACGTACCACATCACGTTGGAGCGGTGGATGTTCACCGGCACGGACCAGATGCCCTTGTCGGTGCCGATCAGCTTGATCAGCCCTTCGGGGAAGACTTCCATCCAGCCCATTTCCTTGAACAGGGGAGTCAGGTCTTCCATGCGGTCGGCCTTGACCCAGGTGCCGATGAGCTCCTGGCCGGCGTGGACCTGGAAGGAATCCGGCGGCTCACCGCCGAGCATGCGGGTCTTCAGGACGGCCTTGGCGTTGACGCCGGAGCCGCCGGTAACGGTGGCGTTGATGACGTTCACGCCGGGATTTTCTTTCTTGTAGATGTCGATCAGCGCGGCCAGGGCCGGACCTTCGTCACCGGCCCACCAGGAGAAGATCTCCAGGTCGCCCTTCAGGTCGCTCGCCTGAACGGCCTGCGGAGCGCCGATCAGCAGCGCGGCCGCAAACACGATCATCAATTTCGCAAAAGCATTCTTCATACGTACCTCCTAGGGTTTGCAAACAACAGCTTCAGTTAATCAATCGTCAATTCATTCAAACAGTTGCAAAACCAAAATTTTAATAAATCGCCTCGGTGGTTTCGGGGTCGAACAGGACCATGCGGTTGAACTCGAAGCCGATGGGCACGATCTCGCCCGGATGGGCCACCACGCGCCCCTCGACCTCGGCGATGAGCTTGTGCTCGCCGTCCACCACGATCTCGAGGTGGGAGTGGCCGCCGAGGATCTCGGAGACCACCACCTCGCCCTGGCAGAGCCACGCCTCGGGCAGCTTGGCGATGCGGTCGCCCATCTTGATGGAGTCCGGGCGGATGCCCGCCAGGACCGGGTCGCCGTCCTTGAGGTTCGGGGCCGCGCCGTCGGTCACCGGCAGCCGGGAAGGCCCGGCCTGGACGAAGCGCGCGCCGTTCTCAACGCGGAAGGTCCCCTCCATGATGTTCATGGGCGGGTTGCCGATGAACTTGGCCACGAACACGTTGGCGGGCCGCTCGAAGACGTCGATGGGCGTGCCCACCTGCTGGATGTACCCGTCCTTGAGGATGACGATGCGGTCGGCCAGGGTCATGGCCTCGATCTGGTCGTGAGTCACGTAGATGGTCGTGGTGGCGAAGCGCATGTGCATCTTGCGCAGCTCCATGCGCATCTGGGTCCGCAGCTGGGCATCCAGGTTGGACAGCGGCTCGTCGAACAGGAAGACGTCCGGGTTGCGGACGATGGCCCGGCCCATGGCCACGCGCTGGCGCTGCCCGCCGGACAGCTCGCTCGGCTTGCGGTCCAGGTACGGGGTCAACTCCAGGACCTGTGCGGCGTCGTTCACCTTGGCCGCGATGTCGTCCTGGCTCTCGCCGCGCATCTTGAGCGAGAACCCCATGTTCTCGCGCACGGACATGTGCGGGTACAGGGCGTAGTTCTGGAAGACCATGGCCACGTTGCGGTCCTTGGGCGAAACCTGGTTGACCACCCGGTCGCCGATGTACACCTCGCCGCCGCTGATCGGCTCCAGCCCCGCGATCATGCGCAGCACCGTGGACTTGCCGCAGCCCGACGGTCCGACCAGGACGATGAATTCGTTGTCTTGGATGTCGAGGTCGATGCCGTGGACCACTTCCACGTCGCCGAACCGCTTGACCACCTTCTTCAATTGCACGTTTGCCATACTGTCCGTCTCTTTGCTTGTCCGCGCCGTGATGGCGCTACTTGGTGAAAAACCTGTACAAAATAGTGTTCCGGTACTCGTCGCCAGGGACCAGGGTCAGGGAGGGGAACCCGGGGTTGTTGGGCGCATCCACGAACCCCTGCGGCTCCAGGCACAATCCAGACCTCCAACCGTACACCGTTCCGCCCTTGCCGGGCAACCCGTCCGGAATGAAATTGCCGGAGTAGAACTGCAGGCACGGCTGGTCCGTGAAGAGCTCCATGCAGCGCCCGGAGCCGGGCTCCTCCACCGTGGCCACGGAACGGAAGCCGTGTCCGTCGAGCACGTAGCAGTGGTCGTACCCCTTGCCCGCCGCCAGCGGTTCGGACGGCTCGCCGATGCGCTCGCCCACCCCGCGCGCCGTGGAGAAGTCGAGCGGGGTCCCGGCTGTCCCGGCCAGTTTCCCGTTGGGGATCAGCTCCGCGTCCGTTTCCAGATAGCGTTGCCCCCGAATGGTCAGGACGTGGTCCAGGCAGTCCCGATCCATCCGTCCGGAAAAATTGAAATAGGCGTGGCCGGTCAGGCCGACCACCGTGGGCCGGTCCGTTGTGGCGGACAGATCCAGCCGCAGCCCGTCGGCCAACAGGGTGTAGACGGCGGTCACGGCCACATTGCCGGGGTATCCCTGGTCCCCGTCCGGGCTCTCGCAGCGCAGGGTCAGGAAAGGTCCGTCCGCGCCCTCGCCCGGTTCGGCCCCCCAGACCTTGGCGTGGAAACCCCCGCCCCCGCCGTGCAGGTGGTGCGCGCCGTGGTTCCGGTCCAGGGCGTACTCGCGCCCGTCCAGGGTGAACCGCGCCCCGGAGATACGGTTGGCGACCCGCCCCACCAGGGCGCCGAAATAGCATTGGTCGGCCAGGTAGCCGTCCAGGGTTTCGTACCCGAGGACCACGTCTTCAGCCGCGCCGTGCCGGTCCGGGACCAGCAGCCGCACCAGCGCGCCGCCGTAGGTGCACACCGAGGCCGACAGCTCCCCGTTGACCAGGGTGTACAGTTCCACCGGGACGTTGCCCGGCCCCGTGCCGAAGGGGATCGAAGTCACGTTCATGGACGCCTCCTCGGCGCGGAGGTGCCGCGCACCATCAGTTCGGTGGGCAGGGTCACGGGCGCGGGCGAAAAGTCGGCCCCCTCCTCGAACTGCCGGAGCAGCAGGGAGACGGCGGCCCGGCCCATCTCCTGGGCGGGCTGGAACACCGTTGTCAGGGCCGGGTCCAGAAGGGCGGCCTCCGGGGTGTCGGAGAACCCGACCAGGGCCACGTCCTCCGGGATGCGCACCCCGGCCTCCTTGAACCGGGTATACAGGCCCACTGCCACCGGGTCGTTGATGGCCAGGATCGCCTCGGGCAGTTCGTCCATGGACAGGTAGCGCTCGGCCCCGTCGCGCCCGTCCTCCTCGCGGTAGCCGCCGTGGAGGTGGAACTTCTCCTCCAGGACCAGCCCGTGGTCGGCCAGGGCGTCGCGGTACCCCTCGAAACGGTGGCGGTTCAGGGAAATGCCCTCCTGCCCGGCCATGTGGCCGATGCGCCGGTAGCCGGATTCGATCAGGTGGACCACCGCGCCGTAGGCCGCCGCGTAGTCGTCCACCACCACCTTGCCGGTGTCCAGGGATTCGACCACGCGGTCGAACTGGACCAGGGGCACGTTCTGGCGGATAACCCCGGAGAGGTGCTCGTACCGGGTGGTCTCCGAAGAGATGGCGATGAGCAGCCCGGCCACGCGGTTGGCAGCCAGGGCCTGGACGTTGATGATCTCGCGGGCCAGGGTCTCGTTGGACTGGCAGACCATGATGATGTAGCCGTTGTCGTAGGCGACTTCTTCTATGCCGCTGATGACGTTGGAGAAAAAGTGGTGTCGAATCTCCGGCACGATGACCCCGATGGTGTTGCTGCGCTTCTTCTGCAGGGACTGGGCGAGCTGGTTGGGGTGGTAGTTGTGCCTCTGCGCCGCCTCGGTCACGCGCCGCTTGGTGGCCGGGCTGATGTCCGGATGGTCGCGCAGGGCGCGGGACACCGTGGACGGCGACACGCCCAGCTCGCGGGCCAGGTCCTTGATGGTGAAGGGGGTCATCGGGTCCCCTCCCCGCCGGGGCCGATGCGCTCGAAGCCGGGCTTGCGCACCCGAAGCGGCATGACCGCCCCCGGGCCGAAGACGTCCTCCATGAACGCCGTGTAGGCCGCGAACCGCTCCTTGGGCACGTAGGCCTGGATGGTCCCGGCGAACCCGCCGCCCTGGATGCGGCACGCGCCGCGCCCGCACAGGAACCGCTCGGTCAGGGTCAGGGCCAGGGGGATGGGCTGGTCCAGCGGGTCCGTGGCCGAGATGCAGTTCTGGAGCAGCCGCCAGGAGGAGTCGCCGGACCGGGCCACCAGCTTCAGGAACCGCTCCATGTCGCCCGCGCGCAGGACCTGCGCCTGCTCCACGGCGCGGTCGCTTTCCTCAATGAAATGGATGAGCCGCAGCACGCCCCGGTCCCCGGCGGCCTCGCGCACGCGGCCCGCGTGGGCCAGGACCTGGTCCACGGTCAGCCCGCGCGCGTGGTCCTGCCCGAGGGCGCGGGCGGCCCGCCCCATCTCCTCGGGGATGGCCGCGTAGTCCGGGGTCAGGTCCGCGTGGCTGCCGCCGGTGTCCACCACGGCCAGTTGGTAGCCGGTGGTCCCGAAATCGAAATCCACCTCGGTGGCCACCGGGGCCGCCGGGTCGGCGAAGTCGATGGACAGGATGCCCTGGGCCGCACTGGACAGCTGGTCCATGAGCCCGCACGGCTTGCCGAAATGGACGTTCTCGGTCTCGCGCCCGGTCAGGGCCAGCTCCAGGGGCGTGACCCCGCCGTCATTGAAAAGTTCGCTGAACACGCGCCCGATGAGGACTTCGAAGGCCGCCGAGGAGCTCAGCCCCGCGCCCATGGGCACCGCGCCGTCCACGCAGGCGTCGAACCCGCCGATGGTCCGACCGCGCTTGGCCAGCCCGGCAGCCACGCCGCGCACCAGGGCGGTGGAACTGCCTTCCTCCCCGGCGCGCGGGGCGAGGTCCCCCAGGTCCACGACGATCTCGCCGTCGAACCCCCTGGAGCGCACCCGGACCGTGTTCCCGCCGTTGGGACGGGCCGTGGCCAGGCAGTCGAAATGCACGGCGGCGGCCAGGACCACGCCGAGGTTGTGGTCCGTGTGGTTGCCGCCCAGCTCGGTGCGCCCGGGGGCCACGACCAGGGTCGCCCCGCCTTGGCCCAGCCAGTCGCCCATGCGGCCGAGCAGGGAGAGGTAGCGGGCGCGCTGGGCCGGGACCGCTTCCGGGCCGTACATCGCGGCCAGGGTCGGGTCCAGGGAGCCGTCCTCCAGCCCCCGCACGTGCGCGGACAGCAGGTCGGTCATGCGTTCTCCCCGGCATCGGGCAGGTCCATGTAATGGACCTCCGGCTGTTCGCGCAGCCGCGCGGCGGCGGCCTCGGCGGTCAGGTCGCGCTGGGGCATGGCCATCATCTCGTAGCCGACCATGAATTTCCGGACCGTGCGCGAGCGCAGGAGCGGCGGGTAGTAATGGAGATGGAAATGCCAGTGGGGATGGTCCGCCCCGTCCGAGGGGGCCTGGTGGATGCCCATGGAATACGGGAACGAGGTCTCGAAAAGATTGTCGTAGCGGATGTTCAGCCGGACCATGGCGTCGGCCAGGTCGCGCCGCTGGGCCGGGTCCATGGCCGCGACGTCCGCCAGGTGCGCCTTGGGCAGGATCATGGTCTCGAAGGGCCACACGGCCCAGAACGGGACCAGGGCCGCGAAGGAGTCGTTCTCGAAGACGATCCGCTCGCCGCGCGCCAGCTCCAGGCTCAGGTAGTCGCACAGCAGGCAGGTCCCCTTTTCGGCCCGGTGCGCGTGCTGGCGGCGGTCCTCGGCGGCCGGGATCATGGGCACGGACCGGGTGGCCCATATCTGGCCGTGGGGGTGCGGGTTGGAGCAGCCCATGGCCTGGCCCCGGTTCTCGAAGATCTGGACGTAGCCGATATCGGCGCGCGAGCCGAGGGAGACGGACTCCTCGCACCACAGGTCCACCACCTTGGCGGCCTGGGCCGCGCCCAGCCGGGCCAGGGTCAGGTCGTGGCGCGGGGAATAGCAGATCACGCGGCAGACGCCGGTCTCGGGCTCGGCCACCAGCAGGGAGTGGTTGTCCGTTGCCGGGGGTTGCTCCGCCCCTTCGGGCAGCAGCGCGGCGAAATCGTTGGTGAAGACAAAGGTGTCGGCATAGTCGGGATTGACCGCTCCGCCCGCGCGCCCGTTGCCCGGGCAGAGATAGCACTGCTTGTCATAGGCGGGCAGGGTCGCCCGGTCCGGCTGCTCCTGCTGGCCCTGCCAGGGCCGCTTGGTGCGGTGCGGAGAGACCAGGACCCACTCGCCGGTGAGCTGGTTGAACCGCCTGTGCGGATGATCCTCGAACTGCATTTTCTCCCCCGAAACATCGCCCCGGCACAGGATTTCCCCAGGTGATCCCATGGGTTCCGAAGCGGGGCGCAAACGTTGCCGCAAACGTTTGCGGTGCACCCATGAAAATTTCACACCGCCGCCTTTTTGTCAACATGGCGTCACATAATTGTGGGTGAAAAGGGGAAAAACGGAACGGATGGTCAGCGAGGGCCGGAGATATCCCGAAAAATGACGTCGTAGCGGCCGTTTTCACGGAGTTTCCGCAACCCCTCGTTGAACCGGGCCATGAGTTCCTCCGCGCCGACCAGGTTGCGGTCCAGGAGAAGGTGGTTGGTCTCGGAGAAGATCGGCCGGGGATGGTGGATGATGGCGGACGCGCCGGGCCCCACCCGGTGATCCAGGACGAACCGCCCCACGGCCAGGTTGCAGGCGTAGACATCCACCCGGCCCAGGAGCAGCTTCTTCATGCCCGAGGCGTAGTCCTTGGCGATATCCAGCCTCCCCTCGCCCCTGGACAGCACTTCCTCCAGCTGGAACTCCTCGGCGCTGCCCAAGGTGACGGCCACCCGCAAGTCCCTGACGTCGTCGAGACAGGACCAGTCGAAGGGGGTGTCCTTGCGGTGGAAGAAGACCCGGACGGACTCGAAGAGCGGGTCGCTGAACAGGAAATCGCGCTCGCGGTCCGCCATGCGCATCCAGCCCGCCGAGCCCTGGGCCTTGCCCGTGCGGGCCATCTCCAGGGCGCGGCGCCACGGCACGAACACGAAGGAGGCGTGGATCCCGGCCAGGGCAAAGCTCTCGGCGACCACCTGGTTGGCCGCCCCGCCGAAGGCCAGTTCAGGGGAGTAGTACGGCGGCCAGTCGCCGCTGGTCAGGACGATCTCGTCCAGGGCCGAAGCCGCGCGGACCGCCAGCAACAGGGCCAGCGCCACCACGGCCGCAATGCGGCCGAGCGCGTTCAGTCCCCTGCGGCAGCCCCGCCCTCCGGCCATGTCCTACTCCTGTTTCGGAAGCTGGGATAGAATCTGTCCCACCGCCGCCGCGGTGAGGATGGAAAAGCACAGGCGCGCCCGCGTCTGGTCGAAGAACACGTCGAGATACACGGTCTCGCCGTGCTGGAAGCTCTCTCCGGCCACCGAGGTCAGCAGGGGAAGCTCCAGGGTTTCCGAGAGGTCGAACTCCAGGGGAATCATGCCCTCGCGCTCCGGCCCCATGGCGGTCTGCTCCATCTGGGTCAGGGCCTCGGCCATGGGCGCGCAGGCGGCCAGGGCCACGGGCAGGTACAGCCCCTCGAACCGGAGCAGGCAGACCGCATGGTCCTCCAGCAGCATGCCCTCGGGCTGGACGTCGATTTCCTGAAAGAGATAGGGGCCGCTGTCGCCGAATTCGATGCGCTGGCCTTGATCGGACATTCCGCCCCCTAGTCCAGGTAGGAACAGCAGTAATCGGTGACGGTCGCGACCTTGAGCCGGAACTTGGCGTTGGCCGGGACATTGAAGGTCTGGCCGGAGGTCACCGCGACCCATTCGTCGATGCCGGGCAGCTGCACGGACAGCTCGCCGGAGGTGATCTCCATGTGTTCGGCCTTGGCCGTGCCGAACTCGTATTCGCCGGGCAGCATGATGCCGAGCGTCTTCACGCCGCCGTCGGCAAAGGTGATGGTCCGGCTGGTTACCTTGCCGTCAAAATAGACGTTCGCCTTCCTGGCTACGGTCACGTTGCTGAAATCGCTCATTCTCTCTCCGGGTTGGTTGGCTTGGTCGGGGCGCTCGCGGGGGACCGCTTGCGTGATGTCGGAATCCGTTTATACTTGCCGGGAACCGACACCGTCAACCCCAGGGGGGATCATGAACAGGATTCGCATAGGCGTTCTTTCCACGGCCAAGATCGGCCGCACCAAGGTCATTCCGGCCATGCAGCGGGCTGCGGGCTGCGAGGTCGCGGCCATTGCCTCGCGCAACGCGCAGAGCGCCCGCAAGGCCGCCGAGGAGCTGAACATACCCAAGGCGTTCGAGAGCTACGAAGCGCTCCTGGCCGACCCGGACATCGACGCCGTGTACATCCCGCTGCCCAACCACCTGCACGTGCACTGGTCCCTGGCCGCCATGGACGCGGGCAAGCACGTGCTCTGTGAAAAGCCCATCGGCCTGGACACCGGCGAGGCCCAAACCCTGCTGGACGCCGCCGAAGCGCACCCGGAGCTGAAGGTCATGGAGGCGTTCATGTACCGCCACCATCCGCAGTGGATCAGGGCGCGGGAGCTGGCCCTGTCCGGGGCCATCGGGCGCATGACCACCATCCAGTCGTTCTTTTCCTATTTCAACGCCGACCCCGGCAACATCCGCAACATGGCGGACATCGGCGGCGGCGGGCTCATGGACATCGGCTGCTACAACATCTCCCTGTCCCGCTTCCTGTTCGGTGCCGAACCGGACCGGGTGGCCGGGTTCGCGGACGTGGACCCGGAGTTCGGCACGGACCGGGTCTTCTCCGGGATGATGGACTTCGGCGGCAGGGTCTCGGCCTTCACCTGCTCCACCCAGCTGGCCGACTACCAGCGGGTGAACATCTTCGGCACCGACGGGCGCATCGAGATCCTCATCCCGTTCAACGCCCCGCCGGACGAGCCGTGCTCCATCCTCCTGCAAAAGGGGGCCGCGGGCGGCATCGAGACCATCACCTTCGACGTCTGCGACCAGTACGCGCTCCAGGCCGAGCTGTTCGCCCGGGCCATCCTGGACGACACGGACGTCCCCACCCCGCTCACGGACGCCCTGGACAACATGCACGTCCTGGAGACCCTGCGGCGCAGCGCCGACCTGGGCGAGTGGGTGGCCTGCTAGCATCCCGAAAAAAACGGGGGAGCGTCGACCCGCCCCCCCGTTTCTCTTTTGCTCCCGCTTGGCTTAATGGCCCGGAATGTAGGTCACTCCCGTGGAGGGCAGCGGCCTGAGGGTCCGCTTGCGCTTGACGAAATCCAGAAACACCAGGGAGTCCACGAACCCGGTGTCGTAGCGGTCCGTGGCCCTTTTTAGGACCTCGTACCCGTCGCCGCCCGAGGCGAGGTAGGAGTTGGTCACCACCGAGTAGGTGCGGTGCGGGACAAGGGACTGCCAGCTCCCCTCGCGGCCCAGGACCTCCACGGCGTGGACCCGGCTGCCTTCGGGCTGGTTCATGTCCGCGGCAAAGCGCAGGCCGCCCACGTAGGGGAACGCCCCGCCGCCGCGCGCCACGCCGGTCTCCAGGGCGGTACGCACCTCCTTGCCGGTCAGCTTCAGGACGAACAGGGTGTTGTTGAAGGGCATCATGGAAAACACGGTGCCCACGGTGATGTCGCCCTCGGGAATGGAGATGCGCACCCCGCCGCCGTTCATCAGGGCGATGTCCGCCGGGCTGCCGGTAGCCCCGAGCTTGTCGAGCATGGAGCGGCAGACCAGGGGGGCGAGCAGGCTGCCGTGGGGCAGTCTCTCGCCGGAGTCGGTGACGCCCGGCACGCGGATGTGCGGCAGGGGCAGGACCGCCCTGCCGATGACCTCGGTACGCATGGCCTCCACGCCCTGGGCGAACGGTCCCAGAAATTTCCTGGCCCCGGCGTCGGGGGCGGCCGCCGCGGTTTCGGGATTGTTGTCGATCATCGCGAGCAGCGCTTCGCGGTCCGCGCCCAGGACCTCGACCTTCCTGCCCCCCGCGTCCTTGCGCCGGAACGTGTCGCCCAGGACCAGCTCGGGCCTGGATTCGGCGCGGGTCACGCGCCCCTCGTCGTCGAAGGTCAGGTCCAGGCGGCCGAGCACCCTGCCCCATTTCCAGGCCGTGACCACGTAGACGTCGCCGCCGTCCGCGCCCTTGACCACGGCGGGATACGGTGCCGCCGGGTTCAGCCCCATGGCCCCGATGCCGTCCGGGCCGCCGAGCAGGGTGTGGGAATGGCCGCCCACGATAACGTCCACCCCGTGCACCTTGGCCGCGAGCATTTTGTCAACCCCGAACCCCACGTGGGTCAGGAGCACGATCTTGTTCACGCCCCGCGCCTGGAGCTCGCGCACGTAGAGGTCGGCGGCCTGGGCCTCGTCCGAAAAAGCCACCTTGCCCGGAGCGGAGATGACCCCGGTCTCCCGGATGGTCAGGCCGATGATGCCGATCTTTTCGCCGCCGACCGTGGCCACGATGTACGGCTTGACCCGCGAGGCCAGCGCCGGAACCTCGGACGCGTCCATGTTGGCGCTGAGCACCGGCAGTTTGGCGTACCCGAGCATGTTCGCCAGGAAGTCCGGCCCCTTGTCGAATTCATGGTTGCCGAGCGTCATGGCCGCGAACCCCAGCCGGTCCAGGAACTCCATCTCCGGCCTGCCGCCGTACTTGAGGAAATAGAGGTCCCCCTGGACCGCGTCGCCCGCGTGCAGCAGCAGGACGTTCTCCCGCTCGGCACGCGCCTTGTCCACCAGGGTGGTCAGCCTGGCCCAGCCGCCGAGCTTGGCGTAGGTCTCTTTTCCCTGAGGCCGGATCTTGTCCGTGGTGGGGTCGAGGTAGGAGTGGGAATCGTTGACGTGCAGCAGGGTCAGGTCAAAGGCCTGCGGCGCGCCGGGACCGCACAGCACGGCCAGGACGAGGATCAACGTGGCGAGGACTCGATGCATGGCAACCTCCGGGTATTGTCGCTGCCTACCAACATTCCCGCAAAAAGGGAACGCGCGCGGCGGGTCCGACCGTCGGGAATGTGAACAATTGTGACAATTCCGCGCCGCGCATTGTGCCGAACCGTTTTTTATCGGTATGTAACTGAACATCAAACCCAAAGGGAGACCCCATTCATGAGCGACGACGCGACCATCAGCAGATATCTCGAATCCAGGGAACTGGCGGAGTTCTTTCGTAACCTGGCCGACGCCGTGGAAAACGGCGGGCAAGGCGAGCTCGCCTGCGTCGAGGATTTCAGCAAGATCAAGATCCGCGTGAAAAAGGAATACGGGCAGATCAACCTCAAGGCCAAGTTCAAGACCGCCGCCCCCTGCGTCCCGGCCGTGGATTCCGAAACCGGCGAACCGGCCAAACCCAAATACAAGGACCTCAAGAAGCGCATGCGCGGCAGCTTCCGGATTCTCGTCAAGATGATCCACGACGGCAGCGTTCCGCCCGCCGAGGCCGTGGAGGCGTTCCTGGCCGATTCGGCCCTGATGGTCACCTACCCCGGCTACGGCGATGAATTCTACGAACAATACACCGCCGTGTGCGACGAATTCCGTGCGGCCTACGCGTCCGGCGACATCGAGCGCATGCACGCGGCCGTGGACGCCCTGGTCCACGAGAAGAGCCGCTGCCACGCCAAGTACGATTGAAACACCAGGCCCGAAGGGTATTCCATGAAACTGATCAAGAATGAAACGAACG
This sequence comes from Pseudodesulfovibrio indicus, assembly GCF_001563225.1. Classification (NCBI taxonomy): domain Bacteria; kingdom Pseudomonadati; phylum Thermodesulfobacteriota; class Desulfovibrionia; order Desulfovibrionales; family Desulfovibrionaceae; genus Pseudodesulfovibrio; species Pseudodesulfovibrio indicus. Next base: position 3,792,406 of record NZ_CP014206.1, read on the forward strand.
GGCCCCAGGGGTGCGCCTTCCCGGCGGTGGCCGCCGAGGAGATCACCGAAGCGGACGTGGCCCGGTTCAACGCCGTGGTCTCCACCGATCTCGAACCGTGGCAGGTCGAGCAGGTCGTCACCCCGCCGAGCGTCCACGTCCGGCAGGAGGCCCTGCTGGCCGTGCACTGGCACCCGGAGTTCGTGCCCATGGAGCACATCCGCACCCGGGTGGAGGCCATGTTCCCCAACCGCACGGACGAGCTGCTCATCCCCACCCAGCACAACCAGCTCATGAGCTGGGACGGCCACACCGGGGTGGAGGTGGACTGCTTCTCCTCGGGCTTCAACCGCAAGGTGCAGCTCCTGCTGCACTTCGCCAACGACAGGGTGAAGGACGCGGGCGTGCTCAAGTCCATGCTCGCCCACACCTTCAAGTACCGCTCGGGCCAGCTGTTCGAGTTCATGCACACCATCACCAAACCCGACGAGGACCGCATCGCGCGGGCGGCCAGGGGTACGGGCGCGGATCGCGAGCTGATCGAGTTCGTGCGCGTCAACGTCGCCAAGGTGGAGCGCCTCCTGGACGAGCGCTGGAGCGACGTGCCGCGCCTCTCGGTGAAGAACAAGCTGCTGCGCAACTGGTTCGACGCCATGCGCCCGGAGCTGGGCGACACCGCCACCGACCGCATCCAGGCCTACCTCAAGGCGGTCAAGGCGCTGGTCAAGGAGGGGTTCAACCTGTCCTTCTTCTACCGCGCCAGTGAGGTCATCGAGGAGGTCCGGTCCCTGGGCGGGTGCATCGTCATCCCCCACCCGGAGCAGTTCTGGCCCATTCTGCTGCGCAACTACGACGTTGACGGCATCGAGGTCTGGAACCCGCAGTCCCGGGAGTACACCGAGTTCCTGATCTCCGTGGTCAACGAGCGCAACGAGCGCAGGACCTCGGGCCGCGACGTGCTCATCTTCATGGGCGACGACTGCCACATGGGGGAGAAGACCAAGCCCGCGGACCAGCAGGACCCGGAAAAGGCGGCCCGCGAGATCGGGCTGCAACCCGCCTGGGACGACCTGGGCGTGCGCAAGAAACTGATCGTCAACAACATCTCCAGACGTTCCGTCATCAGCGAGTACAAAGCCCGCCTGGCGGGATAGGCGGTAATCATGGCCGAAGAAAAATTCGTGTTCGATTCGTTGCAGGACTGCGAGACCATCAAGGAGTTCCTGACCTCCCTGGTGGAGGGATTCGAGAACAAGTCCATCACCCTGACCACCAACGGCGACGAGATTCACCTCGCCCCCAACGGGCTGCTCCAGTTCATGGTCAAGGCCAAGAAAAAGGGGCCGGAGAACAAGCTGTCCATCAAGGTGGCGTGGAAGGAGAATCCTGAGGCGCAGGACACCGGGAACGCCTTCCTCAAGGTCCGCTGAGCGCCATGGTCACATTTGAAGGACTGGGCGAGAACTTCAAGTTCATCGTCCTCGAAGTGGAGAACCAGGCCCGCTCGACGCAGAAGTTCATGGATGCGCCGTCGCGCAAGCGATACGCGAAGATCACGTCCCGCGACGACTACATCGACAACCTCAAGACGATCATCGAGAACAAGTGCTATTCGCGCATCCACTCGGACCAGTCCCTGGACCAGCGGCAGGTGAACAAGATCCGCGCCATCCAGGTGATCTGCGTCAACCTTGAGAAGATCGCGGACTATTTCGTCAACATCGTCAAACAGATGCAATACCTCGACGACCAGTCGTTCGTGCAGCGCTACGGCTACGGCGAGGTCTTCGAGGTCATCCTGGACCGGCTGGGCGCGGTGCTCGACGCCTTCCACCGCGAGGACATGTCCCGCGCGCTCTACATCTGCAAGGCCGAGCCCATGCTCGACGACATCTACAAGGTCCGCTTCGACCGGGTGATGAACGAGATGGGCATGGGCCGCGACGCCCAGTCCCTGGTCACGGTGCTGTTCATCTTCCGTTACTTCGAGCGCGTGGGCGACGCCCTCCTGAACATCGGCGAGGCGGTCATCTTCTCGCTGCTCGGCGAGCGGATCAAGATCGAGCAGTTCGACGCCCTGCAGCAGACCCTGTCCAAGTCCGGGTTCGGCGATTCGTTCTCGGACATCGACTTCAGCGCCATCTGGGGCACCCGGTCGGGCTGCCGCATCGGCAAGGTGGAGCAGCGCGAGAACGGGCTGACCACCGAGGAGAAGCGGCAGGGATCCATCTACAAGGAAGGGAGCCTGGAGAAGATCCGCAAGGAGCGGGAGTCCATCCTGCGCTGGAAGCGGATCTTCCCGAACCTGGTGGCGGACATCTACGGATTCCACGAGGACCAGGACAAGGGGGCCATGCTGGTGGAGTTCCTGAACGGCTGCACCCTGGACGAGGTCATTCTGTCCGGGGACGGCGAGCTGGTCCGCAACGCCCTGTTCATCTTCGAGTCCACGGTGCTGGAGACCTGGACCACCACCATGGTCGAACTGCCGCTCAAGACCGACTACATCCGCCAGATCCAATCGCGCCTGGACGGCGTGCTCCAGACCCACCCGGAATTCTGGCGCGCCCCCAAGCGGCTGGGCGGGGCCGAGGTCCTGTCCACGGACGCCCTGCTCACGGCCTGCGCCGAGATAGAGGGGGAGCTGGAAGCGCCCTTCTCGGTCTTCATCCACGGCGACTTCAACATCAACAACGTGGTCTACAACCACGAGGCCCAGCAGATACACTACATCGACCTCTACCGCTCGCGCGACTTCGACTACGTGCAGGACGCCTCGGTCTTCCTGGTGTCCAACTTCCGCATGCCGCTGTTCGACGGAGAGCACCGGGGGCGGATCAACAGCGTCATCAGCCAGTTCTACGGGTTCGTGAAGGGGTTCGCCGCCAAGCACGACGACCACACCCTCCAGGCCCGGCTGGCCTTTGCCCTGGCCCGGTCCTTCTACACCTCCACGCGGTTCGAGCTGAACCACAAGTTCGCCAAGGAGATGTACAACCGGTCCATGTTTCTGCTGGAACGCATCAGCCAATACCGGGGCGGCGACTGGGAGCAGTTCTCCCTGCCCGAGGACATTCTGTACTACTAGCCCGAAAGGAGCGCATTCGTGAAAATTGGAGTCATCGGCGTGGAGGGCGGCTGGTCCTCGGAGAAACTCGCGGACACCGTGGCCGAAAAGACCGGCGGCGAGCGCGTGCTCATCGACATGGCGGACGTGCGCCTGGACCTGCCCTCGGGCGACGCCTTCTACAACGGGCACAACCTCAGGGACTTCGACGCGCTGATCATCAAGAAGATCGGCTCGCGCTATTCCCCGGACCTCCTGGACCGGCTGGAGGTGCTGCGCTACCTGCACGAGCGGGGGCTCAGGATTTTCAGCTCCCCCTACGCCATCCTGCGCGCCCTGGACCGGCTCTCCTGCACCATCTCGCTGCAGCTCAAGGACATCCCCATGCCGCCCACGACCGTCACCGAGTCCGTGGACCAGGCCCTGACCGCCCTCGAACACTACGGCGAGGCCGTGTTCAAGCCGCTCTACACCTCCAAGGCGCGCGGCATGTTCATCCTGAAACACGGGCCGGACGCCCGCGCGGCCATCGAGGAATACAAGGTTGAGCACCCGATCCTGTACATCCAGAAGACCATCGACCTGGGCGACCTGGACCTGGGCATCGCCTTCCTGGGCGGCGAGTACCTGACCACCTACGCCCGGTGCAAGACCAACGGGGCGTGGAACACCACCACGGCCTCGGGGGGCAAGTACCGGCCCTACGAGCCGTCGCCCGAAATCATCGAGCTGGCGCGCCGGGCGCAGGCCGACTTCAACCTGGACTTCACCTGCGTGGACGTGGCCATCACCGAGGACGGCCCCTACGTGTTCGAGGTCTCGGTGTTCGGCGGCTTCCGGGGCATCCAGGAGACCAGCGGCATCGACGCCGCGGCCCGCTACGCAGACTACGTCATGGAGAAACTGAAATGAAGCTGACCGGCGACACCCGGCGGGAACTGGCCCGCGAGATCAAGGAGACCTACCCCGCCACCCGCAAGCTGCTCCTGGATTTCGGCGGCTGCGTCATCCGCGTGGACACCACCACCGACGCGCTGCACGACGCTCTTGAGGACTACTTCAAGGAGTTCCTGGCCGGGGGCGGCGTCCCCACCATCGTGCTTTCGGCCCACGAGGCCGAGCCGCCGGAGACGGACCTCGAATTCGCGGCCAAGCAGCCCGATCCCGGCAAGACCAAGATCAAGGAGGAGTGGATCGACCTGCCCGACGGGCGCGTGGTCCGCAAGCGGCTGACCGGCATGCACTTCCTCTTCGGCCAGGGCGAGAACGTGGCCGTGGGGCCGTGCCTCGCCAACGCCAACCAGGTGATCAATTTCGTCAACAACCGGTTCATCGAGTGGAAACTCAATTCCGGCGGGTTCCTGGGCCACGCGGCGGGCGTGCGCTTCGGCGAGCGCGGCATCGCCCTGGCCGGATTCTCCGGCGCGGGCAAATCCACCCTGGCCCTGCACCTCATGAGCAAGGGGACCACCTTCATCAGCAACGACCGGGTCATGGTCGAGGACAACGGGCACGGGCTGACCATGTTCGGCGTGGCCAAGCAGCCGCGCATCAACCCCGGCACCGCGCTGCACAACCCGGACCTGAGCTGCATCGTGGAACCGGACCTGCGCGAGACGTTCCTGAACCTGCCCGCCGAGGAGTTGTGGCGGCTGGAGCACAAGTACGACGCCCTCATCGACCATTGTTACGGCCCGAACCGGTTCGAGCTGCGCTGCCCCATGGACGCGCTGATCATCCTCAACTGGAAGCGGGACGAGTCGCCCATGCGCGCCGCCAAGGTCGATCCCCTGCTGCGCAAGGATCTGCTGCCCGCGTTCATGAAGTCCACCGGGCTGTTCTATCTCCCGGAGAACCCCGCCCGGCGGGACGATCCGCCCCTGGAGGCGTACGCCGAGCTTTTGTCCAAGGCCGACCTCATCGAGATCTCCGGAGGCGTGGACTTCGAGCGCGCTTCCGAGGTATGTTTGCGCTTCATGGAAACGGGCCGTCTCTAGGCCCACGACAAGGAGCGAAAACGAGTGCGAATCCGCGTCACCAGGGATGTGACCATCCCCGATCCCCGCAAGCTGGAACGGTTCCGGCGCGCCCCGGAGCTGGGGCCGTCCGTCCTCTTCTTCAGCGGCGGCACCGCCCTGCGGGACACCTCGCGCGCGCTCATCCGCTTCACCCACAACTCCATCCACCTGATCACGCCCTTCGACTCCGGGGGCAGCTCGGCGGTCATCCGGCGCGCCTTCGGCATGCCCGCCGTGGGCGACATCCGCAACCGGCTCATGGCCCTGGCCGACCAGTCCGTGCAGGGCAACCCGGAGATATACAACCTGTTCACCCACCGGCTGCCCAAGGACGGCGAGCCGGAAAGGCTGCGCGCCGAGCTGGACGCCATGGCCGGGGGCAACCACCCCCTGGTCCGGTGCATCCCGGACCCAATGCGCAAGATCATCCGCAACCACTTCTACGAGTTCCTGGACCGCATGCCCGGCGACTTCAACCTCGCGGGCGCGTCCATCGGCAACCTGGTCCTGACCGCCGGGTACCTGTCCAACCGCCGCCAGCTCGACCCGGTCATCTTTCTCTTCTCCAAGCTGGTCCAGGTCTGCGGCGTGGTCCGCCCGACCATCAACAAGGACTTGCACCTGGCGGTGCGGCTGGCCGACGGCCGGACCGTGGTCGGCCAGCACCTGATCACCGGCAAGGAGGCCGGGCCCCTGGACTCCTCCATTGAGGACCTCTGGCTGACCGATTCCCTGGACTCGGACAAACCCGCCGCGGCCTCCATCCGCAACAAGGTCAAGGGGTGGATCGGCAAGGCGGACCTGATCTGCTACCCGCCCGGCAGCTTCTATTCCAGCGTCATGGCCAACCTGCTGATGAACGGCGTGGGCGCGGCCGTGGCCGCCAACGCCTGCCCCAAGGTGTTCGTGCCCAGCACCGGTCTGGACCCGGAGGCACCCGGACTGTCCGTGGCGGAGAGGGCCGAACGCCTCTGCGCCCAGCTGCGCCGCACCGGCGCGCCGTCCGACTCCGACGTCCTGGGCTATGTCCTGGTGGACGCCAAGCACGGCCAGTACGAGGGCGGCATCGGGCGCAAGCGGCTGGCGAAAAACGGCTTTACCGTGATCGACGCACCGCTGGTCAACGAGACCGGCGGTCCCGACATAGACGGATTGAGATTGAGCGAATTCCTGCTGTCCCTTTGCTGACGGCCAACCCGGAAAGGAGGTTGCGAACGTGGAAAAACAGAAGATCAGCGTCAAGAAGGTATTGGAATACAAGGAAGCCGTGGGCTACATGGAGGACCTGGCCAGGAGCCTGAAGTCCGGCTCCATCGTCATCGAGAGCGGCGAGGAACACGTGGTCATGACCCCCTCGGCCCAGGTGGCCATCAAGGTGGAGGCCAAGATCAAGGACGGCAAGCAGAAGGTCGCCTTCGAGCTGAGCTGGACCGATGCGCCCCGCGCCGAATTGAAGATCAGCGACACCGAGCCCGCGGCTCCGCCCGCCACCAGGCCCGAACCCGCCGCGCCCGCCACCAAGACCGAGGCGCAGCCTCCGGCCACCCGCGAGGAGGCCGCCCCGCCCGCCAAGACCGCTCCCAAGGCCCCCAAGGCAGACGACAAATCCGCGAAAAAGGCGGAAAAGAAGGCGGCCAAGCCCAAAAAGGCGGATAAGAAAGCAGCCAAGCCCGCCAAGAAGCAATAACCTGATGTCCCTTACGGACGGAGGAATCATGACCGACATCCAAGACAAGATATTTGACTGGAACGAGGTGGCCGACCTGTTCGGCATTCCCGACCAAAGCATGCCCCGGGAGGAGGAGCGCGACCGGATTCTGGAGCGCATCAACGCCCTGTCCTGCCGCTACGGCCGGGAGTACGTCATCAAGAAGATCACCCTGCAGACCACCCACTAGCCCCGGAGCCCCATGCGCATCATCGCCGTACTCAACCAGAAGGGCGGCGTGGGCAAGACGTCCACGGCGGTCAACCTCGGCGCGGCCCTGGCCCGCCAGGACCGGCGGGTCCTGCTCCTGGACCTCGACCCGCAGGCCCACCTGACCTATTCCCTGGGCATCATGGCCCACGAGCTGCCCCGGACCATGGGCGCGGTCCTGCTGCGCGAATGCCCCCTGGACAGCGTGACCATGGAGGTGGGCGGACTGCATGTGGTCCCCGCCTCCGTGGCCCTGGCCGGGACCGAGGTGGACCTGGCCTCGGCCGAGGGCCGCGAGACCCGGCTGCGCGACGCCCTTTCAGCGGTCCAGGGCTTCGACTTCGTGATCATCGACTGCCCGCCCAACCTCGGCATGCTCACCCTGAACGCCATGGTCGCGGCGGGCGAGCTGCTGGTCCCGGTGCAGCCCGAGTTCCTGGCCCTGCAATCCCTGGGCAAACTCATGGAGACGGTCAAGGCCATCCGCTCGGGCTGGAACCCGAAGCTGGCCCTGACCGGCATCGTCATGACCCGGTACCAGCGGACCAAGAAGCTCAACCGCGAGATCCGGCGCAAGATCGGGGATTATTTCGGCCACGCCCTGCTGGAGACGGCAATCAGGGACAACATTTCCCTGGCCGAGGCCCCCAGCTTCGGGCAGGACATCTTCACCTACAAACCCCGGAGCAACGGGGCCGCCGACTACCGAAACCTGGCCCTGGAGCTGCTCCGCAGAGGTGCGCCATGAGCGACGTGCGACTCGGAACCAACCCCCTGGAATGGGTCACGCCCGACGCGGCCCCGGGAGCCGCCCCGGCACAGGCCCCGGCCCCCGTCCAGCCCCCCCCGGCCTGCGCCGCCGACGGACGCGACCATACCCGAACCATGACCAGCGGGCTGTTCCGGTCCGCCGAAAACGCCACGGAGGAACCGATGGGCAAAGGCAAGATCAAGATCAAGCAGACCATGGACACACCCCAGGTCGTGGCCTACCTCAAGGACCTGGCGGACTCGCTGGAATCCGGCGTCATCCGCGCCGAGAACGAAGACGGCACCCTGGTCCTCGGCGTGGCCGACTCCATGCAGGTCGAACTCAAGCTGGCCCGCAAGAAGGACAAGGCCAAATGCGAGATCGAACTGGAATGGACCGACGACGGCACCCAGGCCGGAACCCTCAAAATCTCCGACGGTTCGTAGAGCCTCCGGCGGCCGGGGGAAGGGGAAGGAAAAACCTTTCGTGAAAGGTTTTTTCCTTCCCCTTCCCCCGGACCCCCATCCCCTTCCTTTTCCAAAGCTTTTTATCGCCGCTTCGCGGACACCCCCGCCCTCCTTTTCATCTTCCTGAAGCGCCTACGAGGCGACAGCCTCGAACAGCGGCTCTCCTACTCAGACAAACGTACAAAAATCCTCTTTGGAGCGTCTTCGAGACGCAGCCTCGAACAGCGCCCCTCCCACAGCCCCGTCTATCGAACCCCGGAGCGCATTGGGGCGTAACCCCAACAGCGGCTTTCATACCCCGCCGCTCCGACCGAAGGTCCTCCCATGGAGCGTCTTCGAGGCGCCGCAGCCTCGAACAGCACTTCTCTTTGACGCCAAAGCGGACAACGCACCTCTTTGGAGCGTCTTCGAGGCGCAGCCTCGAACAGCGGCTCTCTCCCCGCACGACGAAAGGAGCAACCCTCCTCTTTGGAGCGAAGCGGCTCTTCCCCCCCCTCCCGCGACCGTAGGCAGCGAGGCTTTGATTCGCCCCGTCCTGGGGCTCACCCCTTCGGGGCGTTGCGGAAAGACCGCAACGTCCAAATCCGCTGTCCTGCGGATTTGTCGAGAGTGGGTCAGCCGTGCATTTTTAAGTGAATTGTAGGCGAGTCTTCGAGCCGTACAAGATCTTATGCCTTAGGTACTTCCGGGGGGCTTTCACCGCAGCATGCGTCAGCTCTTAGGCCGAGCTCGCTCGGTCTTAGAGATGTCGACAGCAGCGATAGCCGTCTACGTGAGGATGAAAGCCCCCCGGAAAAAATGTGCGGATGGCCCGCTATCGGAAGCCGCCGCCAGCACTCCAAAAGCGTAAAAAAAGGGCCCCGGCAACGCCGGAGCCCTTGTCTTTACGCTTTTGGAGTGCGCCCTACTTAATGAAGAGCATTTCCTGGTAGCTGGGAAGCGGCCACAGATCATCGGCAACGATGCCTTCCAGGGCGTCGGCCACTTCGCGGACGGCGAGCATGGCGGGCAGAACCTTGGAGACCTTGTACTTGGCTTCTTCCTCGATGGACTTGAAGCCTTCCTTGGCGATGATCTTTTCCAGGGTCCCGATGTTTTCCTGCAGGTCGCGCAGCTTGTCGGTGACTTCCTGGAGCAGGGTGGTGCGGGGCTCGATGCCGGCGGCCTTGATGGACGCGGCGACGGAGGCCAGCTCGCCCTGGTAGCGGATGGCGGCGGGCAGGATGATGGTCTTGGCGACCTTCACGACCAGCAGGGACTCGGTGGTGATGTGCTGGCAGTACTGCTCGTGGTAGATTTCGTAACGGGAGTGCAGCTCGTCCTTGGACAGGACGCCGTACTTCTCGAAGACCGCGACGACTTCGGGCTCGATCATGGCGGGCAGCGCTTCCGGGGTGGTCTTCAGGTTCGGCAGACCGCGCTTGGCGGCTTCCTTCTGCCAGGCGTCGGCGTAACCGTCGCCGTTGAAGATCACGTGACCGTGCTTCTTCATGATCTCCTGCAGGACCTTCTGGCAGGCCTCTTTCAGACCGGCCTTCTTGCCGCCGGTGAGCTTCAGGATCTCGTCGGTGATGAAGTCCAGGGACTCGGCCATGATGGTGTTCAGGGCAACCTGCGCACCGGCGATGGACTGGTTGGAACCGACCGCGCGGAACTCGAAGCGGTTGCCGGTGAAGGCGAACGGGGAGGTGCGGTTGCGGTCGCCGGAATCCAGCGGCAGCGGGGGCAGGGAGTCGACGCCCATCTCCAGGCAGCCCTTGGACTTGCAGCCCTTGAGGTCGCCCAGCTCGATCTGGTTGAAGATCTCGGCGAGCTCTTCACCCAGGAAGATGGAGATGATGGCCGGCGGGGCCTCGTTGGCGCCCAGGCGATGGTCGTTGCCCGCGGTGGCGACCACGGAGCGCAGCAGCTTGGCGTGTTTCTCCACGGCGCGGATGGTGGCCGCGGTGACCGCCAGGAACTGCATGTTCTTGTGCGGGGTGTTGCCCGGGGAGTACAGGGAGCCCTGGGACGGGGTGGAGATGGAGTAGTTCAGGTGCTTGCCGGAGCCGTTGATGCCGGCGAACGGCTTCTCGTGCAGCAGGCAGGCCATGCCGTGCTTCTTGGCCACGGATTTCAGGATGGTCATGACCATCTGGTTGTGGTCGGTGGCCAGGTTGGACTGCTCGTAGACCGGGGCGATCTCGAACTGGCCGGGGGCCACTTCGTTGTGGCGGGTCTTGACCGGCACGCCCAGCTTGTACAGCTCGCGCTCGACTTCCATCATGAAGGAGAGCACGCGGCGGGGGATGGCGCCGAAGTAGTGGTCATCCAGCTCCTGGCCCTTGGAGGGCTTGGCGCCGAACAGGGTGCGTCCGCAGACCATCAGGTCGGGGCGGGCGAAGAAGAAGTTGCGGTCGAGCAGGAAGTATTCCTGTTCCGGACCGGCGTTGGAGACGACCATGGAGCCGTCGTCGGAGCCGAACAGCTTCAGGAAGCGGCGGCCGGCCTTGTTCAGGGCCTGGTTGGCGCGCAGCAGCGGGGTCTTCTTGTCGAGGGCGTGGCCTTTCCAGGAGACGAAGGCGGTCGGGATGCACAGGAAGGTGCCGTTGGGGTTTTCCAGGATGTAGGCCGGGTTGGTCACGTCCCAGGCGGTGTAGCCGCGGGCTTCGAAGGTGGCGCGCAGGCCGCCGGACGGGAAGGAGGAGGCGTCGGGCTCGCCCTGGATGAGCAGCTTGCCGTCGAATTCGGCGATGGCGCCGCCCTCGCCGTCGGGGTTCAGGAAGCCGTCGTGCTTCTCGGCGGTCAGGCCGGTCAGCGGGTAGAAAACGTGGGTGTAGTGCGTGGCGCCCTTGGCCATGGCCCACTCGCGCATGGCGGCGGCCACCGGCCCGGCGATGGACGGATCCATCTTCTCGCCGGCCAGCTTGGTCTTCATCAGGGATTTGTACACGTCCCTGGGCAGCATGGCCTTCATGACCTTGTCGTTGAAGACGTTGGAACCGAAGATCTCGGCCGGGGAAGTCTCGGCGAAGTTCAGGGGCTCGATGCTGGGTTTGTAGTTGGTCACCGCATTGATAGCGTTCTGACGAGTCTGGTATCCGCTCATGTAAAATACTCCTTCCAGGCAGGTAAATATGGGTTTTCCGGCGTCCGGCCGGGCCAAAGGGCGCCTGACCCTTGTTGTCTAGACGCCCACTATACCAAGTTACATGCCAAACAATAAAAAGCGCGTATAACCAGGTGGATACATCAAGCCGGTTTTGGCCGGGCCAGTGAAAAACTACGAAAATGTAGTTTAACGACCCCTTTTCCCCCTTTGGTGATGACAATTTTGCAAAAAACAATGCACTTTTTCACATCCATGTTAATTTTTTGCAGCCGTCCGCCGATGGGTAAAAAAGAAAATTGTCCTGCAAATCCGGCCTATTCAGAAAAATCCGCAGGAGCGCCGGAAAGGACGGTGAAAATAACACAAAAATGGCATCTGGAGCCCCCCTTCCGCACGGGAATGGGAAGCGCGTCAGAACGGGGCCGGAGAGACGAACTCCATGGGTTCGCGCGTGACCGGATGACGGAAGCGCAGCAGCGAGGCGTGGAGCTTGAGCTGGCCCGGTTCGGTGCCGGTGCCGTAGAGCCTGTCGCCCACGATGGGAAAGCCCAGCCCCTTGGCGTGGGCCGCGTGGAGCCGGAGCTGGTGGGTCCGACCGGTCAGGGGCATGAACTCCACCCGGGTCCGGCCGTCCTCCACGCCGAGGTTGCGCCAGCGGGTCACGCCGCGCTTGCCCTTGGCCGCGTCGTAGACCTGATAGGGCCGGTTGTTCGGATCCAGGCGGAACTTCAGCTCGATGACCCCGCCCGGCTCCTTGAGCACGCCGTCGATGAGGGCGGTGTAGCGCTTGCCCACCAGCCGGTCCATGAACTGCATGGACAGGTCGCGGTGGGCCTCGGTCGTCAGGGCCAGGGCGAGCAGCCCGGAGGTGTCCTGGTCCAGCCGGTGGACCGAGGGCTGGTCGATGCACCCGGGATAGGCCGCCTTGACGCGGGCGGCCACGCAGTCCTGGTTCGCCTCGCCCTTGCCGGGCACGGAGAGCAGGCCGGACGGCTTGTTGACCACCACCACGGCGTCGTCCGCGTAGATCACGTCCAGTCCGGGGGGGATGGTCATGCGTCCTCCAGCCCGCACAGCATGTGGCCGAGGATGCGGGCGCACTTGTCCAGGCAGGACGGGTAGAAGCGGCCGTGCTCGCGGGTCCCGGACCGGTTGGTCCGCCCGAAGTAGAACTCGGCCAGCCCCAGGGGAACCAGCCCCTGTGCGGCGGCCAGCCCCAGAAGCTTGGGCGCGCAGCAGTCGCCGGTGCCGGTGGGCACCCCGCCGTCGCCGTGCACGGCCAGGGGCAGCGGCACGGTCTCTCCACGGAAATTGGGCAGCCGGTACATGGCGTGGATCTCCTGCATCAGGGTCCTTGATGCGGCCTTGCGGCGGTAGATGAGCAGGTCGCGGGAGGGCGACCCGGCGGGAATCCCCGCGATCTCGCGGCCCATGGACTTGATCCGCTGCTCGGCCTCGAAGGTGTCGCGCCGGAAGCGGGCCGTGTCCAGGAGCGGCGGCGCCCAGCCCTCCACCTCCCAGGCGGAGTTGTACTGGCCCGAAAAAGCCTTCAGGGCAACGGTCGCGCCCGCCTTGTCGCGGGCCACGAGCACGCCGAACATCTGGCCGCGCGCCTCGCCGTCCAGGTAGCCGACGGAGAACCGGGGGTCCGGCTCCGGGGCCTCGAAGTCGATGCGCCCTTCCCGCTCCATGCGCTCAAGCAGCGCCAGGGCCGGACCGCGCGCCGGGCCCACGGGCAGGGAGTGCTCCCGCGCGCAGCGGGCGCACCACCCCCTGCAGGAGACGGCGGGGTCGAATTCCCCATTGGTGTCGACGGGCGTGTGCGGCATCAGTAAAAAGCCCCGCCGCCCTTGGGCGGCGGGGCGGGTCTGCGCTTGGCGGCGCGAATGCGCTATTTCAGGTCCAGCCCGGCAGCGCCGAGAAACTGGACGGAGACGATTTCATATTCGATGCGGCCGCGCGGGGCGTCCACCACGACCTCGTCGCCCTCCTCCTTGCCCAGGATGGCCTGGCCCATGGGGGAGAGAACGGAGATGGTGCCCTTCTTGTGATCCGCGTCGTCGGGGCCGAGCAGGGTGAACTTGCGGCGCTCTTCGGTGTCCAGGTCCTCGACCACCACGGTGGCGCCGAAGATGGCCCGTTCGCCGTTGAGGGTGTCCAGGTCGAGCACGTCGAACAGCGGCATGCGGGAGTTGATGTAGGAGATGCGAGCCTCCAGCATGCCCTGGCGCTCGCGGGCGGCGTCGTAGCCGGCGTTCTCGGAGAGATCGCCTTCCGCGCGCGCCTCGGCGATGGCCTGGATGATGGCCGGACGCTGCGCCTTCAGATCCTCCAGTTCCTGGGTGATTTTTTCGTAACCCTGCTTAGAAATGGGAATGCGGTCCATGTCGGAAAAACCTCTCTAAAAGTATTCAAAAACGCAAAAGCTAAAAAAGATACATGCCGCGCGGCGATCCTTGAAAAAGCTGCGCGGCTGCATCTGCGTCAATCGAATTGACTGACTCTCTGATAGAACATCCGGTCACGGAGGTCAAGCCCGGCGACCCCGCCGGGCAGGAAGCTGTTGACACATCCCGGGCATTGTATACAAGAATACACCGTTGGCGGGCGGCCCCGCCAGAACATTCACACACCGGAATACGGGAGCGGATCCCCGCCCCGCCCACGAACATGGAGGATGAGGATGATGTCATTTCGCACCGTGGCAGGACTGGCCATGAGCCTGTGCCTGCTCCTGGCCTTTGGTTGTTCTTCCGAGCCCAAACAGGAAGAGGCCAAACAGGAAGCGCCCAAGGCCGAATCCGTGGAAGTCAAGGAAGCCAAGCCCCTCACCATCGGCCTGATCCTTGTCGGTCCTTATAATGACAAGGGCTACAGCCAGGCGCAGTACGAGGGCGGCAAGTACGTCGAGTCCCACATGGACGGCGCCAAGCTGATCTACCTCGACAAGGTCAACCCCGCCGACCGGCCCGGCCTGACCATTCCGCAGGTCGTCGACGACCTGATCGAAAAGGGCGCGGACCTGATCATCGCCGGTTCCGACGACATGAAGGACGGCATCCTCGAAGCCGCGGCCATGCACCCCGACAAGACCTTTGTCCACGTCTCCGGCGACGCCGCCTGGACCGGCAAGGCCCCGGCCAACCTCGGCAACCTGTTCGCCAAGATGATCTACTCCAAGATGATGGCCGGGTTCACCGCCGCCATGACCACCCAAACCGGCAAGATCGGCGTGGTCGGCCCGCTGATCAACGAGGAGACCCGCCGCCTGATGTCCGCCGCCTACCTGGGCGCGCGCTACGCATGGACCGAGGTGCGCGGCAAGGACGCCAAGGACCTCTCCTTCAACGTCAAGTGGATCGGCTTCTGGTTCAACATCCCCGGCGTGACCGCCGACCCGACCCAGGTGGCCGGTTCCCTGATCGACTCCGGCTATGACGTCCTCATCTCCGGCATCGACACCCCCGAGGCCGTGACCGTGGCCAAGCAGCGCGTGGACGCGGGCAAGCAGGTCTGGGCCCTGCCGTACGACTACGAGAACGCCTGCGAGGGCCAGGGCAACATCTGCCTCGGCGTGCCCTACTTCAACTGGGGTCCCGGTTTCCTGCGCGTGGCCAAGGCCGTTACCGACGGCACCTACAAGCCCGGCTTCGAATGGGAATCCCCCTACTGGCAGAATTACAACGACGCCGACCAGTCCCCGGTGGGCTTCGCCCGCGGCGAAGGCATGAGCGCCGAGACCGCCGACGCCCTGGACGCCTTCGTGGCCAAGCTCGGCTCCGGCGAGCTCGAACTCTTCACCGGCCCCCTGAACTACCAGGACGGCACCCCGTTCCTGAAGGACGGCGAAAAGGGTTCCGACAAGCAGATCTGGTACATGGAGCAGCTGCTTGAAGGCATGGAAGGACTCTCCTCCCCCCAATAAGGGATGATCGTCCTCAACGACATACATAAGCATTACGGCCGGGTTCGGGCCAACGACGGCATCAGCCTGACCCTCGAACCCGGCCGCATCTATGCTCTGGTGGGTGAGAACGGCGCGGGCAAGTCCACGCTCATGCGCATCCTGGCGGGCCATACGCGCCCCACGTCCGGGACCCTGACCATCGGCGGCGAGACCCTGAGCCACCTGACTCCGGCCCTGGCCCGCGAAAAGGGCGTGGGCATGCTCTACCAGGACCCCCTGGATTTCCCGGCCATGCCCGTGTGGGAGAACTTCCAGCTCGGCGCGCCCAAGCGCAGCAAGCGCGAGGTGGTGGACATCATCGGCGAGCTGTCCTTCCGCCTGGACGCCTGCTTCCTGCCCGACGAGCCTGTCTCCAGCCTGACCGTGGGCGAGCGCCAGCTCCTGGAGCTGCTCCGGCTGCTCGACCTGGGCGCGTCCACCCTGATCCTGGACGAGCCGACCACCGGCATCACCCCGGAGCAGAAGCAGGACCTCTTCGACCTGCTCATGAAGCTGGCCCGCGAAGAGGGCCACACCATCGTGCTGGTGACCCACAAGCTGTCCGAGGCGTTCGAGATGGCCGATTCCATCTTCATCATGCGCCAGGGGTCGCTGGTCTCCACCCTGACCCCGCCCTACGACGAAAAGGAGCTGGTCTCGCTGATGTTCGGCGAGGCGGCCGAAGGCGAGGTGGAGCCGCTGCCCGAACCGGCCCCGGCCTCGGAACCGGACCGCCTGGTTCTGCGCGACGTGCTCTTTGCCGGGCCCAAGTACTCCATGGACAAGCTGAATTTCACCGCCCGGCCCGGCGAATGCATCGGCCTGGCCGGACTGGACGGCTCCGGCCAGGAGCTGTTCCTGCGCGGGCTGTGCGGCCTGGACCGCATGCCCGGCGGCACCCTGACGCTGGACGGCGTGTCCCACACGGACAACGACTTCGCCTCCCTGCGCAGGGAGGGGGTCCAGTTCGTCCCCGCCGACCGGCTGGGGCTGGCCCTGTTCCCTGATCTGAACCTCATGGAGCACATCACCCTGGCCTTCCCGGACAAGGACGGCGACCTGACCGATTTCTACCGTTCCCAGTGCGTGGACCGCTTCAACCTCCAGGCCCACCCCGACACGCGGGCCGTGGAGCTGTCCGGCGGCAACCAGCAGCGGCTGCTCCTCTCCCTGATCCCGGACGGGACCAGGCTGCTGCTCATGGAGCATCCCACGCGCGGCCTGGACGCGGGCAGCGCCCGCCAGGTCTGGAACAACCTCAAGCACCGCTGCGCCGAGGGCGCGACCCTGATCTTCTTCTCCCCGGACCTGGACGAGGTCCTGGAGCACAGCCACCGGGTCATCGTCTTCTACGACCGGGCCATCGCCGCCGTGGTCGAGGGCGTGGACATTTCCATGAAGGTCGTGGGCGCGCTCATGGCCGGAAAAAAATACGCGGACATCAAGGGAGACAAGGCATGAACCGCGACTCCCTGCTGACCCAGATCGGCTGGTTCGGGCTGGCCCTGCTCCTGGCCCTGGTCCTGACCGTGATCGTGGCCCTGCCCGCGGGCGCGCCGCCCCTGGAGACCATCTACGTCCTGTTCCATGGCGGGCTGGGCTCCCTGTCCAAGATCGGCCGCGTGCTGGCCGGATGGGTTCCCCTGACCCTGTGCTCCGTGGGCCTGCTCGTGCCGTTCACGGCCCGGCTGTGGAACATCGGCGTGGAGGGCCAGGTGATCATGGGGGCCATCTTCTGCACCGCGGCCCTGCGTCCCTTCGAGGACGGCGGCGGGGCCGGGCTGATCGTCCTGGCGCTGGGCGCGTCCATGCTCGGCGGCGCGCTCTGGGCGCTGCTGGCCGGTCTGCTGCGCGTGTTCGGCCGGGTGCACGAAATCTTTTCCGGCCTGGGGCTGAACTTCGTGGCCCTGGGCGTGACCCTGTGGCTGATCTTCGGCCCGTGGAAGCGGCCCGGCGTGGCCTCCATGTCCGGCACCCAGCCCCTGGACGTCTCCCTGTGGCTGCCCCGGCTGGGCACTCTCTCGGTGAGCTGGGTCGGCCTGGCCCTGGCCTGCGCTGCCGTACTCCTGGTCTACATCCTGCTCCACCGCAGCACGTGGGGCCTCAAGATGCGCGCCGTGGGGGAAAACCCCAAGGCCGCCACGCTCTTCGCCCTTGGCCCCCGCCGCCGGTTGCTCCAGTCGTTCCTGTTCTGCGGGGCGCTGGCCGGACTGGCCGGAGCCGCCCAGGTCCTCGGCGTCTACCACCGGCTGCTGCCGAATATCTCCTCGGGCTACGGCTACACCGCCCTGATGGTCGGCATGATGGCCTCGTTCCGGCTGGGGCTTGTGCCGTTCATCTGCCTGTTCTTCGCCATCCTCAACGTCGGCTCCATCCAGCTCCCGCTCCAGCTCGGCCTGGACTCCTCCCTGTCCGGCGTGATCCAGGGCGTCATGGTCCTGTCCCTGTTCATCGTCCAGGGGCTGCGGCTGTGGCTCAGGCAAAAAAAGGAGGCGGACTAAATGGAAACCTTCGCACTGACCCTGGCCGCGATCCTCATTGCGGGCGCGCCCCTGGTGCTGGCCACCCTGGGCGAGACCCTGACCGAGAAGGCGGGTATCATCAACCTGTCCCTGGACGGCTCCATCCTGCTGGCCGCCATGGCCGCCTTCGCCTGCTCCGCCACCTTCGACTCCCCGTGGCTCGGCATGGTCGCGGGCGCGGCCGTGGGCGCGGCCATCGCGGGCGTGCTCGGCCTCATCGGCATCTTTCTCGGCCAGTCCCAGCTGGCCGTGGGCTTCATCCTGACCCTGCTCTCCCGCGACTTGGCCTATTTCCTGGGCCACAAGTTTTCCCGCCAGCCCGGCCCGGACCTCGGGCTGTGGACCATCCCCGGCCTGGGCGACGTGCCCTTCGTGGGGCTGATCTTCGGCTCCCAGTCCCCGGTGGTCTACTTGAGCCTGACGGCCATCTTCGCCTGCTGGTGGTGGATGTACCGCACCGAGGGCGGCATGCGGCTGCGGGCCGTGGGCGAATCCCCGCGCGCGGCCTTCGGACGCGGCATCCGCGTCCGGCTGGTCCGGCTGTACTACTGCCTGGCCGGAGGCGCGCTGGTGGGGCTGGCCGGGGGCGCCTACTCCCTGGCCGTCAAGCCCGGCTGGGGCCGTCCCCAGGGGTGCGAGGGCGCGGGCTGGATCGCCCTGGCCATCGTCATCTTCGGCGGCTGGCACCCGGTGCGCACCGCCCTCGGCGCGTTCTTCTTCGCCGCCCTCCAGGTGTCGGGCATCCATCTCCAGGAGCTGTTCCCCTCCATCCCGGCGCCGGTCTTCCAGGTGGCCCCCTTCCCGATGATGATCCTGACCCTGCTGGCCGTGAACATGGGCCGCATGGGCTGGGTCCAGGACATCGTCCGGCGGCACCCGTTCCTCAAGAACTTTTCCAAGTCCTGGTCCATCGAGGCCCCGGCGGCACTGGGCCAGGACTTCGATCCCAAGAAAGGACTCTGACCGGGCTCCCGAGGGCTTGAACGAGGAATTCCCCCTCCCCCTTGCTCCACAACCGGAAATGCGGTAAGTTCCCTAGAGCGTATATTCTTTTGGAGCCTACATGCATTCAAGCGAACGGCCAACGGTACTGGTTGTCGATGACAACCGTTTAAATATCGACCTTCTTGTGGACGTCCTCAAGGACGACTACAAGCTGTTGGTCGCCCTTAACGGCGTCACCGCGCTGGAAGTCATCGAAGAAACCCTCCCGGACATCATCCTCCTGGATATCATGATGCCGGAGATGGACGGCTACGAGGTCTGCCGCAGGCTCAAGAGCGACGAGCGCAGCGCCCAGATCCCGGTCATCTTCATCACCGCCAAGTCCCAGACCGAGGACGAGGCCAAGGGACTGGCCCTGGGGGCCGTGGACTACATCACCAAGCCCGCCAACCCGGCCATCGTCCTGGCCCGGATCAAGACCCACCTGGCCCTCTACAACCAGAACCGGGAGCTGGAGGAAAAGGTCCGCAGACGGACCAGCGAACTGGAGAAGAGCAAGATCAAGGCCGACGAGGCCAGCCGCGCCAAGTCCGCCTTCCTGGCCAACATCAGCCACGAGCTGCGCACCCCGCTGAACCACATCCTGGGGCTGTCCACCCTGCTGCTGGAACTGGACACCGACCCCGAACGGCTGGAGCTGCTGCAGCCGCTGCACGACGGGGCGGCCCAGCTGGCGGGGCTGTTCGACCAGCTCCTGGACCTGACCCTGCTCGAATCCAACTCGGTCCAGATCAAGTACAGGCCCTTCGATTTCCAGAAGGCCCTGGCCGACCACCTGGCCGTGTACCGGAGCTATGCCGAGCGCAAAGGGGTGGAGTTCCGCTTCTCCATGGGCGAAGGGCTGCCGCACAGGGTCCTCGGCGCGCCGCAGGAGGCCGTTCACGCCCTGAACAACATCCTGCTCAACGCCTTCCGCTACACCGAGAAGGGCGCCGTCGGGTTGGACGTGCGCATCGACCCGGAGCACTTCGCCGGGGCGGGCAAGGACCAGATCATGATCCGATTCACGGTTTCGGACACGGGCGTGGGCATCCCGGAGGACCGGCTGGAAACCATTTTCAACAGCTTCGAGATCGGCGAGAAGGTCATGACCAAGCGACTGTCCGGCCCCGGGGTGGGGCTGACCATCGCCAAGTACCTGATCGACAAGATGGGCGGAAAGATCCGCGTGGAGAGCGTCCTCGGCAAGGGCAGCACCTTCTTCGTTTCCCTGCCTTTGACCGTGCTCCCCGACGAAGGCTAGCCCCCGGTCGCGCCCGAATCCGGGATGGTGAACCGGAAGGTACTCCCTTTCCCGACCACCGATTCCACCACCAGTTCGCCCCCGTAGTGGGTGACTATCTGCCGACAGATGGCCAGTCCGAGGCCGGTGCCCAGCACCCCGCTGGACCGTCGGTTCTCGTCCTGTCCCTGATAGAAGATGTCGAAGATCTTGAGCTGGTCGCTCTTGGGGATGCC
This sequence comes from Pseudodesulfovibrio indicus, assembly GCF_001563225.1. Taxonomy (NCBI): domain Bacteria; kingdom Pseudomonadati; phylum Thermodesulfobacteriota; class Desulfovibrionia; order Desulfovibrionales; family Desulfovibrionaceae; genus Pseudodesulfovibrio; species Pseudodesulfovibrio indicus. The sequence goes on from NZ_CP014206.1 coordinate 3,812,628, forward strand.
CCGTCCGGTGTCGCTCACGGAAAATTCCGCCCCGGATTCGAGCCGCCGGGCCGACAGGGTCACGCTGCCCGCATCGGTATTCTTGAAGGCGTTGCTCAGCAGGTTGATGATCACCTGATGAATGCGGTCGGCGTCGGCCAGGAACTCCCCGTCCTCCCGCACGGGCAGCACCGAGAAGTCCACGTTGGGCTTCTCGGCGGCGTAGGCCGAGATGGCCTCGGCAGCTCGGTTGACCGCTTCGCCCAGGCGCAGGGGCCGGTCGAGCCACTCCATGCGCCCGGCCTCGATCTTGCTCAGGTCGAGCAGGTCGTTGACCAGCCTGCCCAGCCGGTCGGACTCGATGCGCACGATGGCCAGGTTCTTCTCGAACTGCCGCGCATGGCGGCCGAGCGGGTCCAGCGGCCCGAGCACGGGCATGAACCGCGAGCTGAAGTTCTTCTCCATGAGCTTGAGAAAGCCGATGATGGAGGTCAGGGGGGTGCGCAGCTCGTGGGAGGCCGAGGCCAGGAACAGGGACTTGGCCTTGTCCATGGCGATGAGCTGCTTCTCGGTCTCCTTGCGCGAGGCGATCTCGCTCTCCAGGTCGTTGCTGTAGGCGGTCAGCTTCTCCATGAATGAGTTGAAATAGCCCGCCATGAGGCCCAGTTCGTCCCGCGAATGCTGCTCCATGCGCACGGAGAAATCGCCGTTCGCGGCGCGGGCGAAGCTCCGCTGGAGCTGCTCGATGGGCCGGGTGATCAGCGCGCCGATGCCCATGGACACCGGAATCATCAGCAGGACCGCCACGGCCAAGGCCACGAGCAGGACATAGCCGATGGCCTCAAGCGGTTTCTGGAACTCGTCGTAATAGCTGGAGGAAGACACCACCCAGCCCATTTCCGGCACATCCCTGAAGTAGACCACCTTTTTCCGTGGCTTTGTCTCGCCCGGATTGACCCACATGTAGTCGAAATGGCCGTTGCGCTCCGTCACGATGCGCCGGGCCACTCCGCCCAGCTCCTTGGCACCGTACTCGCTGAAGTGCCTTCCCACCAGGTAGGGATGAAGCAGCATGAGCCCGTCGTAGTCCAGGATGAAGGGATAGCCGGACCGCCCCGAGCGCAGCTCCAGGAACCGGGAGCGGAAGTCCTCCACGTTGACCAGCTGGGCGAACTCCTCGCGGTAGGAGGACGCGGTGATGATCCAGTCCCACGGCTCGAAATAGGTCATGTACACCGCCTTGGGGCGGCTATCCGGTTCCAACGGCTCGCGCCACTCGTATTCCAGGTACCCCTCCTTGCGGCGGACCTGTTCGCGCACGAAGGGCAACCCGGACATGTCCACGCCGAGCAGGCTGCGCTTGTGGTGCAGGACCATGATCCCCTGGCTGTTCAGGCAGTACACCCGCCCGGTCTTGCCGATGGTCATGGACAGCAGGGCGTGGCGCGCGCGGCGCTTGGCCTCCTCCTCGGTCAGCCTGCCCCGCTTCACCTGGCGGTACAGGGCGCGCGCCTCGTCCAGGCTCTTCTCGGCCACGGCCCGCATGTAGTTCTTGATGGACACGTCCACCGAGGTGCGGACCATGGTCCTGAGCGCTTCCGTGGTCTCGGTCAGCTCGACCTCGATGGCCTGGCGCAGGATGCTGCCGACCAGGGAATAGATGATGACGCCCGACACCAGGAAGATGACCAGGAACGCGCCCGCGTAGGCTACGTAGAGCTTGGTCCGGATGCGGGAGTTGATCAGGGAGAGCATGCTATTCCCTCGGTTCCAGTTCGAAGACCGGCTTGAAGTCGCGCGGTCCGAACAGCCCCTCAAAGGGGTAGGACGCGATATTACCGGTGGTCACCATGGGGATGAACGGGCCCGACCGGAAGGGGAAGTCCCGCCCGGCCTTCTCGCCCTTGAGCAGCCGGACCATCATGTCCACGGCCATGCGGCCCTGGAACACGGTCAGGTCCGACGGCGCGGCCTGGACCGCACCGCTGCGGATCAGGTCGTAGAGGGACGGCATGATGTAGGTGGCGATGACCGTGGTCCGGTCCTCCATGCCCAGCTCCCGGAGCAGGTCCGGAGCGACCTCTGCGGCAACCGCGTTGCCCACCAGGTAGTCCACCGGTCCGGTCTCGGCCAGGCTCCGCCGCAGCAGGTCGAGCTGCTCCTCCTTGCCGGTGTCCCCCCAGGCCACGGCCGCCATGTTCACGCGGCCGGGGAAGAGTTCCAGGGCCTCCATGAACCCGTCCAGGGTCTCCGGGGACCAGCCCGATCCCTGCGGGCCGGGGAAAAACGCCACCCGCACCTCGTCAAGCCCGGCCTTCTCGGCGTGCTCGGCCACGTATTCGCCGGTGAGATAGCCCATCTCGTGGAACGAGACCAGGGCCTTGGCCGAGATGTCCGGCGCGTTGACGTCGTTGATCAGCTCGACAACGGGCACTTCCCGCGCGCGAATCTCGCTGATGATGTCGTCTTCCCCCGCATAGCTGATGGCGGACAGGATGATGCCGTCCACGCCCTCCGCCAGATGATGGCGAAGGTGTTCGATCTGGCGCTGCATCCCGTGGTAGCTCCCGGCCTCCATCAGCCGGATGCCCACGCCGAGCCGTTTGGCCTCGTCGATAATGCCGTAGGTGGCGGCGATCCAGTAGGGGTCCTTGAGATGGGGAACGCAGACGCCCAGGGTATACCGGCCCGCGGGCGCCAGCGGCGGCATCCACTCCTCCAGGCGGGGACGGCTCAGGCTCGTTGCGGCCTGGCCCGGCTTCTTCTGGCTGGGGTCGTAGACCCCGTAGTAGCTCTTGACCTGGATGGGCCACCAGGGCGGAACGTCGGACTGGGCCGAGACGAACGAGGCTCCGAGGAGAACAGCCAGGACAAGAAGGGCGCATCCAGCCAGGAACGTTGCGGTTTTCCCGCGGAAACGGTCACGAGATGTCGTTGCCATGGTGTCCTTGATTCGCAGTGGTTACCCGTTCTCGAAGCAGTTTTCCCGCGCAGGATACCTGAGCCCGGCCGCGAAAGCCAGCCCGAGGGAGCCAAACCGGGTGTCGAGGCGCATCATCTGCCCCCTCTGTGCACGCCCGCCAGGATTCGTTGCAGTTTGTCCACCTCGATGGGCTTGACCAGATACCCGTCCATGCCCGCCTCCAGGAACTTCTCGCGGTCACCGACCATGGCGTAGGCGGTCACGGCCACGATGGGGATGGACGCATTCTCCTTGCCCGCCCTGCCCGCGCGGATGGCCAGGGAGGTCTCCACCCCGTCCATGACCGGCATCTGGATGTCCATGAGGACCACGTCGTAGGTCCCGGCGCGCAACGTTTCGAGGAGCTCCCAGCCATTCTCCACCGAAACCACCCTGTGGCCCTCCTTTTCGAGCACCCGCTGCATGACCAGGCTGTTGACCCGCTCGTCCTCCGCCATGAGCACGGACAGCCCGTCGATACGCTGCTCGGGCAGAGTTTCCGGCTCGGGCATCTGGCGCTCCTGCGGCTCGCCCCGCCCCAGTGGGATGGACACGTACAGCGTGGTGCCGCGCCCCTCTTCGCTGTCGATGGCCATGCTTCCGCCCATGAGGGAGACGAGATTCCGGCAGATGGACAGCCCGAGCCCGGCGCCCTGGTGCTGGCGGGTGTACCCCTGGCTGACCTGGGTGAAGGCGTCGAACAGCGTGTCGACCTTGTCGTCCGGGATGCCCATGCCGGTATCGGCCACTGTAAACAGGAGGCGATACCGACCGTCACGGTCGTCGGCAAGCCGGTGGGCCGAAAGCGACACGGCCCCTTGGGTGGTGAATTTGAAGGCGTTGCCCAGCAGGTTGGTCAGCACCTGCTGCAGCCGCACCGAATCGCCGAAAACCTCCCTGGGCACGCCGTCCCCCAGGCGGCAGTCCAAGCGCACTCCGGTCTGGGTGGCGGTCAGCTTGAACAGGTCGCAGACCTGCTCGCAGGTCTCCACCAGGTCGAAGGGGACCTCGCGCATGACCAGCTTGCCCGCTTCCACCCGGGACAGGTCCAGGATGTCGGAGAGCAGGTTCATCAGCCGCCGGGAGGATTGCAGCGCGGCGTCGGTGTATTCGGCCTGCTCCGGGGTCGTCCCCGAGGCCTGGATGAGCTGGAGCATGCCCATGATACCGTTGAGCGGAGTCCGTATCTCGTGGCTCATGTTGGTCAGAAATTCCGTCTTGGACCGGCTGTACGCCTCGGCCTGCTCCTTGGCCCGTTCCAGGGCGTCCTGGGCCTGCTTGCGCTGGGAGAAGTCCTCCAGGGTTGCGATGACCTCGGTGGGCGACTGGCCGGGGTTCACCGGGTTGAACTGGACGTGCAGGAAGGTCGCCTTGTTGCCGGTCACCGAGGTGTAGTAGTCCTCGTAGGACGACGGGCTGCCGTTGATGGCCACGCCCAGGGCGCGGCGCATGTCGGGGTCCGACTGGCGCAAGGTGTTGAACCCGAGGAGCGCTTCGCGCGAGGACCCCATCATCTCCACGAACCGGTCGTTGCAGTCGAGAATGATCCCCTGCTCGCTGAACCGGATCATGCCCAGCGGCGAATTCTCGATGATCACCCGGTGCCGCTGCTCGCTGTCGCGCAGCTCGGCCTCGGCCCGTCTGCGCTCCGTGATGTCGCGGAACTCCACGACCCGGACCGCCTTGCCCTTGTAGGGGATGTTCCGCGCCTCCAGACGCAGGGGGTACTCCTCGCCGTTCCTGCGCAGCCCCATCACCTCGTAGGGTTTCTCGTACCCGGCCAGGATGTTGTCCATGACCTTCTTGCGAGAGGACTCGGCGATGAGCAGCAGCCCGTCCATGCCGATGAGCTCGTCCACGGAGTAGCCGGAAATCTCGGAGAGGCCCAGGTTGGTGTCGAGAATCAACCCCTTGTCGTGGATGACGATGCCCCCGAAGGAGGCGTTGTGCAGGGCCTTGAAGCGTACCTCGCTCTCCTTGAGGCGATCCGCGATGCGCTTGCGCTCGGTGATGTCGCGGGCCACGCCGAGCACGCCGACGAGCTTGCCGTTGTCACCGTAGAGCGGCGTCTTGATGGTCTCCAGCTCCTCGACGTGGCCGTCGTCGCTGTAGGTCACGGTCTCCTCGAAGGTGTACGGCCCGCCCATGGCGATGGCCTTGCGGTCGTGCTCGCGGAAAAAGTCGGCCAGCTCCCGGTCCACGAAATCGTAGTCGGTGCGGCCCACGATCTCCTCCTCCGTGGCCCCGTAGAGACGCTCGAAGCGGTGGTTGCAGAACAGGAACACGCCGTTGACGTCCTTGACCCAGACCAGCTCCGGCATGGTCTCCATCAGGGTCCGCAGGTGGGCCATGTTCACGCGCAGGGCGCTGTTGGCGAGGTCCGCAGCCATCTTGGCCCGGCGCAGCTCCTCCTCGGCGGTCTTGGTGTCGTGGATGTCCAGAAGGGTGCCCGCCATACGAGGGGAGCCGGAACCGGTTCCGGAACGCACGGCCTTGCCCCGGATCAGGAACCACTTCATCAGCCCCGAGCCGGTGAGCAGGCGCACCTCGCGCTCGAACCCCGCCTCGTCGCGGATGGCCTCCCGCAGGGAAGCCTCGAACCCGGGCCGGTCGTCGGGGTGCACGAGGCCCATCCAGGCCTCGTAGGTCGGCGCCAGCTCGCCTCGGTCCAAGCCGAGCAGGTCATAGAGCTGCGGGCTGACGTAGACCTCCTCGGTGGCGCAGTCCAGGTCCCAGACCACATAGTTGGCCGCCTCCAGGGCCAGGGTCAGCCGCTCCTCGCTGGCCTGCGCAAGGGCATTGGCCTCCTCCTGGGCGGTGAGGTCGAAGCCGATGCTGGTCACCTCCATCTTCCCGCCGTCGGTCTCCCGGGTGATGACGTTGAACCAGGAGACCTTGCGCACCTTTCCCCGGCGGGTGACGATCTCGTTGACGTGGCAGGAATGCGGCCCCACCTCGCCCAGCTCAAGGGACTGAAGGAAGATGGCGCGCACGGAATCGCGCACCGTCTCGGGCAGACACAGCTGGAACCAGTCCTTCTGGTAGATCTCCTCGAACTCCCAGCCGGTCAGCTCCAGGAAATGTCGGTTCGCGAAAATGACCTTTCCCGCCGAGTCGAGGCTGACCACGATCTGGGGCATGGATTCGAGTACGCTTCGCCATTTGGTCTCCAGGCCGTAGAGCCTGGCTTCCAGTTCGGCGATCCGCTGTCTGCTCAGTGCCAACTCGTCCTTTTCCACTGACTCCTCCATGAAGGGAGCCGGGGGCGGAATGGCCCCGGCGGCTATCGCAAGGGCATAGCACGAAAAGGAGTATGAAAGGAATGGGATTAGATTTTCCCTCTTTCCCAAATGGTTATTCCGCCGCAGTTGACACATGACCGAACCGACCGATGTATGCTACGTTTCGCTCAACGCGGGACAGCGCGCCCGCCGTCGGCCCGAAACAGCCAACCCCGCAGGCAGGAACGCCCATGTTCATTCCCTCTCCGCCCAACGCCCACGCCGCCGCCGTGCTCCTGCTGACCGGCCTCGCCCTGGTCCTCTTCAGCCGCGAAAAGCTCCCCCTGGAGACCTCCAGTCTGGTCGTCCTCGTCCTCCTGGCCGTGGGGTTCGAGGTCTTCCCCTACGCCGACGGCGGCCACGCCCTGCGGGCGGTGGACTTTTTCCTCGGCTTCGGCAACGAGGCCCTGGTGGCGGTCTGCGCCCTGATGATCGCCGGACAGGGCATCCTGCGCACCGGCGCGCTGGACCCCGTGGGCCGCATCCTGGCCCGGTTCTGGCGGGTCAGCCCCAAGCTCTCCCTGCTGCTGACCCTGCTCTTGGGCGGATTCATCAGCGCCTTCATCAACAACGTGCCGGTGGTGGTCCTGCTGCTTCCGGTGCTGATCAGCGTGTCGCTCAAGACCGGAGATTCGGCCGCGCGCGTGCTCATGCCCATGGGGTTCTCCACCCTGCTCGGCGGCACGGCCACGACCATCGGCACGTCCACCAACCTGCTGGTGGTCTCGGTGGCAATGGAGATGGGGCTGCCCCGGTTCGGGATGTTCGACTTCATGGCCCCGGCGGTCCTGGCCGGGGGAGTGGGCGTCCTCTACCTCTGGCTGGTGGCCCCCAGGCTGCTGCCCAAGAAGGACATCTGCATCGCCGACGCTTCGCCCCGCATCTTCACCGCCCACCTGGCCGTAGCCGAGGGCGGCCCCCTGGACGGCAAGCCGCTGCTCCGGGCCCTGGAGCTGACCGACGGGAAGATGAAGATTTCGGCCCTGGAGCGGGGCGAGGGCAACCAGGTCATGCTCCTGCCGGACGTGATCCTCGCGCCCGGCGACCACATGGTGGTCAGCGACACCCCTGAGCGGCTCAAGGAGTTCGAGACCGTGCTCCACGGCACCCTCTACCCGGTGGGTTCCGAGGACCAGCCTGTCAGCGAAGACAACCCGCTGCACGAGGAGGACCAGCAGATCGCGGAGATCGCCGTGTACCAGGGGTCCCGGCTGGAGGGGACGACCCTGAACAACTACCATTTCGCGGAGCGGGCCGGGGTCATCGCCCTGGCCATCCACCGCTCGGGCAAGCGGTTCGAGCGCGTCCGCGACCACGTGAGCGACCTGCGCCTCCAGTCCGGCGACATCCTGCTGGTTCAGGGGCCGCGCCGGAACATCGAGGAGCTCAAGCGCAGCACGGACTTCCTGGTGCTCGACTCGACCATGGACCTGCCCTACTCGCGCAAGGCCCCCCTGGCCCTGGCCATCATGCTCGCCGTGATCCTGGCCGCGGCGGCGGGGCTGCTGCCCATCGCCATCAGCGCCACCGTGGGCGCGCTGCTCATGATCCTGACCGGCTGCCTGACCTGGCGGGACGCCTCCCGCGCCCTGTCGGTCCAGGTGGTGCTCATCGTGGTCACCAGCCTGGCCCTGGGTACGGCCATGATCCGCACGGGCGGGGCGCAGTATCTCGGCTCGGTGTTCGTGGCCCTGTCCGGCGGCGCGGGGCCGACCGTCGCCCTGTCCGGGCTGATGCTGCTCATGGCGCTGTTGACCAACATCATCTCCAACAACGCCACGGCGGTCATCGGCACGCCCATCGCCGTGTCCATCGCCGCCCAGATGGGGCTGCCGCCCCAGCCTTTCGTGCTGGCCGTGCTGTTCGGCGCGAACATGAGCTACGCCACGCCCATGGCCTACAAGACCAACCTGCTGGTCATGAACGCGGGCGAATACGCCTTCGCCGATTTCCTCAAGGTGGGCATACCCCTGGTCCTGATCATGTGGGGCGCGTTTTCGTTCCTGTTGCCTTTCTATTACTTGTGACGCATCCTAGAGTCGGAAGCCCTTGTCCTTCGACCCGCAACCCCACGGAGCCCATGAAAAAGATACGAGAACCGAAGATGATCATCGGCTGGCGCGAGTGGCTCGCCCTCCCGGACCTCAATGTCCCGGCCATCAAGGCCAAGGTGGACACCGGGGCCAGGACCTCCGCCCTGCACGCCTTCGACGTGGTCCCCTTCGAGCGGGACGGCGTCCCCCACGTGGCCTTCAACGTCCATCCGCTCCAGGGCGACGACGACCTGGTCATCCCCTGCGCCGCGCCCCTGGTGGACCGCAGGAATGTCACCAATTCGGGTGGACAAAGCCAGAAGCGGTATGTCATAGCGACCACCCTGCTCATCGCGGGCAGGTCCTGGCCCATTGAACTGACCCTGACCAATCGGGACGAAATGAAGTTCCGCATGCTCCTCGGCCGGAACGCCATGTCCGGCCGGCTCGTCGTCGATCCCTCCCTGTCCATGCAGGGCGGCGGCAAACACGGGAAAAAGGCATACGAGAACAAACGCTAGCCAAAAGAGTTTCAATGAAGATCGTCATCCTGTCGAGAAAGAGCAGCCTGTACTCCACCCAGGCCCTGGTGGACGCCGGAAAGGCGGCGGGCCATACCGTGGAAGTCATCAATCCCCTGCGCTGCTACATGAACATCACCTCCCACAACCCCTCCATCCACTACAAGGGAGAGAGCGTGGACAACGTGGACGCGGTCATCCCGCGCATCGGCGCGTCCATCACCTTTTTCGGATGCGCGGTGGTGCGCCAGTTCGAGATGATGGGCGTCTACAGCCTGAACGAATCCATCGCCATCACCCGCTCGCGCGACAAGCTGCGCAGCCTCCAGCTCCTCTCGCGCAAGGGCATCGGCCTGCCCGTCACCGGGTTCGCCAGCTCCACCAAGTTCACCGGCGACCTCATCGACCTGGTGGGCGGCGCGCCCCTGGTGGTCAAGCTCCTTGAAGGAACCCAGGGCATCGGCGTGGTCCTGGCCGAGACCCGGCACGCGGCCGAGAGCGTCATCCAGGCGTTCCAGGGCCTGAACGCCAACATCCTGGTCCAGGAATACATCAAGGAATCCAAGGGCACGGACCTCCGCTGCCTGGTGGTGGGCGGCAAGGTCGTGGCGGCCATGAAGCGCACCGCGGGCAAGGGCGACTTCCGCTCCAACATCCACCGCGGCGGCACCGCCGAACCGGTGCGGATCACCCCGGAGGAACGGTCCACCGCGGTCCGGGCCGCCCGGATCATGGGCCTCAACGTCTGCGGCGTGGACCTCCTGCGCTCCAACCACGGCCCGGTGGTCATGGAGGTCAATTCCTCCCCCGGCCTGGAGGGCATCGAGAAGGCCACCGGCATCAACATCGCGGCCAAGATCATCGAATTCATCGAAAAGAACGCCAAGCCCGGCAAGACCAAGACGCGCGGCAAGGGATAGCCCGCCCGCGCGGACACGGGGAAACCATGACCAGAGCTTCCGTGAAGATGGGCGGCCAGGCCGTTGCCGCCGGGACATCCAAGACCATCCTGCTCCCGGTGCCCGACACCTCCCTGCGCCAGGGATCGGTCATGCCGGTCCATCTTTTTCACGGACGGCGCGAAGGCCCCTCCCTGTTCGTCTGCGCGGCCATCCACGGCGACGAGCTGAACGGCATCGAGATCATCCGGCGGCTGACGCGGCTCAAGCGGCTCAAGCAGCTGGCCGGGACCCTCTACGCCATCCCCATCGTCAATGTGTACGGGTTCCTGGCCAACACCCGCTACCTGCCCGACCGGCGCGACCTGAACCGGTTCTTCCCCGGCAAGGAGGGCGGGTCCCTGGCCTCGGAGCTGGCCTCGGTCTTCTTCGAAAACGTGGTCCGGCGGTGCGGCTACGGCATCGACCTGCACACCGCGTCCAACCACCGCAAGAACCTGCCCCACATCCGGGGCGACATGGCCGACGCCGAGGTCCTGTCCATGGCCGAGGCGTTCGGCGCGCCCCTGGCCCTGGACATGGCCCCCATGGAGGGGTCCCTGCGGGCGGCGGCCATGGAGAGCGGAATCAAGGTCCTGCTCTTCGAGGCGGGCGAGGCGCTCCGGTTCGACGAGTTTTCCATCCGCGCGGGGCTGCGCGGCATCACTTCGGTATTGGAGTCATTGGGCATGCTTCCGGCGGGCAAGCGGTCGAGAAAGCGCGTTCCGTTGCAGATCGCCACGGACAGGGCGTGGTGCCGCGCACCGGCCAGCGGGCTGTTCCGGGCCACGGCCCGGCTCGGCCAGCACGTGCGCAAGGGCGAGGTCCTGGGCGCCATCCACGACCCCTTCGGCAGCCGCTCGGCGGACCTGGTCGCGCCCAAGGACGGCATGATCATAGGCGATCAGTCCCTGGGCGCGGTTTATAAAGGCGACGCCATCATGCACATCGCGTCCTTCGACGCCCCGCGCCAGGCGCAGGCCTCGGTGGACGAGTATTCCGAGATGGTCATGGACGACCGCAGGGCGCGGTGATCCGGGGGGCCGGAGAGCGCCCCCCCCCTGTCCGGGCATCAGCCCTTGGGGCCGAGCAGCAGCCAGAGCAGGAAGCCGATGATCGGGAAGACCAGCACCAGCACGATCCACAGGACCTTGGAGCCGGTTCCCGCCCCGCTCTGAAAGATCTTGACCAGGGCCCACACGTCCAGCACCAGGACAGCCAGTCCGAGTAATCCGCCGAATCCGCTCATATTCCACTCCAGTGTTCGAGGTCGAGGCAGTCCCCTCCTTGCCGGGCCGCTCCCGCGGGAGGACGAGGTTCCACCCTATCACAACTCGCCGCAGGCGGACAACCTGGGGCGCGGTCATTCATCCGTAACATCCCCCGTATTCTCAAGAACCACCCGCCGCCGGGGCAGGCAGTCGGGGTGGTGCTCCTTGAGGAACGCGATCAGCCCCTCGCGCACCAGGCAACGGAGGTCCCAGGCGCGCGGCGCGTCCGGCGCGCCGACCAGGGCGCGCAGGGTGATGCTCTCGGTCCCGGCGTCGGTCACCTGGAGCACGCAGGTCTTGCCGTCCCACAGCCGACCGGCCCCCTCGCACAGCCGTCTCAATTCCTCGCGCACCGGCTCCAGGGGCGTGGCGTAGTCCACGTGGATGAAGACCGAACCGATGATCTCGGCGGACTTCTTGGTCCAGTTCTGGAACACGGTCTCCGTGAAATAGGTGATGGGCACCACCAGCCGCCGCTGGTCCCACAGCCGGACCACCACGTAGGTGAAGGTGATCTCCTCGATGCGCCCCCACTCGCCCTCGACGATGACCACGTCGTCCAGGTTGATGGGATGGGTGAAGGCGATCTGAATGCCCGCGATGATCGAGCCGAAGGTCTTCTGCGCCGAGATGCCGAGCACGATGCTCAACACGCCCGCCGAGGCGAGCATGGTCCCGCCAAGCATCCGGAACCGCTCGAACTGCATGAGCACGGCGGCGGCCGCCGCAAACCAGATCACGACCACCAGGATACGGTGCAGGATGCGCACCTTGGTCTGGACCTGGCGCGCGCCCAGGTTGTCCTCTGCCTCCATGTCGTACTTCCAGCCGACCACGCCGGTCAGGGCGGCCAGCACCAGGGAGCACCCCCAGGCCGTCAGCACCACCCAGGCCGTATTCAGCGCCGCCCCGGCCTGACCGGACCAGGCCGGGCCGAGGTGCGACGGCGGAAACAGGATGGACAGGGCGACCACCGAGGCGAAGACCGTCAGGAACACGGCCAAACGGCGCTTCAGGGACCGCGAGAGCTGCTCCCGCAGTTCGCTCCAGCGGTCCGAATCCCCCCGCCGAAGCAGCCGGATCAGGGCCAGGGCGCCCGCCCCCACCGCCGCCGCAAGAACGATCCGCACAAACCAGCCCGCCGTCACCGTGAAATCCATGCTCCACTCCCTTCCCGCTCGTCTCTGCGGGTAAAAACTGTTCCTAACGCCAGGAATAGGGTATACCATGTTTTCGGCTCCCGGCAACGATGCAGACACACCGTCCCCTCTCCACAGGGACAACCCGGAGGTAACGCCATGGCCAGATTCCTCAACAACCGCGACCAGACCGCAGGCCTCCCGCCGGGCTCCCTGATCTTCGTGGGCCAGCGCAAGACCGACGTCCCGATCCTGCGGATGATCGACTACGACGGCGAAACCCTGCGCGAGGAGACGGTCGCGGATTCCGACGTGCTCCGGCCCTGCCTGACCAGCGACTCCACCTCCTGGCTCAACGTGGACGGGCTGCACGACCCCGAGGTCATGCGCCGTGTGGGCGATGCCTTCGCCATCCCGCCCCTGGTCCTGGAGGACATCGTCAACACCGGCCACCGGCCCAAGCTGGAGGAATACCCGGACCTGCTCTTCACCACCCTCAAGATGCTCTCCCTGGACGAGGAGGAGAACCGCATCCAGGCCGAGCAGCTCTCCTGCGTGCTGACCGGCAAGTGTCTGATCACCTTCCAGGAGCAGCCGGGCGACGTGTTCGAGCCGGTGCGCGACCGCATCCGGCGACAGTCCGGCAGGCTGCGCCAGCGCGGCCCGGACTACCTGCTCTACGCCCTGCTCGACCGCGTGTTCGAAAACTATCTCAAGGTCGTCGAGGTGCTGGGCGAGCGCATCGAGGAGTTCGACGAGGAGGTCCTGGACGACCCGTCCGCCGAGCTGCTGGAGGAGATCAATGCCTACCGCAGGGAGATGGCCTACATCCGCAAGGCCGTGCGCCCGGCGCGGGAGATCGCCCTCAAGCTGGTGCGCACCGAAAACGGCCTGGTGGCCGACGAAACCCTGCCGTTCCTGCGCGACCTCCTGGACCTGGCCGAGCAGGTCAGCGACGCGGTGGAGATCTACCGCGAGATGCTCGGCGACCACCTGAACAGCTACAACATGGCGGTCTCCAACCGCCTCAACGACGTCATGAAGTTCCTGACCATCTTCGCCACCATCTTCATCCCCCTGTCCTTCCTGGCCGGGGTCTACGGCATGAACTTCGAGGTCATGCCCGAGCTGAGGTACCCCTACGGCTACTTCATCCTGCTCGGTTTCATGGCCTGCGTGGCAATCGGCATGCTCCTGTACTTCAGAAAGAAGAAATGGCTCTGACGAGCGAAATACCGCCAAGCGAGGCAACCATGGACACCCCGAACAACACCCCCGTCACCCCGGCCAAGCCCGAACAGACCCTGTGGCAGAAGATCCGCACCGGCTTCGAAGTGCTGGTGGTCCTCCTGTGGGTCGTGTTCCTGATCCAGAACACCGAGCAGACCCAGGTCTCCTTCCTGTGGATGACCCTGACCATCTCCCGGATCGTCATGCTCCTCGGCACGCTCGGCATCGGCATGATCATCGGCGCGCTGCTCTGCTACCGGCTGTGCGTCAAGCGGGCCAGGAAGAAACAACAGCCTCCCTACGGCTACGGACAGTAACGGTTCCGGCCCCTTGCGGTTTTGATCCGGCGACTTATTTCTATGGATGACCACAAAGGCGCACGGCGCCCCAAACAAGAGGAGAAAATCGTGATGAAGACATACACCCGCACCCTGCTGACGGCCGTCGCCCTGCTGCTGGCCGTCGCCCTGTCCACCCCGGCCCTGGCCCAGACCTGGAACGTGGACCCGGACCACTCCGCGGCCCACTTCTCCATCCGCCACATGATGATCGCCCAGGTGCGCGGCATGTTCCCCGCCGTCACCGGAACCATCGACTTCGACAAGGACACCCCCGCCGCCTTCGACATCGCCATCGACGTGAACTCCATAGACACCGGCGTGGACGCCCGCGACACCCACCTCAAGAGCGGCGACTTCTTCGACGTCGAGCACCACCCGTCCATGACCTTCAAGAGCACATCCGTGGCCAAGGGCGACAAGGGCTGGACCGTCAAGGGCGACCTGACCATCAAGGGCAAGACCCGGCCCGTGGACCTGACCGTCACCGGCCTGGACGACCCGCGCGTCGACCCATGGGGCAACACCCGGCGCGGCGCCACCGCCCTGTTCTCCGTCGACCGCCGCGACTTCGGCATCGACTGGAACGCCCCGCTCGACGGCGGCGGCTTCATGATCGGCAACACCGTCAACATCGCGGTGGACCTCGAAGCCATCATGCCCAAGTAAGGGAAACGCCTCCGGCGGTCGGGGGAAGGGGAGAGGAAACCCCTTTGAGAAGGGTTGCCCCTCTCCCTTCCTAAACTTTTGGGGCTGACATAGTTATCTATGTCAGCCCCAATAACTTTGAAGGGGGAGTCCGGAGGGGGAAACTTTCTCGAAAGTTTCCCCCTCTGGCCGCCGGAAACATTCCCTACCCTTTCGGCCAGGAGGCCTCATCCAGAAGGAAGAGGAAGTTCTTGTAGGGCACCTTGCCGTGCAGGGAGAGGCCGATCTCGCAGGTCCGCGAGGTGGAGTAGCCCATGGTGCAGCCGTCGAGCTGCTTGCGCAGGTCCTTGAGGGACGCCTCGTTGAGTTCCGGGTAGTTGAATCCCCGGTCTCCGGCGAAGCCGCAGCAGAAGATCTCATCCGGGACCACGACCTCGCGGGCGCATTGGCGGGCCAGGTTCTCCATGATCGGGGCCAGCCCCATCTTGCGCGAGGAGCAGGTGATGTGCAGGGCGACCTTGCGGTTCACCGGGGTGAACTCCAGCCGGTCGCCCAGGTACTGGACCGCGAACTGCACGGGTTCGAGGAGGTTCAGCCCCTTGATGTGCTCCTGCATGCGGTACAGGCACGGGCTGGTGTCGCACAGGATCGGGTATTCGCCGCCGTTGGACGCGGCGCGCAGGGCGCACTCCGGCACCTGCTCTGTGCCCTGCTTCGCACAGGCCGGCTAGCGCACGCCGCCGTTGGACGCGGCGCGCAGGGCGCACTCCAGCTCCTGGAGCTTTTCGTCCGCCTGCTTCATGAACCCCTTGGATTCCCACGGCTGGCCGCAGCACAGCTTGGTCATGTTCGCGGGGTAGACGACCTCGTAGCCCGCCTTGGCGAGCAGGCTCAGCGTCCGGTCGCGGATGGCGGTCTTGTCCGGGTCGTGCTTTTCCGCGCCCATGTGCCGGGCCACGCAGCTCGGGAAGTAGACCACGCGGTCGGCGGCGGGCTTGGGTTCGAGCCGGGCCGGGGTGGCGGCCCGGGGCATGGAGGTGTTCCAGCGCGGGATGCGCTTGCCCGAGAACTTATGCAGGCCGGAGGCCATGCCGTCCATGGCTCTGTCGCCCAGGACGTCGTGGGCCGTGCCCGCCACGCGCAGCGCGCCGGACACGGCGTGCACGGTCATGCCGGTGGCCCCGGCGGCAAAGGAGGCGACCGCGTTTTCCCAGCGGCCGTGGCCCCAGGCGCGGTACTGCTTGATGAACTTGCCGGTGTCGATGGCCACGGGACAGCGCGTGCCGCACAGTCCGTCCGCGGCGCAGGTGGCCTCGCCGTCGTAGTCGTAGCTGTCGTGGAACGCCTTCTGCGTCTGGGCGGCCTCGCCCGCGTCCTTCTGCCGGGCGATCTCGCGGTAGGCCACGATGCGCTGGCGCGGGGTCAGGGTCAGGGTCCGCGACGGGCAGACCGGCTCGCAGAAGCCGCACTCGATGCAGCGGTCGATGAGATCGTCGGCCACGGGCAGGGGCTTGAGGTTCTTGAGGTGCGCGCGCGGGTCGTCGTTGATGATCACGCCGGGGTTGAGCAGCCCGCGCGGGTCGAACAGCTCCTTGATCTCGCGCATCAGGGCAAAGGCGTCGCGGCCCCACTCCAACTCCACGAAGTGGGCCATGTTGCGCCCGGTGCCGTGCTCGGCCTTGAGGGACCCTTCGTACTTGTTGGCCACCAGGTCGGTGACGTCCTCCATGAATCCTTCGTAGCGGTCGATCTCGGCCTGGCCGTTGAAGTCCTGGGTGAAGACGAAGTGCAGGTTGCCCTCCAGGGCGTGGCCGAAGATGATCGCCTTGTCGTAGCCGTGCTTGCGGAACAGCTCCTGGAGGTCGAGCGCGCCGTCGGCCAGGGACTCGATGGGGAAGGCCACGTCCTCGATGATGACCGTTGTGCCCGCCTCGCGGACCGCGCCCACGGCCGGGAAGAGCCCCTTGCGCACGTTCCACAGCTTGCCGAACTCGGCGGGATCGGGAGTGAACCGGTGCGGCTCAAGCGGCTCGATGTCCTTGATGGTCTCCTTGACCTTGGCGATCTTCCTGTCCAGCTCCTTGGCGGTTTCGGCGCGGACCTCCACCAACAGGGCGCAGGCGTCCGGGCCGAGCTTGTCCAGCCCCTCGGGCATGCCCGGCTTGTCCTGCACCGAGCGCAGGGAGGCGCGGTCCATGATCTCGGCCGCGGACACGGCCCCGCCGCGCAGGGCGGTGGCGGCCCGGCAGGCCGAGCGGACGTCGGGGAAGCGCATCAGGGCGGACGCCTTGTGCGGGTGCTCCACCACGGTGTTGTAGACGACCTTGGAAATGAAGGCCAAGGTCCCCTCGCTGCCCACCAGCAGGTGCTGGAGAATCTCGAACGGGTCCTCGAAGTCCACGATGGCGTTCAGGCTGTAGCCGGTGGTGTTCTTGATCTTGAATTTGTGCCGGATGCGCTCGGCCAGCGCCTTGTCGGCCAGGACGCGGGCGCGCATGTCGGCCAGCCCGTCGAGGATGTGGGCATGGCTCTTGGCGAATTTCTCGCGGGAGTCCGGGTCGCCGGTGTCGAGCGGGGTGCCGTCCACCAGGACCAGCCGCATGGAGTGCAGGGTCTTGTAGGAGTTCTCGGCCACGCCGCAGCACATGCCCGAGGCGTTGTTGGCCACGATACCGCCGATCTTGCAGGTGTCGATGGACGCCGGGTCCGGGCCGATCTTCTTGCCGTGGGGGGCGAGATACCGGTTGGCCTGGCTGCCGATGATGCCCGGTTCCAGCTCGATCTTGGCCGCGTCGTCGAAGATGCGGTAGTGACGCCAGCCGTCGCCCAGCCGGACCAGGACCGAATCGCTGATGGCCTGGCCGGACAGGCTGGTCCCGGCCGCGCGGAAGGTCACCGCCACCCCGTGGGTGTTGACCACGTGCAGGATGCGGACGACCTCGTCCTCGCTGTCGGTGTCGACCACGATCTTGGGAATCAGCCGGTAGAAGCTGGCGTCCGTGCCGTAGGCCAGCGTGCGCAGCGGGTCGGTGTACACGCGGTCGGCGGGCATGAAACGGTGCAGTTCCTTGAGTATCGCATCATAGGGTGCGGGCAGCATTCTTCGCTCTCCTTGGTAGAATAAACGCCTGATGGCGGCAGGGTTCGACCATAGCACGAATCCGGCGGCGCAAACAACCAGGGACGCGAATCTTCACATTCGATAATAAAAGGGACGCCGTCCCGAGGGGCGGCGTCCCGATGAATCGGCCCGGGCGCGGCTAGCGCAGCCGGCGGAAAACCTCGACCGCCTCGGGCGGCGGCGCGGTCTCCAGGCGCCGGTAGCGGCTGCCGTCGCTGGTGCGCTCCACCATGCGGTGGTCGGCCAGCTCGCGCCGGAGCAGGGCGTGGTCCTCGAACAGGTGCTGCTGCTCCAGCAGGGCGCTGATCTCGCACTCGTTGTAGAAGGTGCGCGGCTCGATGCGCGACCACATGACCCACAGGCAGAGCACCCGCTCGGAGTACTTCTTGGGCCAGCGGGTCAGGTAGCCCTGGTCGTCGAACAGGCGGACCACCTTCTTGACCCGTTTGAAGTCCACCTCGGGACCTCGGACCTCGGGCGGCACGGCAGCCTGCCCGGCCTCGAACTGGGCCTTGAAGTGCTGGAAGTTGCGGTAGCCTCCGGCCTTGACGAGCATGTTGAGCAGCTCGACGTGGCCGGGCGCTCCGTCGGCCTCCTGCAGCTTGAGGCGCAGGTTTTTGGCCAATGCGGAAACGTCGCCCGCGTAAAAGGGCATGGGGGTTCTGGACATGACAAATCCTCGCTTGCGCGCCTATCCCGGATGGGGGGATTGCCGGTGGTCGCCGACTTCCGACCCGGCACGGTTGCAAGGTGTCGAACGGAAAGGAGTGAAGGCAGGTTTAGCTCCCCGAAAGGGGCGGCGACGCCTGGGTGAACTGCCGACCGGCTCCGGTTGTAGTCCCTTTTCTCCCGGTGCGCAAGGGGCCCCTATTCGTCGTAGGTGGTCGGGATCTCCAGCGGCTCGAAGGTCTTGGTCTGGCGCAGGTAGCTGAGCAGCTGGCCGGACTCCATGTCGAAATACCAGCCGTGCAGGTTCAGGGTCCCCGCCTCCACCCGCTCCGTGATCCAGGGGAAGGTCAGCAGGTTGCGCAGGGACTGGAGGATGCCCGCCATCTCGCAGGCGGTGCAGGACTTCTTGTTGACCTCGCCGAAGTGGTCCACCACCTCTTCGCGCACCGGGCCCATGACCGACAGCCACTTGTACAGGAACTCGGTGTGCCGGACCTTGTCGTCGTGCATCAGCGCGTCGATGCCGCCGCACAGGGAATGGCCCAGGACGATGAGGTTGGATATCTGGAGCACCTTGACCGCGTATTCGATGGCCGAGGACACGCCGTGGTAGCCCGCGTCCCGCTCGTAGGGCGGGACGATGTTGGCCACGTTGCGGACCACGAAGATTTCGCCCGGCTCGCACTGCATGATGAAGGAGGGGTCGGTGCGCGAGTCGCTGCACGCGATGACCATGGTGGTCGGGGACTGGCCGCGGCAGAGCAGCTCGAAGGGAGCGTCCTCGCGGCAGAAGTATTCGTTGCGAAAGTTCCTGAAGCCGGAGATGAATTTCTTGATGTCCTTCATGCGCGGAGCCTCCTCTCGGGTCCGGACCGTTCCGCCCGGGCCGCTGCTGGATCGTTCGACAGGGACGACGGCCGCCGGTGCGCCCGCTCCGGGCCTCGCCCCGAAGGGGTTCACTAAGGCATTTCCGGGCGGGAGGCAATGCGCGGTTGCCCGCCCCGCCCGGCGAAAATCGCGCCGGGCCGGGGCGGGGCGGGCGATGCAGAAAATGAGAGCCTTCCGCACGCTTTTCTGATACTGCCGGGAAAGGCTGGATTTGCGCCCTCCCGGAGGGCGACGCCACCCCGAAAACCGCAACGACAAGGCCACAGGAGAGAATCGATGGATATAGCCGTGGACAGACGCGAAGACGGCGTGGTGCTCGCCATTGCCGGGCGCATGGACGCCCTGACCGCGCCGGAGCTGGAAAAGGTCGTGCGCACCCTCGTGGACGACGGCGTGGCCGCCGTGGTCGCCGACCTGAGCGGGCTGGAGTACATCAGTTCCGCCGGACTGCGCTCCATCCTGGCCTCGGCCAAGATGCTCCGCGCCGGGGGCGGCAAGCTCGGCTTCTGCGGCCTGGACGGCATGGTCCGCGAGGTCTTCCAGGTGGCCGGGCTGGAGAACATGTTCACCGTCACCGCCACGGCGGGCGAAACCTTCGCCGCGTTATGACCAGGCGCGCCGTCACCTTCCGCATCAAGGCGACCCTGAGCAGGCTGCCCGCGGCCCAGGCCTTCGCCCGCAACGAGATCCAGCGGCACTGCGTCACCGACGCGATCCTGAACCGGCTGGAGCTGGTCTGCGAGGAGCTCTTCGCCAACGTGGCCAACCACGCCTATCCCGACGGGACCGGCGATGTCGAATTGAGCTGCATGACCGGCCGCGACGGGGCGGGCAACTGCTATTTCTGCCTCCGCGTGCGCGACTGGGGACTGCCCTTCAATCCCCTGAGCGCCCCCGAGCCGGACCTGGGGGCGGACCTCGACGGACGGCCCGAGGGCGGCCTGGGCGTGCTGCTGGTCAAGCGCATGGCCGACAACTGCCACTACCGCCGCGAGGACGGGGCCAACGAGTTCCGGGCCTGCTTCAAGATCTAGGGGAGCAGACGCTTAAGGACGAGGCCTTCCCGGATAGCGGAAGGGCGCGAAAGGCGCCCTCCGCGATTTCCGCGAATCCGGCTAGTCGTACGCCCGGCGCGTCGCCTCGTCCGGCATGACCGACGCGAGCACGGGCTCCCAGCGGGGTTCCCGCCAGGTCCCCAGCCGGGTGTGCATGTCCAGATATTTCTGCGGGACGGGATGGGTGCCGCAGACCACCTCCACGCCGTAGCGCTCTTCCAGAAAGGACTTGAAGGCGTCGATGTTCGGGCAGGGCGGGTAGCCCACGATCAGGCCGGTGGCCAGATGGACGACCTCCACGCCGTTCTTGACCATCTCCTCACCGAGATACTCCACGTTCCCGCCGGGGCAACCGGCGCAGGTGGTGTATCCCACCAGCTCGACCTCGCGGCCCGCATAGCGCGAGAACGCGCCCTCCCGGTTGCGCAGGGCGCGGAAGCACTTGCCTCCGGCACAGCGCCGGTAACGGTCGCAGATGACGATGCCGATCTTGACTGGATCGTTCATGGCAGCTCCTTCGGCCGGTCTCCGCCGGCCATTGCATGGGACAGGACTCCGCCGGGAAATTCTGGCGGGCCGGCGATGCCGAAGGATGCGCCCTACTCCACCAGCTTGACCCTGGCCCGCTTGGCCACGCCCTGGATGTGCCGCTCCATGGCCCGATGGGCCTCGGCCGCGTCGCCCGCCTGGATGTGCCGCATCAGCTCCTCATGCTCGCAGACGGTCTCCACCACGCCTTCGTCAAAGGCCAAGGGGAGCTTCTGGCTCTCGAAAAACAGCTCCATGAACGGGGAGATGGCCTCGGTGAAGAACCGGTTGTTGGCGGCCTCGATCATCAGGGAGTGGAAGGAAAAATCGAGCTCGAAGAAAGCGGCGAAATCCTGCCGGGCCATGGCCTTGCGCATGGCCTCCACCACCGCGTTCATGTCCGCGATCTGCGCGTTGGTGCCGTTGACCGCCACCAGTCCGGCGATGGCCGGTTCGACGGCATAGCGGAACTGGTACATCTGGGACACCCTGCCGGACAGCTCCCTGGGAACCTGGACCTTCGCCCCGGAGGACGGCGTCGCCCCGCCGGGCTCGCCTCCGGCCAGAAACACGCCCTTGCCGGGCCGGATCTCGATCCGCCCCCTGGCCTCCAGGGCCACCAGGGCCTCCCGGATGGTCGGCCTGCTGAACGGCAACTCATCGGCCAACGTCCGCTGGGACGGCAGCTGAAAGCCGCTGCCCCATCCGTTCTCGGCGATCATGGCCTCGATGCTCTCCACGGCCTCGTCGGACCGCGACTTGCGTGCCACGCTGTTCTCCTTGCTCACATTGTCCCCCGTACTTTCCCAGTCCGATGCAAAACGATCGACCGGCGGAAACCAATCCACCTGGTAAGACCAGTACATGGTCAAACCATAACCATACTTGGCGACGCCCTGTCCACATTTTTTTAACAACCGACATTTTTGCAGGTAATTTCTTACAATTTAACTTTATTGTTAATCTAGATTTATTTTTGGAAAGATAAAATTTTGATATTGACAATAACCGCAATATGAACCACCAATGGCTTACCGGTCAGACCGGATGGCAAAAAACTGTGCTTACCGAAACATCAATTGGAGAGAGAGAACATGAACATTTCAATCAGCGCCTTCTGCAAGGTCGCCCTCGCGTGCATGCTGGCCTTGGTCCTCGCAAGCGGCCCCGCCCTCGCCTCGGACACCCTGTCGCAGATCAAGGAATCCGGCGTCCTCAAGGTCGCCGTGCCTCAGGACTTCCCCCCGTTCGGTTCCGTCGGCCCGGACATGCAGCCCATCGGTTACGACATAGACATGGCCGCCCTGATCGCCGCCAAGCTCGGCGTGCAGGTCAAGCTGGTCCCGGTGACCAGCACCAACCGCATCCCCTACCTGACCACCGGCAAGGTGGATCTGGTCATCTCCTCGCTGGGCAAGAACCCCGAGCGGGCCGCGGTCATCGACTTCTCCAACGCCTACGCCCCGTTCTTCAACGGCGTCTTCGGCACCAGTGACGAGAAGGTCGCCTCCGCCGCCGACCTGGCCGACAAGACCGTCGCCGTCACCCGCGGCTCCATCGAGGACCTGGAGCTGACCAAGGTCGCGCCCCAGTCCACGGTCATCAAGCGGTTCGAGGACAACAGCTCGACCATCGCCGCCTACCAGACCGGCCAGGTGGACCTGGTCGCCACCGGCAACGTCGTGGCCGCCTCCATCAACGACAAGAAGCCCGCCAAGATGCTGGAGACCAAGTTCATGATCAAGAACTCGCCCTGCTACGTGGGCGTCGCCAAGGAGCAGCCCGCGCTCATGGAACAGGTCAACGCCATCATCGCGGGCGCCAAGAAGGACGGTTCCCTCGGCGCCATCGCCGAGAAGTGGCTGCACAACCCCCTGCCCGAGAACCTCTAGAAACGATCCGGGGCGGGAGGTTGCCCTCCCGCCCCTTCAAGGCCACGCCATGTCCTATCAATTTTCCATCGAACCGATCATCAGCAACTGGGGAATGTTCGTCGAGGGCGGCCTGATGACGCTGCTCCTGACCGCCCTCGGATCGGTCGTCGGCATCGGGGCCGGCATTCTCGGCGCGGTCTCCCGGGCCTGGAAGTTGAAAATCCTGCACCCGGTCTACACCGTGTATGTGGAATGCGTCAGGAACACCCCGTTCCTGGTCCAGCTCTACTTCATCTTTTTCGGCCTGCCCGCCCTCGGCGTGAGGCTGAGCGGATGGGAGGCCTCGTTCCTGGCCATGGCCCTGAACCTCGGGGCCTACTCCACCGAGATCATCCGGGCGGGCGTCCAGTCCATCCCGCGCGGCCAGATGGAGGCCGCCGAATCACTGGCCCTGAGCCGCTGGCAGACCTTCCGTTTCGTGGTCCTGCGCCCGGCCCTGAAGAACGTCTGGCCCGCCCTGTGCAGCCAGATCATCATCGTCATGCTCGGCTCGTCGGTCTGCTCCCAGGTGGCCGCGCAGGAGCTGACCTACACGGCCAACCTCATCCAGTCGCGGACCTTCCGGGCGTTCGAGATATATGCCTTCAGCACGTTCCTGTACCTCCTGCTGGCGATCATGGTCCGCAAGTTCCTGTACGTCCTGGGCAACAGGTTCATCTTCGGGAGGACGGCATGATCGAATTCACCCTCTGGGACATCGTCCGCCATCTCCTCCTGGGAGCGGCCTGGACCGTCGGGCTGTCGCTCATCGCCTTTGTCTCGGGCGGCGCGGTCGGCCTGCTGATCCTCATCGCCCGCATCTCGTCCCGCCCGGCCCTGTCCCGGCCCGCCCGGGCGTACATCGAATTCTTCCAGGACACGCCGCTCCTGATGCAGCTCTTCCTGATCTTCTTCGGCATCGGCCTGCTCGGCTTCGACATCTCGCCGCTGGCCACCGCCGCCCTGGGGCTGACCCTGTTCACCAGCGCCTACCTGGCCGAAATCTGGCGCGGCTGCGTGGAGTCCATCGCCAACGGCCAATGGGAGGCCGGGGAGAGCCTGGCCCTGGGCCGCTGGCAACAGCTGCGCTTCGTCATCCTGCCCCAGGCCGTCCGCATCGCCGTACCCCCCACCGTCGGATTCTCGGTCCAGGTGGTCAAGGGAACCGCGGTCACCTCGATCATAGGCTTCATGGAAATCACCAAGACCGGTTCCATGATCTCCAACGCGACCTTCAAGCCGCTGCTCGTCTACGGCCTGGTCGCCCTGGGATACTTCATCATCTGTTATCCGCTGTCGGCCCTGGCCAGACAGGTGGAAAGGAGGCTCCATGCCGCTTGTAGCCGCTGAGGGCATTCACAAGAGTTTCGGGGACAACGAGGTCCTCAAGGGCGTCGACCTGAAGGTCGCGGAAGGCGAAGTCGTGGCCATCATCGGCCGCAGCGGCTCCGGCAAGAGCACCCTGCTGCGCATCCTCAACGGCCTGGAGTCCTTTGACGACGGCATCCTGGTCATCGACGGCGACCGCCGGACCGGCACCGAGGCGGATCTCCGCCCCCTGCGCCTCAAGGTCGGCATGGTCTTCCAGCAGTTCAACCTGTTCCCCCACCTGACCGCCGGGGAGAACGTCATGCTCGCCCCGAAGCAGGTCAAGAAGGTGGATTCGAGTGAGGTCCGCGCCCTGGCCGAGGAAATGCTCGCCCGGGTGGGCCTCGCCGACAAGTTCAACGCCTATCCCGACCAGCTGTCCGGGGGCCAGCAGCAGCGGGTGGCCATCGCCCGCTCCCTGGCCATGCAGCCCAAGGTCCTGCTGTGCGACGAGATCACCTCGGCCCTGGACCCGGAGCTGGTGGGCGAGGTCCTGGAAGTGGTCCGCAAGCTGGCCGAGGAGGGCATGACCCTGATCATGGTCACCCACGAGATGCGCTTCGCCCGCGAGGTCGGCGACAAGCTCGTCTTCATGCACCAGGGCAAGGTCCATGAGCAGGGCGACCCCAAGGCGCTCTTCGCCGCACCGTCCACACCGGAACTGGCCTCCTTCATCCAGGCCATCGATTAACCCTCAACCGCAAGAAGATCATGAACACCATCCATATCAATCCCGAGCGGCTGCAACGGTTCCTGACCGAGATCGCCGCCTACGGGGCGACCCCCGACGGGGGCGTCACCCGGCTGGCCCTGAGCGACGAGGACCGGGACGCCCGAAACCGGCTGCGGGCCTGGTTCGAGGAAGCGGGCTGCGAGACGAAGATCGACCGCATGGGCAACATGTTCTTTGTCCGCCCCGGCAAGAACCGCGCCCTGCGCCCGGTCATGACCGGCTCGCACTGCGACTCCCAGCCCCAGGGCGGCCGCTTCGACGGCATCCTCGGCATCGTCGGCGGGCTGGAGGCGGTCTGCGCCCTGAACGACGCGGGCGCGACCCTGGAGCGCGACCTCATCGTGGTCAACTGGACCAACGAGGAGGGCAGCCGCTTCACCCCCGGCACCACCGGCTCGGGCGTGTTCGCGGGAAAGCTCGACCGAGAGGCCATGTACGCCCTGAAGGACCGCGACGGCCTTACCTTCGGCGCGGAACTCGAACGCATCGGCTACAAGGGCGACGAGGACTTCAACCCCGGCCCCCTGCACGCCAATTTCGAGTACCACATCGAACAGGGGCCGGTGCTGGAGCGCCGGGGGATGACCATCGGCGTGCCCAAGGGCATCGTCTGCCTCCGCTGGTTCGACGTGTTTATCGAGGGCGTGCCCAACCACGCCGGGCCGACCCCCATGGACGAGCGCCAGGACGCGATCCACGCCTTCGCCCGCATGGCCTCGGAGATTTTCGCCATCGGCCTCGACTCCGACGGCGTGGTGGCCACCGTGGGCGAGGTGCACCCCTCCCCCAACTCGCGCAACGTCATCGCGGGCAAGGTCCACTTCACCATCGACGTGCGCGGCTGGGACGAGACGGAGACCGACCGCGTCTGCGCCGAGATCGAGAGGACGGTGGCCGAAAAGGCGCGGGTCACCGGGACCACCGCCGAGCTGCGCCGCACCTGGGAAGTGGAGCGCGCGCCCTTCCATCCGCGGCTGGTGTCCCTGATCCGCGACACCGCGCGCGAACTGGGGCTGCCCGCCCTGGACATGGTCTCGGGCGCGTCCCACGACACCGTGTACATCAACCAGTCCACGCCCAGCGCCATGATCTTCGTGCCGTCCATCGGCGGCCGGAGCCACGCCGAGGTGGAAGAGACCTCCTGGACCGACTGCGCGGCCGGAGCCGACGTGCTCCTCAACTGCCTGGTCAAGACCTGCAACGACCCCGAAGGCGCGGAGTACGCCTAAGCCCTCCGCGCGGACCCATACAGCACAAAAAGGAACTACCATGAGCGACATCCAATTCGAGAAGATCTACCGCGACGAGGACGTGGACCTGTCCGTCCTCGACGGCAGGACCATCGCCATCATCGGCTACGGCAGCCAGGGCCGCGCCCAGTCCATGAACATGCGCGAGAGCGGCGTGAACATAATCGTGGGCGCGGGCGACCGCACCCGCCACTCCAGCTGGGACAAGGCCGAGGCGGACGGCTTCGAGGTCTATTCCATCGAGGAGGCCGTGGAAAAGGCGGACATCGTCCACATCCTGCTCCAGGACCCGGCCCAGCCGTCCGTGTACTACGACTCCATCCACAAGCACCTGAAGCCGGGCCAGACCCTGAGCTTCGCCCACGGCTTCGCCATCCTCTACGGCACCATCAAGCCGCCCAAGGACGTGGACGTGGTCCTGTTCGTGCCCAACGGCCCCGGCCCGGTCACCCGCCAGAAATTCAAGGACGGCTCCGGCATCTGGGGCTGCGTCAGCGTGGACCAGGACGTCAGCGGCAACGCCATGGCCACGGCCCTGGCCATCTCCAAGGCGGTCGGCTCCACCCGCGTGGGCGTGGTCGAGATGACCTTCCAGCACGAGACCGAGGGCGACAACTACGAGGAGCAGGTGCTCTACGGCGGGACCATCCATCTCATGCGCACCATGTTCGACATCATGGTCAGGAACGGCTACCCGCGCTCCTTCGCCTACGCCAAGGCGATCCGCTCCATCCGCTCGATCATCGACGACATCGACGCCGTGGGCATCGAGTCCTACCTGACCTCCCGGGCCAGCCGGACCTGCGAATTCGCCGTGCGCCACAGCGGCCCGCGCGTCATCAACGAGGCAGCCATGGAAGCAATCTTCCAGGAGACCGAGCGCGGCATCTTCGCCCGCAACTGGCTGCAGGAATTTTCCCTGGGAATGCCCACCCTGAACCGCATGCGCCGCACCTGGGCGGATTCGGACATGGAAAAGACCGGAAAAATCTGGCGCGACAAGTTCGGAAAATAGTACACCTCCCCTCGCCGGGGCGCGGCGGAACCGACCTCTCCGCCGCGCCCCGGACCGAATCTCAAGCAGGCCGAACACAACAAGGAGCAACCATGCCCTATCCAAAAGGGTTCCTGAAGAACCGTTCCGTCTTCGTCCCCGGCAAATACGCGGTCATCTCCGACGAGGGGCGGGTGACCAACGTGGTCCCCGGCATCAAGGGATGCGCCATGACCATCCTGGCCTCGCCCAAGCTCGGGGCCAACTTCGTGCAGTTGATCGGGACCGTGTCCGAAAAGGGCCACACCACCATCCCATACGGCCGCGAGGAGGGCGTGGAGTCGTTCCTCTTCGTCCTGGACGGAGCCGGGACCCTCAAGGTCACCGTGGACGGCCGCGCCGAGACCCTGGCCGCCGGGGGTACGTCTACGCGCCCCCGGGCAAGGGCGTCGGCTTCGCCTCGGCGGGCGACGCGCCGGTGCGCATCCTGCTCTACAAGCAGCGGTTCGTGCCCCACCCGGACCCGGAGATGCGCAGGCCGTGGATGGTCACCGGCTCCATCCGGGCCATCGAGGAGCGGTTCTACGACAACATGGAGAACGTCTTCGTGCGCGACCTGCTGCCCGTGGACGAGGCCTTTGACATGAACTTCCACACCCTGGCGTTCCTGCCCGGCGGCTGCCATCCCTTTGTGGAGACCCACGTCCAGGAGCACGGTGCCTACATCTACGAGGGCCAGGGGCTGTATCTCCTCGACGAGGAATGGATTCCGGTGCAGACCGAGGACTTCCTGTGGTTCGCCCCCTACTGCAAGCAGGCCTGCTACGGCACCGGGCTGACCCGCATGGAGTACATCTACTCCAAGGACTGCCACCGCGACGAAGCGATCTGATTTCGCCGGGAAAACCGGCAATACTCCCCTGCGCGCCGCCCGGACCTCCGGGCGGCGCGCACTCGTTTTCGAGCCTCGCGCCGACGGACTCCCCCCTTTACGGAACCGGCCATGCGTTGTAGTGGGTCCGGCAGGAAACCGTCCAAAACAGGATCGAGCCATGACCATCGAACCACTGCGAATCGCCTGTGCGGCCTCGGATACGCCCACGGCCAGGGAGCGGCACGCCGTCTTGAAGGAACGCTACCCGCTGGTCCCCCCGGACGAGGCCGACGTCCTGGTGGCGCTGGGCGGCGACGGCTTCATGCTCCGCACCGTGCACGAGAACCTGGACCGGAACATCCCCATCTACGGCATGAACTGCGGCTCCATCGGGTTCCTGCTCAACCAGTTCGACCCGGACGGGTTGCCGGAAAAGCTGCGCGCGGCCCAGGTTCACCTGCTCCACCCGCTGGCCATGACCGCCACCACCGTGGACGGCGAACGCATCCCGGCCCTGGCCTTCAACGAGGTGGCCATGCTCCGCAACTCCCAGCAGTCGGCCAACATCCGGCTGTTCATCAACGGCCGGGAGCGCCTGGACAAGTTGGTCTGCGACGGGGTCATGATCGCCACCCCGGCGGGCAGCACGGCCTACAACCTGTCCGCCCACGGCCCGATCATCCCCATGGGCTCCAACGTCCTGGCCCTGACCCCCATCTGCCCCTTCCGGCCCCGGCGCTGGAACGGCGCGCTGCTGCCCAACACCGCCACCGTGGAGTTCGAGATCCTCGCCCCCCGCCGCCGCCCGGTGAACGTCACCGCGGACTTTCTGGAGGTCCGCAACGCGGCCCACATCCACGTCCGCGAGGACCTGGAGCGCGAGGCCCGCATCCTGTTCGCCCCGGACCACTCCCTGGAGGAGCGCATCTTCAACGAGCAGTTCGTCCACTGACGCCGGGAACGACATGCAGCCGACCACGAGCAACCGAACCCTCGTCGCCATCCTGGGGGGCGGACTCTTCTCCGCCCTGGGCGTGGGGCTGTTCGCCTTCATCCTGCCCCTGGTCTCCCTGGACGAGCGGGTCAGCGGCGCGTGGATCGGCACCGCCTTTGCCGGGTACTATCTGGCCAAGCTCCTGGTCTCGCCCCTGTCCGGGCTGGCCGCCGACCGGTTCGGCCCCCGGCGCGTGCTCATCGCGGCCACCTGCGCGGGCTGCCTCGTCCCCCTCGCCTATTTCGCCGTTCCCTCTCTGATGACGCTCTACGCCATCCAGATCTGCCTGGGGCTGGTCTCCGGCCTGGTCCGGCCCGTGGGGCTGGCCGCCCTGGGCGGCTCCGGCTCCGGCCCGGCCCTGTCCCGGCGGTTCGCGGTCCACGCCGCCCTGTTCAGCGGCGCGACCTTTGCCGGGCCGATCCTGGGCGGGCTGCTCTACCAGGGCGGGACCATGGAGCCGGTGCTGCTGGGGTTGGTCCTCTGCCTGGGGCTGGCCCTGGCCGCCACCGGCCTGCTGCCCGCCGGGACAGCCACCACCCGCCCCCGCGAGGAGGAACCCGCCGGGAACCCGCGCCCGTCCCGCGAGAAGACCTTCGCCCTGCTCCTGGCCATCGGCGGGCGCAGCCTGGGCATCGGGCTGCTGACCGCCTTCTATCCCATCGTCCTGGCCTCCGCCCTGGGGCGGCACGGCCCGGTGGTGGCGGCGGTCTACGCCGTTCCCGGCCTGGCCACCTTCCTGGGGCTGGCCCTGTCGGGCCGGTTCACCCACCGCGCCCCGCACATGGACCGCATCGTCCTCGGCATGCTGCTCAGCGCGTGCGGCCTGTTCGCCCTGGGCGAGTGCACCCGGCTGTGGCAGTTCGTGACCTTCGGCACGCTCATGGGGTTCGGCTCGGCCCTGTCCATCCCGGCGTCCATGTTCCTGGCCTCCACCCTGACCCGCAGGCAGGGGGCCATCTTCGGCGCGGCCAACCTCGCCTCGGGCCTGGGCTTCCTGTTCGGGCCGCTGCTCGGCGGGCTGATCATCGCCCGGCTCCACTCGCCCCTGCCCGCCCTCCAGGCGGCGGCCGTGCTCGGCGCGTTCTGCTGCCTGCCCATGCTGGCCGTGGTCTTTCGCGAGCAATTCCACTGGGGGCGCGGCATGGTCCGCACCGCCGTGGTCTGCCTCGGCATCCTGTTCGCGGCCCTGATGACCGCCGGCCTCTCCCCCAACCTGGGCCTGGACCGCCCGGAACGGGACCTCTACCGGTTCACGGACGTGGCCATGGGCACGGTGGTCAATCTGACCCTGGAGGCGCAGAGCCGCGAGGGCGCGTCCCTGGCCGCGCGCCGGGCGATGACCGCCATGCGCGCCCTGCAGCAGGACTTCGACCACCGCAACCCGCGCGGCTCCGTGGGGCGCATCAACCGCGCCGCCGGGCAGTCCTGGGTCAAGCCCTCGCCCCGGACCTTCTCCCTGCTCACGCGGGCGCTCGAACTGAGCAGGGCCACGAACGGGGTGTTCGACCCCACGGTGGGCGCGCTGACCACCTCGCCCTTCTACTACGCCATGGACGAATCCGTGGCCCGGGCCAAGTCCGGGCTGGTGGACTACCGGCTGGTGCTCCTGGACCGGCCCGGCGCCAGGGTCCGGCTCAAGAAGCGGGGCATGGCCCTGGACCTCGGCGGCATCGCCAAGGGGACCATCGTGGACGCCGCCGTGGAGCTGCTCCAAAAGCAGGGCATCCGGGCGGGCATCGTGGAGGCGGGCGGCGACTTCCGCTGTTTCGGCGACCGCCAGTGGCGGGTGGGCGTCCGCCACCCGCGCACCTCCGCCGTGTTCCAGACAATCCCCATCCGGGAGCGCAGCGTATGCGGCTCCGGGGACTACCAGCAGTTCGTGGACGCGGGCGACGGCGCGGACGGGCAGCGCCACCACCACATCATCGATCCGTCGACCCTGGACTCGGCCCACGAGTCCATCGGCGTCACGGTCATCGCGGACACGGCGGAGCTGGCCGACGGGCTGGCCACCACCCTGTTCATCATGGGCCCGGCCAGGGGGACCGAATTCCTGAAACGCTACTCCCCGGACAGCGCGGCCATCTGGTTCCTGCCCGACCGCACCGTGGCCTACACCGACAATTTCCCGCACTGAGCCGCTTTCGCCCCCGGTTCGGTATCCTATTTGCTACACCAACCCCATGATCCCAGAGATGATTTGGAATAACTGCCATTATTTCGGACTATTGGCCGATTCACGCCGAGCGGACGCCCATTTTGCCCCTTGCGTAATAGGCGGATTTCCGCCTATCGATGGGAAAACGGCCCCCGGAGGACGGACCACATCTCCCGGAACCAGGGAGAAGGCGCGGACATGAAACTCAACGAAACCCGGTTCAACGCCCCGGCCGTGACCATGGGGCTGCTGCTGCTCGTCGGCCTGCCGTTCATCGTCGGGCTGCTGGTGCAGTACGACTATCTCCAGGAGCTGAAGCAGGTCTCGGACGAGCGGCTGACCCTGTACGAAATGACCCTCGATTCGGAGCTGCGCAAGTACGAATACCTGCCCTACCTGATCTCCGAGAACGGCATGGTCTCCGCCTTCCTGACCAAGGGCGGCGAGGGCGTGCCGGTCAACCGGTTCCTCAAGCGCGTGAACACCATCGCCGAGTCGTCCGTGGTCTACATCATCGGCACGGACGGCGTCGTCAAGGCGGCCTCCAACTGGGACCGCCCCAACGCCTTCATCGGCCTGGACCTCGGCTTCCGCCCCTACTTCCGCGACGCCATGGAAGGCCGACAGGGGACCTTCTTCGGCGTGGGCATCACCCGCGGCGAGCCGGGCATCTACATCTCGCACCCCATCAAGGACCGGGACGAGGTCATCGGCGTGGCCGTGGCCAAGATCGCCCTGTCCCCCCTGGAGCATCTCTGGAAGGAGGGCGGCGAGACCCTGTTCGTGACCGACGCCAACGGGGTCATCGTCCTGACCAGCCGCCCGTCGTGGAAGTACATGTCCCTGACCCCGCTGGACGAGGGCACCATCCAGGAGATCCATAACCGGGAGCACTATCCCCGGTTCCAGCTCAAGCACCTGCCGTGGAAGACCCGGACCAGGTTCGGCTTCGTCCAGGAGACGACCATCGGCAAGGAGCGGTTCCTGATGAACACCCGGGGCATCTCCGGCACGGACTGGAAGATCAGCTACCTGACCCCCCAGGCCCCCCTGTGGGAGCGGACCCTCGGCGTCTCCCTGACCACCTTCGTCCTCCTGGGGCTGGCCGTGCTGACCCGGCTCTTCCTGCGCGAACGCCGCCAGCGGGAGATCTCCCGCCAGCAGGCGGTGGAGGCCAACCGCATCAGGGACATCAACCGCCAGTTGGAGCAGGAGGTCGAGGAGCGCAAGCGGACCGAGCACGAGCTGCGCGCGGCCCAGGAGGAGCTGATCCAGGCGGGCAAGCTGGCCGCGCTGGGCGAGATGGCCACGGCCATCGCCCACGAGCTGAACCAGCCCATCGCGGCCACCAAGACCTACGTGGCCAGTTGCCGCCTGATGCTCAAGCGCGACAAGCTGGACGACCTGGACCCCACCCTGCGCAAGGTCTCGGAGCTGGGCGACCGCATGGCCAAGGTCACCGGGCAGCTCAAGTCTTTCGCCCGCAAGACCACGGACAAGGAGATCGAGTTCGACCTGCGCCAGGCCGTGAAGGAGGCGCTCAACCTGATGAAGCACCAGTTCGTGGTCGAGAACTGCGACCTCAAGCTCTCCATGCCGGGTCAGCCCGTGCAGGTCATGGGCGACCGCATGCGCATGGAGCAGGTGCTCATCAACCTCTTCCGCAACGGGCTGGACGCCCTGCAGGACACCCCGGAACCGCTCATCGGCGTGCGCCTCTACGAGGACGGCGACCGGGCCACCATCCACGTCTGGGACAATGGTCCGGGCATCGCCGAAGAGGTCGGCAAAAAGATTTTCGAACCCTTCGTGACCACCAAGAAAGAGGGCATCGGCGTGGGCCTCGGCCTGTCCATCTCGTACAAGATCGTCAAGGACATGCGCGGCGACTTCCGGGTGGCCAACCGCGAGCCCAACGGGGCCGAGTTCTTCATCCACCTTCCCCTCTGCAAACACCAACAGGAAGCCAAACTATGACCAAGGTCATTCTCGTGGACGACGAACAGTCGGTCCGCGACTCGGCAAGGCAATGGCTTGAGCTGTCGGACTTCGACGTCACGGACTACGCCGACGCCAGGATCGCGCTCAAGGACATCACCCCGGACTATGCGGGCATCGTGCTCACCGACGTGAAGATGCCGGGCATGGACGGGCTCGCCTTCCAGAAGCACATCCAGGACATCGACCCGCACATCCCGGTGGTTTTGTTCACCGGCCACGGCGACATCGCCATGGCCGTGGAGGCGATCCAGGGCGGGGCCTACGACTTCGTGGAGAAGCCCTTCGACCCCGAGCAGATCGTGGAAACCATCAAGCGCGCCCTGGAAAAGCGCCGCCTGGTGCTGGAAAACCGCCAGCTCAAGATGGCCCTGTCCGGGTGCGAGGGCATCGACTCCCGGCTGGTCGGCACCAGCCCGAGCATGCGGGAGCTCAAGAAGGAGATCACCCACATCGCCCCGACCATCGCCAACATCCTCATCTTCGGCGAGACCGGCACGGGCAAGGAGGTCATCGCCCGCGCCATCCACACCCTGTCCACCCTGAACAAGGGGCCGTACCTGGCGCTGAACTGCGCCACCATCCCGGTGTCCATGGCCGAAAGCGAGCTCTTCGGCCACGTGTCCGGCGCGTTCACCGGGGCCAGCGGCAAACGCGTGGGCAAGCTGGAGGCGGCCAACGGCGGGACCCTGTTCCTGGACGAGCTGAACTCCATGCCCCTGGACGTCCAGGGCAAGCTGCTGCGCGCCCTGGAGATGCGCGAGATCATCCCCCTGGGGGCCAATACCCCCCGGCCGGTGAACTTTCGGCTGATTTCCGCCATGAACGAGCACCCGCGCACGGCCATCGAGGAAGGACGGCTGCGCGAGGACCTCTATTTCCGCATCAACACGGTGGAGGTGAACGTCCCGCCCCTGCGCGAACGCATGGAGGACATCCCCCTGCTCTTCTCCTTCTTCCTGGAGCGCACCGCCGACACCTACGGCATGACCGCCGAGCCGCTGGGGCCGGAGAGCCTGGCCCTGCTCATGAGCCACGACTGGCCCGGCAACGTCCGCGAGCTGAAGAGCCTGGCCGAGCGGTACATCCTCTCGCCCCTGCCGCCCAACGAGCGCATCGCCCGGATCATGCCCGACAAGGCGGGCGACACCACCCCGGCGGTGGGGCTGCGCGAGCAGGTTTCCCTGTTCGAGCGCCACCTCATCCAGGAGTCCCTGACCCGCAACGGCGGGTCCATCAAGGACGTCATGAACGACCTCGCCGTCCCCCGCCGCACCCTGAACGAGAAAATGACCAAATACGGACTGAAACGGTCTGAATAATCCCTCGGCGGATTCTTGCCGATCCGCACCCGCCCGATTGGCAAGAACTCGCTCACTCCCCAAATCCTGACTTTTTATAGCGCCGGAATACCGTGACTTTTTCGTCACGGTCTTCTGGCATGCCTGTTGCTCAAGAGAGTCGTTGCGATCCATTTCCATGGGTTGAGGAGGTTCGCGGAAGGACCCCGAAATGTTGCCTCGGACGAGAACGAGGCGGCAGGCGGCTCCCGACCGATCCGCACGCAATGGACAGCGGTTGATGAGGCAGAGATTCTCTCCCCATTCGTATCAATCAAGAACCACAGGTGAAGAATGATGAAAACCTTTACGACATCCGTCCCAGGCTTGTCCCGCACCGACGCCGGTCTCGACTGGCTCCAGATGCTGACGGGCGCGAGCCTGATCCTGTTCATGTGGTGTCACATGCTGCTCGTTTCCTCGGTAGTCATCTCTCCGAGCGTCATGAACGCCATCGCAGGCTTCTTCGAGGCCACCTACATGGCCCAGGTGGGCGGGCCCCTGATCTTCCTGACCTTCCTGGTCCACTTCGTCCTGGCCGCGCGCAAGATTCCCTTCCGCGCCGAGGGACAGGCCGTCATCTGGCAGCACGCGAAGATGCTCAAGCACCGCGACACCTGGCTCTGGGTCGTCCAGGCCGGGACCGCCATGATCATCCTGATCCTGGGCGCCATCCACATGTGGGTCGTGCTCAACGACCTGCCCATCACCGCCGCCAAGTCCGCCGCGCGCATGCAGCACTTCTGGTGGTTCGTCTTCTACATGATCCTCCTTCCCTGCGTGGAGCTTCACGTCAGCGTCGGTTTCTACCGCATCGCCGTGAAATGGGGATTCGTGAAATCCGATCAGCGCAAGGGGTTCAAGCGTTTCGAGACCACCCTGTTCACCATCTTCATGGTCATCGGCGTCATCACCCTGATCCGCTTCGTAACGTTAGGCTAGCGAGGAGTTGAAAATGCAGACTTACTATTCCGACCTGCTGGTCATCGGCGCCGGACTGGCCGGCGAACGCGTGGCCTGCGAGGCCGCGCAGAACGGATTCAAGGCCACCTGCCTGTCCATCGTCCCGGCCAGGCGCTCCCACTCCTCGGCCGCGCAGGGCGGCATGCAGGCCGCCCTGGGCAACTGCGCCAAGGGCGAGGGCGACGGCCCGGACGTCCACTTCATCGACACCGTCAAGGGCTCGGACTGGGGCTGCGACCAGGAGGTCGCCCGCCTCTTCGCCGACGCCGCGCCCATCGAGATGCGCCGCCTGGCGGCCTGGGGCGTGCCCTGGAACCGCGTGGTCCCCGGCCAGTCCTTCTACTTCAAGGGCGGCGAGAAATTCGAAAAATACGAGAAAGAGGAAAACGAGGGGCTGATCACCGCCCGCTCCTTCGGCGGCACGGCCAAGTGGCGCACCTGCTACACCTCGGACGGCACCGGCCACGCGGTCATGTGCACCATGGACAACCGCTGCGCCGAGCTCGGCATCGACGTCTTCGACAAGAAGGAGGCCATCGCCCTCATCCATGACGGCGAGACCTGCATGGGCGCGGTGGTCCGCTGCCTGCGCACCGGCCAGCTCGAAGTCTTCCTGGCCAAGGCGACCGCCATCTGCACCGGCGGCTTCGGCCGCATCTACAAGGCCACCACCAACGCGGTCATCTGCGACGGCGGCGGCCACATCCTGGCCCACGAGACCGGGGTGGTGCCCATCGGCAACCCCGAGTCCATCCAGTTCCACCCCACCGGCATCGTGCCCACCGACATCCTGGTCACCGAGGGCTGCCGCGGCGACGGCGGAACCCTGCTCGACGTCAACGAAGAGCGGTTCATGCACATCTACGAGCCGGAAAAGGCCGAGCTGGCCTCCCGCGACGTGGTCTCCCGCCGCATGACCGAGCACATGCGCGCCGGAAAGGGCGTCAAGTCCCCCTACGGCGAGCACCTGTGGCTCGACATCCGCCACCTGGGCGACAAGCACATCTCCACCAAGCTGCGCGAAGTGGACGAGATCTGCCACCACTTCCTCGGCGTGGACCCGCGCGTGGAGCTGATCCCCGTGCGCCCGACCCAGCACTACACCATGGCCGGCATCCGGACCAACAAGGACGGCGCGGCCTACGGCCTCAAGGGTCTGTACTCCGCGGGCGAAGCGGCCTGCTGGGACATGCACGGCTTCAACCGCCTGGGCGGCAACTCCCTGGCCGAAACCGTGGTCGCGGGCGGCATCATCGGTGCCAAGATCGTCGAGTTCCTCAAGGGATACGAGACCAAGTTCGACACCGCCGCCATCAACGCCGAGGTCAAGCGGCAGCAGGAACGCATCCATGACGTGATCCACGGCCGCAACGGCAAGCTCAACGTCTACAAGGTTCGCGGCGAGATGCAGGACGCCCTGATGAAGGGCTGCTTCGTGTTCCGCAACAAGGAAGGGCTGGAAGAGTGCGTCGCCACCCTGCAGTCCACCCTGGAGAAGGCCCGCAAGGTCGGCCTGGTGTCCGACGGCGCCGGCCCGAACCACGAGCTGGCCGCCGCCCTCAAGATCGAGGGGCAGGTCCGCCTGGCCCTGTGCATCGCCCAGGCGGCCCTGATGCGCACCGAATCGCGCGGCTCCCACAACCGCGAGGACTTCCCCGAGCGCAACGACGCCGAGTGGCTCAACCGGACCCTGGCCTACTGGCCCGTGGGCGCGGACATGCCCGACCTGAAGTACGAGGACACCACCCCGCTCTTCGAGCTGCCTCCGGGCGACCGCGGTTACGGCGGCGGCAAGATCATCCCGGCTGACGAAAAGTACGTGAAGGAGCGGACCATCAAGAGCCCCGTCACCGAAATCGGCAAGAAGAAGTAACTCGGATCAAGAAAGGAACGCATCATGGGTAGACAACTCAAATTCGAAATATTCCGGTACAATCCCGAGAAAGAGGGCGATGTCCCGCGCATGCAGGAATACACCCTCGACGAGACCCCCAACATGACCCTGTTCATCGCCCTGAACAGGCTGCGCGAGGAGCAGGACCCGAGCCTCATCTTCGACTTCTGCTGCCGCGCGGGCATCTGCGGGGCGTGCGCCATGGTCATCAACGGCCGTCCCGGCCTGGCCTGCCAGACCAAGACCAAGGACCAGCCCGGGCACCTCATCCTGCACCCCCTGCCGGTCTTCAAGCTGGTGGGCGACCTGTCCGTGGATACCGGCGTCTGGTTCCGCGAGATGTACGCCAAGACCGAGTCCTGGGTGCACACCAACAAGGTCTTCGACCCCACCCAGGAAGAGGAGCGCATGGACAACGAAGTGGCCGAGCAGATCTACGAGCTGGAGCGCTGCATCGAATGCGGCTGCTGCATCTCCGCCTGCGGCACGGCCCGCCTGCGCGACGACTTCATGGGTGCCGCCGCCCTCAACCGCATCGCCCGCTTCGTGGTGGACCCCCGGGACCAGCGCACGGACGAGCAGTACTTCGAGGTCATCGGCAACGACAACGGTATCTTCGGCTGCATGGGCCTGCTGGCCTGCGAGGACGTCTGTCCCAAGGGACTCCCCCTGCAGAACCAGCTCGGCTTCCTGCGCCGCAAGATGGGCATCACCGCAATGAAGAACATCTTCAGGAAGAAATAGCATGCGTACCATCCAGACCACCGACATCATCGACGCCGTCGCCAAGATGTGCGCCAGCGCCAACACCGAGCTGCCCGCCGACGTGCGCAACCGGCTCGAAAAGGCCATGGAAGAGGAAACCAGCGCGTCCGCCAAGGAAGTGCTGCGCCAGCTCCTGGAAAACGCGGACCTGGCTTTTGAAACCAAACTCCCCCTGTGTCAGGACTGCGGCCTGGCCGTCTACTTCGTGGAAGTGGGCGACGAGGTGCGCATCGAGGGCGGCAACCTGCGCGAGGCCATCGACGAAGGCACCCGCAAGGGCTACGCCGACGGCTACCTGCGCAAGTCCGCCTGCGACCCGCTGACCCGGGCCAACACCGGCGACGGCACCCCGGCCGTCATCCACTTCGACTTCGTGCCCGGCGACAAGCTCAAGATCTCCTACATGGCCAAGGGCGGCGGCGCCGAGAACATGTCCCGCGTGACCATGCTCGCCCCGGCCCAGGGCTGGGAAGGGATCAAGAAGTTCGTGGTCGAACGGGTGGCCGAGGCCGGTCCCAACCCCTGCCCGCCCACCGTCATCGGCGTGGGCATCGGCGGGACCTTCGAGCACGCGGCCAAGATCGCCAAGCGCGGCCTGTTGCGCAAGCTGGACGACACCCATCCCGATCCGGCCATCGCGGCCAAGGAAAAGGAGCTGGAGGACGCCCTGAACGCCCTCGGCATCGGCCCCATGGGCCTGGGCGGCAAGACCACCGTGCTCGGCGTGAAGATCACCATGGAACCGTGCCACCTGGCGAGCCTGCCCCTGGCGGTCAACGTCCAGTGCCACTCCCAGCGGCACGAGGAGGTCATACTCTGATGGCTGAATACAAACTGAACACCCCGCTGACCGACGAAGACATGGCCCAGCTCAAGGCTGGCGACGTGGTCTTCCTGACCGGGACCATCTACTCCGCGCGCGACGCGGCCCACAAGAAACTCGTGGAGCTGCTCGACGCGGGCAAGGAACTGCCCTTCGAACTCAAGGGCGCGGCCATCTACTACGTCGGCCCCTCCCCGGCCCCTCCGGGCCGCCCCATCGGGGCCGCCGGGCCGACCACCAGCTACCGCATGGACTCCTACGCCCCGCGCCTCTACTCGCTGGGCCTCAAGGCGACCATCGGCAAGGGCAAGCGCAACGCCGAGACCCGAAAGGCCATGCAGGACTACACCGCCGTGTACTTCGGGGCCACGGGCGGCGCGGGCGCGCTGCTCTCCAATTCCATCGTCAAGTCCGAGGTCATCGCCTTTGACGAGCTCGGCCCCGAGGCCGTCCGCGAGATGACCGTCGAGGACTTCCCGCTGCTGGTCATCAACGACGCCCACGGCGGCGAACTGTACGCCGTGCCGGACCTCGAAGCCGCAGGCATCAAGTAACGCACAACAACCACAAGGAGACTATAATGGCTTTATTCACCAAGCAGGAGGCGCTCGACTACCACTCCATGGGGAGAAAGGGAAAGGTCGAGGTCGTCCCGGTCAAACCGTGCAAGACCCAGAAGCACCTGTCCATGGCCTACAGCCCCGGCGTGGCCGAGGCGTGCAAGGCGATCCACGCCGACCCCGAGCTGGTCTATGAATACACCGGCCGCGGCAACCTGGTGGCCGTGGTTTCCAACGGCACCGCCGTGCTCGGCCTGGGCAACATCGGCCCCCTGGCCGGCAAGCCGGTCATGGAAGGCAAGGGCGTGCTGTTCAAGGTCTTCGGCGACGTGGACGTCTACGACATCAACCTGGACGTGACCGACCCGGACAAGCTGTGCGAAGTGGTCAAGACCCTGGAACCGACCTTCGGCGGCATCAACCTCGAAGACATCAAGGCCCCGGAATGCTTCTACATCGAAGAGAAGCTGAAAAAGGAAATGGGCATCCCCGTCTTCCATGACGACCAGCACGGCACCGCCATCGTCACCGCCGCCGGCATGATGAACGCCATCGAGATCTCGGGCAAGAACCCGGCCGACATGCGCGTGGTCATCTCCGGCGCCGGCGCGGCAGCCATCGCCTGCACCAACCTGTACCGGAACATGGGCGTGAAATTCGAAAACATCGCCATGTTCGATTCCAAGGGCCACATCAACAAGTCCCGCACGGACCTGAACGAGTTCAAGCAGCAGTACGCCACCGAGAAGGCCTACGGCTCCCTGGCCGAGGCCATGGTCGGCGCGGACTGCTTCCTGGGCCTGTCCAAGGCGGGCGTGGTTTCCAAGGAGATGGTCAAGTCCATGTCCGACAACTGCCCGATCATCTTCGCCTGCGCCAACCCCGACCCCGAAATCACCTACGACGACGCCAAGGAAGCGCGGCCCGACTGCATCATGGGCACCGGCCGCTCCGACTTCCCCAACCAGGTGAACAACGTCCTCGGCTTCCCCTTCATCTTCCGCGGCGCGCTCGACTGCGGCGCCACGGCCATCACCGAAGGCATGAAGCTGGCCGCGGCCCAGGCCCTGGCCGACCTGGCCAAGACCGAGGCCCCGAAATACGTCTGCGAGGCGTTCGGCGTGGACAAGCTCGAGTTCGGCCCGGAATACGTCATTCCCAAGGCGCTGGACCTGCGGCTCATCGAATACGTCTCCGTGGCCGTGGCCAAGGCCGCCATGGAGGAGGGCGTGGCCCGCAAGCCGCTCGACCTCGACGCCTACAAGAGCGCACTGAGCAAGCGCATCGCCGACTCCAGCAGCCGCGTGAGCGCCTTCGTTGAAACCTATCACCTCGGAATATAAAAATTAAATGCCGGGCGGCCCAACGGGGTCGCCCGGCGTTTATCCTCAGCGCCGTCTGGGGTTGCGGTCCGTTCCGAGGTGGAAACGCACAACATTGAGGAGTGTTACAATGAGTGATCAGGCTAATTCTAACAAAGGCAAACAAATAGGGTTCTTCCTGGGACCCATCGTGTTCGTCTTGATGCTGATAATCCCGGCCCCCGAGGGAATGGCCGTGGAAGCGTGGCGCGTGGCGGCCGTCACCGCCCTGATGGCGATCTGGTGGATCACCGAAGCCATCCCCATCCCGGCTACCTCCCTGCTGCCCATCGCCCTTTTCCCGTTGCTCGGCGTCATGAAGTCCGCCGCTTCCACGGCTCCCTATGCCAACCACCTGATCTACCTGTTCATGGGCGGCTTCTTCCTGGCCGTGACCATGGAGCGGTGGAACCTGCACCGCCGCGTGGCGCTGTACACCATCCGGGCCATCGGCACCAGCCCCGGCCGGATGATCATGGGCTTCATGGTCGCCACCGGCTTCCTGTCCATGTGGGTGTCCAACACCGCCACCGCCATGATGATGGTCCCCATCGGCCTGGCCGTCATCCAGCAGGCCACCGGCTATGACTCCGACCACCTCCGCGACAGCAGCGGCAACGTCGGACCCGAATTCAATTTCGGCCGCGCCCTGATGCTCGGCATCGCCTACGCCGCGTCCATCGGCGGCGTCGCCACCATCATCGGCACCCCCCCGAACACCGTCATGGCCGGCATGGTCGAGAAGATGTTCGGCGTGCAGATCGGCTTCGGCCAGTGGATGATGTTCGGCGTGCCCCTCGCGGCCATCACCATGCTCATCGCCTGGCTCCTGCTGACCAAGATCCTGTTCCCCATGGGCGGCATGGAGCTGGCCGGCGGCGCCAAGATCATCAACGACGAAGTGAAGAAGCTCGGGCCCATGTCCCCCGAGGAAAAGAAGATCGTCATGGTCGGCTGTTTCGTGGCCACCTTCTGGCTGGCGCGCGGCTTCATGGCCAAGTCCTCCTTCGTGCTCGGCATCATGCCCCACTTCAAGTTCATCGGCGACGCCACCATCGGTATCCTGGGCGCGCTCATCCTGTTCGCCATTCCCGTTGACTTCAAGAAAGGCAAGTTCCTCCTCGACTGGAAGACCGCCGTCAAGATTCCCTGGGACGTCATCCTGCTCTTCGGCGGCGGCCTGGCCATCGCCAACGGCTTCGCCAAGACCGGCCTGGCGGCCTACATCGCCGGTCAGCTCGGCGCCCTGGAAGGCACCAGCATGATCATCTTCGTGGGCGCGGTGGTCCTGATCACCATCTTCCTGACGGAGATCACCTCCAACACCGCCACCGCCACCCTGCTGGTCCCGATCATGGGTTCCGCGGCCATCGCCATGGGCGTGCATCCGTTCGCCACCATCGTCGGCGCCTGCGTCGCGGCCTCCTACGCCTTCATGCTCCCGGTGGCCACGCCGCCCAACGCCGTCGTCTTCGGCTCGGGGTGCGTAACCATCAAACAGATGGCAAAGGCGGGCGTCTGGCTGAACATAGTCGGAACGATCCTGATCACCGCCTTCGTGGTCTACATCCTGCCCGCGCTGTGGGGCGTGGACCTCACCGTCGTCCCGGAATGGGCTGTCATTCCCAAGTAAAAACAACCTCCTGCGGGCGGCTTCGGCCGCCCGCAGCCCCCAGGCTCAATCAACCACATTTTTCAATAGGAGCTGCCGTCTGATGACGGCGGAGAGGAAAGATGCGCGCAAAATCGAAGACAATCCCGGTGGTCCTGGCGGCCATCCTGCTCCTGGCGGTGGCCGTTGTCGGCTACGTCCGGTCAGGCCAGACGCAACCCATGCCCGTCCGAATCCTGTTCGAGAACAACGGCGGCAAGGTCATCTTCTCGCACCTGGTCCACCACCGCGACTACCAGATCGAGTGCGCCTCCTGTCACCACGACAAGACGCACCCCATCGAGGCCCCGGAGGACCGCGCCCTGGCGTGCGGTTCCTGCCACCCAAACAGTTTCGACGAGAAATTCATCGAGGACCACGCGGACTCCTTCCCCAACGAGGCCTACTGCGTGCGCTGCCACCACGTCGAATACGACACGGTCCTCTTCGACCACGAGGCGCACGAGGACTACGCATCCGACTGCTCCGACTGCCACCACGGCCAGGACATCGAGCCCGAGCCGCAGAAATGCTCCAACTGCCACGACGAGCGCGGCTCCGACGAGCTGCTGTCCATGCGCCTTGCCGGGCACCAGAGCTGCGGCCAGTGCCACGAGGACATGTTCGACAAGGGGCTGTCCAGCTGCAAGTCCTGCCACGTGCCCAAGGACATGACCGACTACAAGGGCGACTATTCCTCCTGCGGCCAGTGCCACGAGGCCGAGACCAGGGAGCTGGTCCTGCCGCGCATGAACGCCTTCCACGACCAGTGCATGTCCTGCCACGAGGAAATGGGCGCGGGCCCTTACGGCCCGGACAACTGCAAACAATGCCACATCAGCAGGTAGGCGGATTATGAATACCCGAGAAACCGTATCCTCCGCCCCGGCGGAGATGAATCTGACCCGCCAGTGTCCGCTGGTCGTCTGCGGCCAGGCCGTGGTTCGCGGCGAGCGCATCGCCACGGGCTCGGTCCCAGGCCGGGGCGACGTCCACGCACCGTTCGCGGGCAAGGTCGCCCACGTGGACCCGTACCGCATCCGCATCGTCCCGGAAGGGGACGGCGAGGTCGAGCCGGACTTCCCGGCCGGGCTGGAAGGGAGCGAGCTGCTCGCCGGGCTGCGCGCCCTGGGCGCCGACC
The DNA here is from genome assembly GCF_001563225.1 of Pseudodesulfovibrio indicus. Lineage (NCBI taxonomy): Bacteria > Pseudomonadati > Thermodesulfobacteriota > Desulfovibrionia > Desulfovibrionales > Desulfovibrionaceae > Pseudodesulfovibrio > Pseudodesulfovibrio indicus. Next base: position 3,856,009 of record NZ_CP014206.1, read on the forward strand.
TCCCGGAGTCCGCGCGGACCGAGACCCTGATAATCAACGGCGTGGACCCCGAGCCGGGCGAGGGCTCCCGCCGCGCCCTGCTCACGGACCACAAGGAGACGCTGCGGACAGGGCTCGACATCCTGGCCAAGGGGTACGGCCCCGAGAGGATCGTCCTGGCCGTGCCGAACGGGGCCGTGAACCGGCTCCCGGACATGGAGTGCGTGGAGATTTCCCCGCAGTACCCGGCCGGGCTGGACCCGCTGGTGGCCAAGGCCGCCACCGGAAGCGAAGCCCCGGAGAACACCCTGGTGGTGGGGCTGGAGACGGTCTTCCACGCCGGGCGGATCGCCGAGACCGGGCTGCCGGTGCTGGAGACCATGGTCACCGTGGAAGGCCAGGCCCGGCTCATCCCGCTGGGGACCGCCGTGGGCGCTGTGCTGGAAGAGGCCGGGGTTGAGATCCAGGACCGCGACCGCATCGTGCTGGGCGGGGTGCTGCGCGGCAGGACGGCGGCCTCGCCCGCCCAGGGCATCGACCGGGGCAGCGCCGCCGTGCAGCTGGTGCGCAACCCGGCCCCGGTGGCCGAGGACGCGGCCTGCGTGGGGTGCGGCGAGTGCGTACGCCGCTGCCCGGCCCGCCTCGACCCCTCCATGATCACCAGCTACGCCGAGTTCGGCCTCTACGACAAGGCCGAGGCCGAGGCCGTGGACGTCTGTTTCGAATGCGGGTTGTGCGGATACTTCTGCATCGCGCGCCGCCCCATGCTCCAATACATCCGGCTCGCCAAGAACGAGCTGGCCAAGGCCAAGGCCGGGGAGGACCAATAACCGTGAAGCCCCTCAACCCATTCGCCCTGACCGTCTCGGTCCCGCCCCACCGCCACTGCGGCGTCACGGTGCGGAGCCGGATGGCCAACATCCTGGTGGCCATGTTCCCCGCCGCCGTCATGGCGGCCATGACCTTCGGCATGCCCGCGGTGCGGGTCATGGCCCTGTCCATGGGCGCGGCCGTGTTCACCGAGATGGCCTGCGACTATTTCATGGACCGCGACACGGACGTGGCCAACCTCCACGCCTTCACCGTGGGGCTGGCCTTCGCCTTCCTGCTCCCGGCCTCCGCCCCCTGGTGGCTGGCGGCCATCGGCAGCGCGGCTTCCATCATCCTCGGCAAGGCGTGCTTCGGCCCCCTGGGCGGCAGCCCGTTCTGCGCCCCGCTCATCGGCTGGGCCATCTGCCGCATCTCCTGGCCCGCGTTCATGGACATCGACGCCTCCATGCTCGGCACGGACCTGACCTATCCCTTGGCCCAGCTCAAGAACTTCGGGCTCAACGCGGTCCAGATCACCGACGCCCGCGCCCTGTTCCTGGGCAAGCAGCTCGGCGGCCTGGGCGCGGTCCAGATAGCGGGCGTGCTTCTCGGCGGCATGCTCCTGGTCATGCGCAAGCAGGTCTCGTCCATCATCCCGGTGGGGGTCATCGCGGGCGTCTGCCTGACCGCCTTCCTGTTCAACCGGCTGGACCCGTCGATCCACCCCGGCCCGGCCTTCCAGCTGCTGACCGGGTCCGCCCTGTTCGGGGCGTTCTTCCTGGCCACGGACGGCCCCTCCTCGCCCAACCGCCAGATCCCGATGCTCCTCTTCGGGCTGCTGGCCGGTGCGCTGATCATCGTCATTCGCACCTGGGGCGCGTACGCGGACGGCGTTCCCTTCGCCATCCTGCTGGCCAACCTGTTCACCCCGGTGCTCGAACGCATCCGGCCCAAGCCGTTCGGAAGGAGCTAGGCCATGAAGGACATGATGAAAATGATGATCGTCCTGTCGCTGATCTGCGGCATCGCGGGCGTCACCCTGGCCGCGCTGAAAGAGGTCACGGCCCCGATCATCGAGGAGCAGGAGCTGACCTACGTCCAGGCCCCGGCCATCCTCTCGGTGCTCACCGGCTACGACAACGACCCCATCAAGGACCGCAAGAAATTCGACGTGGACGGCCGCACCGTGACCGTGTTCCCGGCCCTCAGCCAGGGCCGCCTCATCGGGCTGGCCTTCGAGACCTACGGCAAGGGCTACGGCGGCAACATCGGCGTCATGGTCGGCTTCGACATGACGGACATGAACGCCATGACCCTGTCGGGCATCGGCATCACCACCCTGAAGGAGACGCCCGGCCTTGGCGCGCGGGTGGCCGGGCACGGCTACACCACGCAGTTCAGGGGCCACTCCCTGGAGGCCGTGGAACTGAAAAAGAACGGCGGCGACATCGAGGCCGTGGCCGGGGCGACCATCTCGTCCACCGGCACCGTGTCCGCCGTGCGCGACGCCATAGCCGTCTTCAACTCCCTGAAAAGCAAGCTCGCGGCGGGCTGGTCCTAAGCCGCGCCGTTTGAGGAGCCGAACATGAACAGATTGTGGAAGGAATTCTCCAAGGGACTGTGGACGGAGCTGCCCCCGTTCAAGCTGGTCCTCGGCCTGTGTCCCACCCTGGCCGTGACCAATACGGCGGGCAACGGGCTGGGCATGGGCATGGCCGTGGTCTTTGTCCTGGCGCTGTCCAACCTGATGATCTCGCTGCTCAGAAAACTGATCCCGGCCAAGGTCCGCATCGTCTGCTTCATCGCCATCTCCGCCTCTCTGGTGGTGGCCGTGGAGCTGCTCATGCAGGCCTTTGCCTACCCCCTCTACCAGCAGCTCGGCATCTTCGTGCCGCTGATCGTGGTCAACTGCATCATCTTGGGGCGGGCCGAGGCGTTCGCCTCCAAGAACGGCCCCCTGCTCTCCCTGGCCGACGGGTTGGGCATGGGGTTGGGCTTCACCCTGTCCCTGACCTTCCTCGGCGCGCTGCGCGAGGTACTGGGCGCGGGCCAGCTGTTCGGCGTGAACGTGGCCTGGGAAGGGTTCGAGCCCTTCGGGATCATGGTCCAGGCCCCCGGGGCGTTCGTCTCCCTGGGCATCCTCCTGGCGATCATGACCTTTGTCGAGAACGTCCGGCGCAAGCGCCGCGGGCTGGCGGCGGTCCAAGGCCCGACCCACGACTGCGGCGCCTGCACCGGCTGCGGCCAAAAGAACTGCTAATCGGGGGAAACGACCATGCAGGAATACTTCCTTCTCTTCATCGGGGCGATGTTCGTCAACAACATCGTGCTCGCCCAATACCTGGGCAACTGCCCGTTCATCGGCACCTCCAAGGACACCGGGGTGGCCGTGGGCATGGGCGGGGCCGTGGTCTTCGTGGCCGTCATGGCCGCGGCCATCACCTGGCTGGTCCAGGAGTACGTCCTGGCCCCCTTCGGCCTGGGCTTCCTCCAGACCCTGGCCTTCATCCTGGTCATCGCCGCCCTGGTCCAGTTCGTGGAGATGTTCCTCAAGAAGATGGTCCCGCCGCTGTACAAGTCGCTGGGCATCTTCCTGCCGCTGATCACCACCAACTGCGCGGTCATGGGCATCGCGCTGATCTGCCAGCGCGAGGAATTCGGCTTCGTGAAGACGGTCCTGTTCGCCCTGGCTTCGGGCCTGGGCTTCATGATCGCCCTGGTCCTGCTGGCCGGCATCCGCGAGAAGCTGGCCGTCCGGCGGCTGCCCATCGCCATGCGCGGCACGCCCATCGGCCTGATCATGGCCGGGCTCATGTCCCTGGCCTTCTTCGCCTTCAAGGGCATGATCTAGGGAACCACCCACAACGGAATACGGGATACGACAATGATACTGACATCGGGACTGACGCTTTTCGGCATTGGGCTGCTGGCCGCGGCCATCCTCGGCGTGGCCTCCAGGCTCCTCTTCGTCAAGGAGGACCCCCGCATCGCGCTGATCGAGGACAACCTGCCCGGCGCCAACTGCGGCGGCTGCGGCTTCCCCGGCTGTTCCGGCGCGGCGGCGGCCATCGTGGCGGGCAAGGCCCCGGCCACGGTGTGCATCGTGTCCGACGCCGAAGCGAGCGCGCGGGTGGCGGCCATCATGGGCCAGGAGGTCCTGGAGCGCGAACCCGAGCTGGCCGTGCGCGACTGCACCGGCGGGCTGCGGGCCGACGACGCCTTCCACTACGAGGGCGCGCTGGACTGCCGCGCCGCCCACCTGCTCTACGGCGGGTCCAAGGCCTGCCCCGAGGGCTGCCTGGGGCTCGGCACCTGCGTGCGCGCCTGCCCCTTCGACGCCATCCACATGGGACCCGAAGGGCTGCCGGTCATCGACCCGGCCCAGTGCAAGGCGTGCGGCAACTGCGTGGCCGCCTGCCCGCGCGGGGTCATCGCCGTGTCCGGCATGACCGCCCGGCTCCTGCACCTCAACCAGACCACGGACTGCCTGGCACCCTGCCGCCAGAAATGCCCGGCCCAGATCAACATCCCGCGTTACATCGAGCAGATCAAGGCGGGCGACTATGACGGCGCGGTCATGACCATCAAGGAGCGCAACCCGCTGCTGGTCACCTGCGGCCGAGTCTGCCCGCGCCCCTGCGAGACCATGTGCCGCCGCCAGTACGTGGACGAGACCGTGGGCATCAACATGCTGAAGCGGTTCGTGGCCGACCGCGAGCTGCACTCCGGCTCCCGGCTGCCCGTGCCCTGCGCCAAGGACACCGGCAAGCGCGTGGCCGTCATCGGCGGCGGCCCGGCCGGGCTGTCCTGCGCCTATTTCCTGCGTCGGCTGGGCCACAGCCCGGTCATCTTCGACGCCATGCCCGCCCTGGGCGGCCAGACACGCTACGGCATCCCGGAATACCGGCTGCCCAAGGCGGACCTCGACTGGGAGATCCAGGGCATCCTGGACCTCGGCATCGAGGCCCGGCTGAACACCAAGTTCGGCAAGGACTTCACCCTGGCATCCCTGCGCGAGGAAGGGTTCGACGCGACCTTCATCGGCATCGGCGCGTGGCAGGCGTCCGGCATGTACGCCGAGGGCGAGGACCTGGACGGCGTCATGGGCGGCATCGAGTTCCTGACCGCCCACGCCCTGGGCCAGAAGCCCGAGACCGGCAACAAGGTCATCGTGGTCGGCGGCGGCAACACCGCCATCGACGCGGCCCGGACCTGCGTGCGCCTCGGCGCTGAGGTCACGCTCATGTACCGCCGCACCCGCGCCGAAATGCCCGCCGACGTGGAAGAGATCGTCGGGGCCGAGGACGAGGGCGTCAAGTTCCGCTTCCTGGCCGCTCCCGCGCGCGTCATCGGCGACGAGAACGGCAAGGCCACCCACCTGGAATTCTACGAGATGGAACTGGGCGAGCCGGACGACTCCGGACGCCGCCGCCCGGTGAAGAAGGAGGGGTCCGAGCAGCGCATGGAGGCCAGCCTGATCATCCCGGCCATCGGCCAGAAGCCGGACCTCGGCTGCCTGTACGACGACGGCGAGGGCGAGTGCCCCCTGGAGACCACCCGGTGGCAGACCATCGTGGCCGACCCGGACACCTTCGAGACCGCCATCCCCGGCGTGTTCACCGCGGGCGACGTCTACACCGGTCCGGACCTGGTCATCTCGGCCATCGGCGACGGGCGCAAGGCGGCCCGGTCCATCCACTATCACCTGACCCGAGGGGACATCCCGGTCCCGGAGACCACCCAGAAGGGCATGATCCCCTACACGCTGTTCAAGGAAATAGACTTTGTCGAACGCAAGAAACGCGCGGTGCTGCCGCACCTGTGCCACGGGGACGACCGCAACTGCACCTTCAACGAGGTGGAGGGGTCGCTCAGCGAGGAGGAGGCCCGCGCCGAGGCCGACCGCTGCCTGCGCTGCGGCCTGGTCTGCTACGACCGCGACCTGCGCGAGGAGCCGTTCCTGCCCGATCTGAGGGACCAGACGAAAGACGCATAGATTCAGTCACCATACCCCATGCCCTACGGAGGAAGGGGAACGCCGTCGTCGCCCCCGACGTCACCCACGGCGGTCCCCCTACGGGAGAAGGGCGTCCGACAACGCCCTTCTCCCGGCCTCCACGAAACGGCAAGGAGCCATACATGTCCAAAAGCCTCTACATAGCCGCAACCGAAGCCCGCAGCGGCAAGTCCGCCATCGTGCTCGGCGTGATGCACCTGCTCATGTCCAACCTGCACCGGGTGGCCGTGTTCCGGCCCGTGATCAGCGATCCGCTGAACGGGGGCCGCGACCACGACATCGACCTCATGCTCCGCCACTTCAAGCTCGACCAGCCCTACGAGCGGACCTACGGCTACACCCTGAGCGAGGCCCGCTCCCTGATCAACAGCGGCAACAAGGGGCTGCTCCTGGAGAACACCCTGAACAAGTTCAAGGAGCTGGAAAAGGAGTACGACTTCGTGCTCTGCGAGGGCACGGACTACATCGGCGGCAACGCCACCCTGGAGTTCGAGATCAACGCCTCCATCGTCTCCAACATGGGCTGCCCCGTGCTGGTGGTGGTCAACGGCAAGGACAAGGCGGACGACGAGTTGTGCGGCTCGGCCCAGCGCACCGTGGAGCTGTTCGAGGAGCGCGGCCTGGAGGTCATGGCCATGATCGTCAACCGGTCGCGCCCGGACCTCTCCCCCTGCACGCTGCGGGACATCGAGGCCAAGACCCATTCCTCGCACCCCCTGCTGACCTTCGCCATCCCGGACGACAAGCGGCTGGGCAACCCGACCATCCACGACGTCATCAAATGGCTGGACGCCAAGGTCCTCTACGGCCACGGCAGGCTGGACACCCAGGTGGACAACTTCCTCACCGCGGCCATGCACATCACCAACTTTCTCAAGTACATCAAGGCCGGGAGCCTGATCATCACCCCCGGCGACCGCATGGACATCATCCTGGCCTCCATCTCCTCGCGCCAATCGACGTCCTTTGAAGACATCGCGGGCATCGTCCTGACCGGCGGGCTGGAGCCGTCGGAAACCGTGCACCGGCTCATCGAGGGCTGGACCGGCGTGCCGCTGCCCATCCTGAGCGTCGAGGACCACACCTTCAAGGCCACCCAGACCCTCCAGGCCCTGCACGGGACCATCGACCCCGAGCACCCGGCCAAGATCGCCTCGGCCATCGGGCTGTTCGAGGCCCACGTGGACCTGGACGAGCTGCGCAAGCGGCTGGTCACCACCCAGTCCCGCAAGATCACGCCGATCATGTTCGAGTACAACCTGGTGGAGAAGGCCAAGGCGGCCCGCCGCCACATCGTCCTGCCCGAGGGCCTGAGCGACCGGGTGCTGCAGGCCACGGAGATCCTCCAGCGGCGCAACGTGGTCGAGGTCACCCTGCTCGGCGACCCGGACGCCATCCGCGCCCAGGCGTCCACCCTCGGCGTGCAGCTCAACGGCGCGAACCTGGTGGACCCGGCCTCCTCGCCCCAATTCGAGGACTACGCCCGGCGCTATTTCGAGGCCCGCCAGCACAAGGGCATCCGCATGGAGGACGCCCGCGACCGGATCACCGATCCCACCTATTTCGGGACCATGATGGTCCACGCCGGGGACGCCGACGGCATGGTCTCCGGCTCGGTGACCACCACGGCCCAGACCATCCGGCCCGCCTTCGAGTTCATCAAGACCAGGCCCGACGCCTCCATCGTCTCGTCCGTGTTCCTCATGTGCATGGGCGACCGGGTGGTGGTCTTCGGCGACTGCGCGGTGAACCCCAAGCCCGACGCGGCCCAGCTGGCCGAGATCGCGCTGAGCTCGGCCCAGACCGCGCGGCTGTTCGGCATCGACCCGTACGTAGCCATGCTCTCCTATTCCACGGGCGGCTCCGGCACCGGGGCGGACGTGGAAAAGGTCAAGGAGGCCACGGAGATCGCCAAGCGGTTGATCGTCGAGCGCGGGCTCGACCTGCCCATCGAAGGGCCGCTGCAGTACGACGCGGCGGTGGACCCGGACGTGGCCCGGACCAAGATGCCGGACTCCGAAGTGGCCGGGCGGGCCACGGTGTTCATCTTCCCGGACCTGAACACCGGCAACAACACCTACAAGGCCGTGCAGCGCGCCGTGCCCGGCTCCACGGCCATCGGCCCGGTCCTGCAGGGGCTGAACAAGCCCGTCAACGACCTGAGCCGGGGCTGCCGGGTCCGCGACATCGTCAACACCGTGGCCATCACCGCCATCCAGGCCCAGGCGCAAAGGAACGGATAACATGAATATTCTGGTCATCAACAGCGGCAGTTCGTCCCTCAAGTACCAGCTCATCGACATGGAGGGCGAGTCCGTGACCGCCTCCGGGGTCATCGAGCGCATCGGCGAGGAGATGGGGTCCATCACCCAGCGGTCCCACCCGGACAAGTGGCCCGACGCCAAGTCCGAGGAGAAGCGGCCCGTGCTCAACCACGACGCGGCCATGCGGTTGATGGTCGAGAAGCTGACCGGCGAGGAGTGGGGCGTCATCGGCTCCCTGTCCGACATCGACGCCATCGGCCACCGGGTGGTCCAGGGCGGCGAGTCCTTCGCGGCCCCGGCCCTGGTGGACGCGGACGTGGTCGAGACCATCCGCGCCAACATCCCCCTGGCCCCGCTGCACGCCGCCAACCTGGTGGGCATCGAGGCCGCCCTGGAGCTGTTCCCCGGCACGCCCAACGTGACCGTGTTCGACACCGAGTTCCACCAGACCATCCCGGCCAAGGCCCATCTCTACCCGATCCCCTACGAATTGTACGAGGAGCACCGCATCCGCAAGTACGGTTTCCACGGCACCTCCCACAAGTACGTGGCCAGGGCCGCCGCCGAATTCCTGAACAAGCCCCTCGAGGACACGGACCTGATCACCGTGCATCTGGGCAACGGCTGCTCCATGGCCGCCGTGAAGAACGGCCGGTGCGCGGACACCACCATGGGGCTGACCCCCCTGGCCGGGCTGATGATGGGCACCCGCTGCGGCGACGTGGACCCCGCGATCTTCCCGTTCATCGCGCGCACCGAAAAGCTCTGCGTGAACGAGGTGGACGAGATGCTGAACAAGAAGAGCGGGCTGCTCGGCATCTGCGGCATGAACGACATGCGCGACATCCACACGGCCCGGGCAAAGGGCGACGAGCGGGCGCAGCTCGCCTTCGAGATGTTCGCCTACCGGGTCAAGTCGTTCATCGGCAGCTACCTGGCCGTGCTCGGGCGGGCCGACGCCGTGGTCTTCACCGCGGGCATCGGTGAAAACGACCCGGAAGTCCGCGCCCTGGCCTGCCAAGGACTGGAAGGGCTGGGCATCCGGATCTCCGGCGAGCGCAACGGCAAGCGGTGCGCCAAGGGTCGGTGCATCTCCGCCGACGACAGCCCGGTCCAGGTGCTGGTCATCCCGACCAACGAGGAACTGGAGATCGCCCGGGCCACCAAGGCCCTGGTCGCCGGATAGGCACATATATTCAAGCCAAGCGAACAGACACAACGAAACGGAGCACGACATGTCCAAAATGAAGACCATGGACGGCAACACCGCCGCCGCCTGGGTGGCCTACGCCATGAGCGAGACCGCCGCCATCTATCCCATCACCCCCTCCTCCACCATGGGCGAAATCGCCGACGAGTGGGCGTCCCAGGGCAAGAAGAACATTTTCGGCCAGACCCTGCGGGTGCGCCAGATGCAGTCCGAGGCGGGCGCGGCGGGCGCGGTCCACGGATCGCTCTCCGGCGGCGCGCTGACCACCACCTTCACCGCCTCCCAGGGGTTGCTGCTGATGATCCCGAACATGTACAAGATCGCGGGCGAGCTGCTGCCCTGCGTCTTCCACGTCTCGGCTCGCGCCCTCGCCACCCACGCCCTGTCCATCTTCGGCGACCACCAGGACGTCATGGCCTGCCGCCAGACCGGGTTCGCCATGCTCGCCGCCGCCTCGGTCCAGGAGGTCATGGACCTCTCCCTGGTGGCCCACCTGTCCACCGTCGAGGCGTCCCTGCCCTTCGTCTCCTTCTTCGACGGATTCCGCACCTCCCACGAGATCCAGAAGATCGAGGTCATCGACTACGCGGACATGAAGCCGCTGCTGAACATGGACAAGGTGGCCGCCTTCCGCAGCCGCGCCATGAACCCGGAACACCCGAACGTGCGCGGCACGGCCCAGAACCCGGACATCTATTTCCAGGGCCGCGAGGCGACCAACGCGGACTACGACGCCATCCCGGCCATCGTCGCCGAATACATGGACAAGGTCACCGCCCTCACCGGCCGGGCGTACAAGCCGTTCGACTTCGTCGGCGCGCCCGACGCCGAGCGCGTGGTCATCTCCATGGGCTCCTCCTGCGAGACCATCGAGGAAGTGATCAACCAGCTCACCGCCCAGGGCGAAAAGGTCGGCCTGATCAAGGTCCGCCTGTACCGCCCGTTCTCCGCCAGCCACCTCCTGGCCGTGCTGCCCGAGTCCTGCAAGAAGATCGCGGTCCTGGACCGCACCAAGGAACCGGGCGCGCAGGGCGAGCCGCTCTACCAGGACGTCTGCACCGCCCTGCTCGAAAGGGGCGAGGGCCCGTCCGTCATCGGCGGGCGCTACGGCCTGGGCTCCAAGGAATTCACTCCGGCCATGGCCAAGGCGGTCTTCGACAACCTGGCCTCCCCGGCCCCCAAGTCCCGCTTCACCGTGGGCATCGTCGACGACGTCACAAACACCTCCCTCGTCACGGCCGAGACCCTGGACACAACCCCCAAGGGCACGGTTCAGTGCAAGTTCTGGGGTCTCGGCTCCGACGGCACCGTGGGCGCGAACAAGCAGGCCATCAAGATCATCGGCGACAACACCGACATGTACGCACAGGGGTACTTCGCCTACGACTCGAAGAAGTCCGGCGGCATCACCATCTCCCACCTGCGCTTCGGGCGCGAGCCGATCCAGTCCACCTACCTGGTGACCAGCGCGGATTACGTGGCCTGCCACAACCCGAGCTACGTCCATCTCTACGACGTGCTCGAAGGGATCAAGGACGGCGGCACCTTCGTGCTCAACTGCGCCTGGACCGGCGACGAGATCGAAGCGAACCTCCCTGCGGCCATGCGCCGGACCATCGCGCGCAAGAATCTCAAGTTCTACACCGTGGACGCGGTGAAGATCGCGGGCGAGGTCGGCCTGGGCGGGCGCATCAACATGGTCATGCAGACCGCCTTCTTCAAGCTGGCCGACGTCATCGGTTTCGATGAGGCCGTGCGGCTGCTCAAGGCGGGCATCGAGGCCGCCTACGGCAAGAAGGGACCGAAGATCGTGGAGATGAACAACGCCGCCGTGGACAAGGCCGCGGACGCCCTGGTCGAGGTCGCGGTCCCCGCCTCCTGGGCGGACCTGGCCGACGATCCGGCGGTCGAGACCGACGAGACCGACTACGTGAAGAACGTCATGCGCCCGGTGCTGGCCCAGAAGGGCGACACCCTGCCGGTCTCGGTCTTCTCCAAGGACGGCACCGTGCCCTCCGCCACCTCCAGATTCGAAAAACGCGGCGTGGCCATCAACGTGCCCGAGTGGGTCGCGGACAACTGCATCCAGTGCAACCAGTGCGCCTTTGTCTGTCCCCACGCGGCCCTGCGCCCGGTGCTCCTCGACGAAGCCGACGCGGCCAAGGCGCCCGCATCCTTCGCCACCCTCGACGCCGTGGGCAAGGATGTGAAGGGCATGCGCTTCCGGCTCCAGGTCAACACCCTGGACTGCCTGGGGTGCGGCAACTGCGCCGACATCTGCCCGGCCAAGGAAAAGGCGCTGGTCATGAAGCCCATCGCCACCCAGACCCCGACCGAGGTGCCCAACTTCGACTTCACCGAGACCGTTCCCTACGCCGACGCCTTCAAGCGCGAGACCGTCAAGGGTTCCCAGTTCCGCCAGCCGCTCATGGAGTTCTCAGGGGCGTGCGCGGGCTGCGGCGAGACCCCGTACGTGAAGGTCCTGACCCAGCTGTTTGGCGAGCGCATGGTCATCGCCAACGCCACGGGCTGCTCCTCCATCTGGGGCGCTTCCGCACCGTCCACCCCGTACTGCACCAACGCCGAGGGCTTCGGCCCGGCCTGGGGCAACTCCCTGTTCGAGGACGCGGCCGAGTTCGGCTACGGCATCGGCATGGGACTCAACAACCGCCGCGACATCCTGGCCGCCCAGTGCGAAAAGGCCCTGGAGACCGCCGACGGCGAGCTCAAGAACGCCCTTGAAGGCTGGCTGGCCGCCAGGGACGACGCCGGAGAGTCCGCGGCTGCGGGCGCAAACCTCAAGGCGGCCCTGGAAGGCGCGACCGATCCCCTGCTCCAGGAGATCGCCGCCGGTTCCGACCTGTTCACCAAGAAATCCATCTGGATCTTCGGCGGCGACGGCTGGGCCTACGACATCGGCTACGGCGGCGTGGACCACGTGCTGGCCTCCGGCGAGGACATCAACATCCTGGTCATGGACACCGAGGTCTATTCCAACACCGGCGGCCAGTCCTCCAAGGCCACGCCCCTCGGCTCCATCGCCAAGTTCGCGGCGGCGGGCAAAGGCACCGGCAAGAAGGACCTGGGCCGCATGGCCATGACCTACGGCTACGTGTACGTGGCGTCCGTGGCCATGGGCGCGGACAAGCAGCAGATGCTCAAGGCCTTCAAGGAGGCCGAGGCCTACAAGGGACCCTCGCTGATCATCTGCTACGCCCCGTGCATCAACCAGGGCATCAAGAAAGGCATGGGCAAGACCCAGCTCGAACAGAAGCTCGCCGTGGACTCCGGCTACTGGCCGCTCTACCGCTACAACCCCGAGCTGACCGAGGCGGGCAAGAACCCGTTCACCCTGGAGTCCAAGGCTCCCGACGGAACCCTCCAGGAGTTCCTGTCCGGCGAAAACCGCTACGCCATGCTGGAGCGGTTCCACCCCGAACTGTCCAAGGCGTACCGCGCGCAGATCGAGAAGGACTACATGACGCGCTACGAAATCCTGAGCCACATCGCCCAGGCCGAGGTCGCCAAGACCGAAGCCGAACCGGTGGCCGCCTGCGATTCCGGCATCTCCGCCGAATCCCCCGGCACCGGCGAACCGTGCGACGACGGCAGATAACCGCAAGCAACACGGACTCGACTTTGTGACCGCAACATAAAGATATCGACTCCTCTTAGGACCGGAGTCCGTGTTCAGGGCCTCCCGCCACTACACCCGGCGGGAGGCCCATTTTTTTTCGCCTCCGGCCTCCGTCCCCCGCCAAAACTCTTTCGCGCCGCTTCGCGGGACGGCCAACGCACTCCCCCTTTTGAGCACCTTTGAGGCGTCAGCCTCAAACCGCCCCTCCCAAAAACCTCCGCCCACCGTACCCCCGAAATCACAAAAAAAAGGGACGCCCCTGGGGGCGTCCCTTTTTATCGAATTATACCGAAGGCCTAGTTGTGCGCAGTGATGGAATCGGCCTTCACCTGGGTGTACATGAAATCCTGGACGATCTGCCCGGTGATGTCGACCGGACCGGACAGCAGCGCCTCGTCCAGCTTCTGGCCGTTGGTCAGCACCAGCAGCTCGCCGGTGCTGTCGGAAAACAGGAACTCATGGTCGTTGATGACCTTCACGACCTTGCCCGACAGGACAACGCCGGTATCCACGGCGGACACCTTGGCGTCGGCAACGGTCTGGACCTTCACGCTGTGGGCGGTGAAGGAATCGGCAAAGGAGTTGGCGGCAAACGCGGTGGCGACAAATACGGTAGCGACAAGCATCAGAGCCAGGGAAAAACGCTTCATGACAATATCCTCTCTTAATAAAAATTGACGTTTCAAAGCCGGCACCCAACCGGCAACGACTCACATCTACCACGCTCGAACAAAGATGCAAGAAAAAATTTTGCCTTCAACTACTAGTTTTTATTGATTTTTTAAAAAAACTTCACACTTTAACTGATCAGTCAATCAAAATTGAGCCAGTTTTGACCGCTCCGAAACCGAATTCGGCCTCAAAAAATTTTTCCGCGCCGAACCCATTTTCCAAGGTCCGAAAATCCCTGTGGGGAAACGCGGTCCCCTCCTCTCCGGCGGCGGCTTCCTGCCCCCCTACGACGGCCGTCCGGGCCGGTCTTGCACAAAAAGGAGCCCCCGGACGGACATCCGGGGGCCTGTTTTTGACGATGAGGGCTTGGGGAGCGGAGAACCGGCTTAGGCCGGGGTGATCTCCTCCCAGAGCAGCTCCATGATCTGCGACTTGATCCGCGAGAACTCCGGGGTCAGCGAGGCCTTGTGGTCGCGCGGGCGGGGGATGTCCACGGGCACGCGGGCCTTGATCCGGCCCGGACGCCTGGACATGATGTAGACGTTGTCGGCCAGCAGGATGGCCTCGTCGATGTCGTGGGTGATGAACAGGATGGTGCTCGATTCCTTGCGCCAGACGTCCAGGAGCAGCTCCTGGAGCAGCAGCCGGGTCTGGGCGTCGAGGGCGCCGAACGGCTCGTCCATGAGCAGCATGACCGGCTTGTTGGCCAGCACGCGGGCGATGGCCACGCGCTGCTTCATACCGCCGGAGAGCTCCCTGGGCAGGGCGTTCTCGAACTCGGCCAGCCCGACCAGCTCGATGTAGCGCCGGGCGATGGCCGCGCGCTCCGCGGCGGGCACCCCCTTGAGGCGCAGGCCGAACTCCACGTTCTTGCGAACGGTCAGCCAGGGGAACAGGGTGTAGGACTGAAAAACCATGCCCCGGTCCGCGCCCGGCCCGGTGATGGGGCTGCCTTCGAGCACCGCCGCGCCCGACGAGGCCAGCTCCAGCCCGGCCACGATGTTCAGCAGGGTGGACTTGCCGCACCCGCTGGGACCGACGATGACCGCCAGCTCTCCTCGGTTCACGGTCAGGTCGATGTTCTCCAGGGCGACCACGTCCCCCTTGTTGGACGGGAAGACCTTGCCCAGGTTGTCGATGGAGAGCATGGTCATCGTTTCTCGCTCCAGGGGGTTATGACGCGCGCGAGCAGCTTGAAAAGGTAGTCGGTCAGCAGGCCGAGCACGCCGATGATGATCAGCCCGGCGAAGATGCGGTCGATGGCCAGGAACCGCTGGGCGCGCAGGATCATGTAGCCCAGCCCGGAGTTTGCGGCCACCAGCTCGGCCACCACCAGGTAGGTCCAGGCCCAGCCCACGGTGATGCGCAGGTCGTCCATGATCCCCGGCAGCGCGCCGGGGAACAGGACCAGCCGGTAGGTCTGCATCCGGTTGGCCCCCAGGGTGGCGGCGGCCCGGCTCAGGTCGGCGGGCACCGCGCCCACGCTGTCCGCGACCATCAGCACCAGCTGGAAGAAGGTGCCGAGGAAGATGATGGCGAACTTCTGGGCGTCGCCGATGCCGAAATAGAGCAGGGTCAGGGGCACCAGGGCGACCACCGGCAGGTAGCGCGCGAACTCCATGACCGGGGCGATCATGTGCGAGGCGCGCCGGGAGGTGGCGATGAGCAGCCCGAGCGGCACGGCCAGCAGGGCCGCCAGGGACCAGCCGACCATGACCCGGTACACGCTGTCCCAGGTGTAGGAGAAGAGGATGCCCTCGCGGTACATCTCGCCGAAGGACAGGAACACCTTGTGCGGCGGGGGCAGGAACAGCGGCTTGACCGAGCCGGTGTAGGCCAGCGCGGCCCAGATGGCGAAAACGGCGGACAGGGACGCAACAGCCAGCCACGCCCCTATCCGCACCGTCGGGATTCGTTGTTTCATGCTACTCGGCGTTGACGTATTCGGGGCTGATCAGCTTGTCCACGTCCACGTCTTCGGTGATGATGCCCTTGGACTTCCAGAAGGTGATGGCGCGCTCGGCGACCTCGTAGATGCTGTTGGCCTGGGCCTTGTCGAAGAACGCCTTGTTGTCGTCCTTGCCGATGAAGGTCACGCCCGAGGCCATGTCGGCCATTTCCTGGGTCTCCAGGGCCATGGCCTTGGCCATGATCTCGTTGCCCTTGTCCGCGTTCTGGCCGTACCAGGCGATGGCCTGGTTCCAGCACTTGGTCATCTTGGCCGGCACCTCGGGGTGCGCCTTGACGAAGTCGCCGTTCAGGACGAACACGTCCACGATGGTCTTGGGCATCTCCTTGGAGGAGACCAGCACGTGGCCGCCGTCGCGCTGGCTTGCGTTGCTCAGCCAGGGCTCCCAGGACACGGCGGCGTCGATGGAGCCGGCCACGAAGGCCGCGCCCGCGTCGGAAGCGCCCATCTCGGTGATGTTGATGTCCTTCTCGTCCACGCCGTTCTTGGCCAGGATGGAAAGGAAGAAGAAATAGGAGGTGGAGGACTTGTCCAGCCCCACGGTCTTGCCCTTGAGATCGGCCACGGTCTTGATCTCGCCGGAGGCGATCACGCCGTCGCCGCCCGAGGACTCGTCCATGGCGAAGACCACGACCTCGGGAGTGCCCTTGGCGTAATGGATGACCTCGCGGTCGAGCACGTTGCCCAGGCCGTCGATGTTGCCGGAAGCGAGGGCGGCGGCGTACTGGGCCTCATCCTCGATGATGACCAGGTCCACGTCCAGCCCTTCCTTTTCGAAATAGCCGAGTTCCTTGGCGATATACAGCGGGCCGTAGCCGACCCAGGTGGCGTGGGCCACCTTCACCGGCGTACCGGCAAAAGCGGTGGAAGCACAGAGAAGCAGCGCGCAGGCCAACAGGACAAAACGTTTCATGATATCCCCCTCCAGGGCGTTCAGGACGGGAAATCCCCCTTGGGCGGGCGTCGCAGGACCCTCTCCATGCCCGTATCCACCCGGATTTCCTACATTCCACATTTAATGTTACACTAGATAGTCCACTTCGCGGCCACACGCAACATTTTCCAGCGGGAGTACAATCCCCGGAAACGCAGGCCTGGCGTCGCTCCCAACCCCCGGCCGCCCTTTGACATGCAGGCCGCCCTCCCCTTCCACTTCAGGACGGGCAGCGAAAAAAACAAAGCCCCCGGACACCCGTCCGGGGGCTTGTTCCGCCCTATGGCCGCGCGGGGAACCGCGTCAGCCCTTCTTGACCACCGAGGTCTTGAGCAGCATGGCCCCGAATCCCGGAATCTTGCAGGAGATGTCGTGGACCCCGTCCTCGGGCTCGATCAGCCGGATATTCTTGACCTTGGTCCCCTTCTTGATGGGGCCGGACGCGCCCTTGACCTTCAGGTCCTGGGTCACGACGACCGTGTCGCCGTCCACCAGGACTGTGCCGTTCACGTCCTTGTACACCTTTTCCTGAACGTCCCCGTCCTGAAATTCGTGGCTGCACTCCGGACAGACGAACAGGGTCCCGTCGGAATACACGTACTCGCAATTGCACTTCGGACAGTTCGGTATATTTTCCATTACTTCCCAACCAGTTAGAGATTATCTTCACGGGTTCCCGCCAACGGGAGGCCTACCTATACACGCAACCCGCCCAAAGCACAAAAACCCCGCCGAGGACGGCCCGGAGCCGCCGGAACCGGCGGCGAACTGCAAACCGGACCTTCCAGCCCTCCCGCCCAACTGCAAAGCGAACTTTGCATACCGCAGCGGGAGGGAATCAGGAAACGACTTCAATTCCGACCAGTTACACAAACAAGGTCAAGTGGCCCGGTCCTTGCTCAAGGGGGGCCGACTGTTGTGTGCAATCGGTTCGCGCGCGCGGGCCATTTTCGAGAGTAACTTTTTTGGAGGAATGTTAGAATGGCAGAACAAGTCGTGGAGAAGAATTCCGAAGTCGTTGTCGACACGGCAAAGTCTTCGTGGTCCGATCTCTGGAAGAAAGAGGATTACTGGGCCATCTGGCTCGGCTTCGTCATCCTCATCGTCGGGGCCTTCATCTATTTCAACAACAAGCCCGCCGGGATGGAAGAGAAGTTCGCCGAGGCCAACGCCGTGATGACCGCCGAGGCCCAGCGCGCCCCGTTCAAGACCGTTGCCTGGTACGAGGCCCAGACCGCCAAGGAGAAGATCAAGGCCAAGAATCAGCCCATCGGCAAGAGCATCGCCAGCCTGATGGCCCATCCCAAGTCCTGGTCCACCAACCCGCTGGACGCCTTCATCCAGACCAGCGAGCAGGCCGAGGCCAAGAACGCCAAGGGCATGCCCAAGTACGAGGCCGCCAAGGCGGCCGCCGCCGAGGGCAAGGTTGCCGCGCTGGCCGCCCAGGCCAAGGCCGAGGCCGCGTCCTTCCAGAGCGCCGAGCTGAACGCCGAGGCGTCCTCCGCCATCGAGGCCTGGCTCAAGCTCCGCTCCAAGGCGTCCTCGGCCAAGAAGAAGATCGGCAACAAGCCGTACAACCTGTTCCCCGGCCTGATCGCCCTGTTCGTCGGCTTCGGGGCCATCTTCGCCCTGGGCATGCATTTCATCGACGGTGACAGCAAGCGGTTCCTGAAGGGCTTCGGCCTGGTCTTCGGAGTCAGCGTCCTGGCCTACATGATGGCCGGACAGGCGACCATGAAGCAGTACGGCATCGGCGACGCGGCCTGGGCCATCGCCATCGGCCTGATCATCTCCAACACCATCGGCACCCCCGACTGGGCCAAGAAGGCGCTGCAGGTCGAGTTCTTCATCAAGACCGGCCTGGTCCTGCTCGGCGCCGAGGTCCTCTTCAACAAGATCGTGGCCATCGGCATCCCCGGCATCTTCGTGGCCTGGGTGGTCACCCCCGTGGTGCTCATCACCACCTTCATCTTCGGCCAGAAGGTGATCAAGATGCCGTCCAAGACCCTGAACATGACCATCTCCGCCGACATGTCCGTGTGCGGCACCTCCGCCGCCATCGCCGCCGCCGCCGCGTGCAAGGCCAAGAAGGAGGAGCTGACCCTGGCCATCGGCCTGTCCCTGGTCTTCACCTCCATCATGATGGTGGTCATGCCCGCCATCATCAAGGCCACCGGCATGCCCTACATCCTGGGCGGCGCCTGGATGGGCGGCACCATCGACGCCACCGGGGCCGTGGCCGCCGCCGGCGCGTTCCTGTCCGAGAAGGCGCTTTACGTGGCCGCCACCATCAAGATGATCCAGAACGTGCTCATCGGCGTCACCGCCTTCGGCATCGCCATCTACTGGTGCACCAAGGTCGAATGCGTCGAGGGCCAGAAGGTCAGCGCCATGGAGATCTGGCACCGCTTCCCGAAATTCGTGCTGGGCTTCCTGACCGCGTCCGTGATCTTCTCCATCGCCTACTCGGTCCTCGGCTCCGACTCCGGCTTCACCATGGTAGACCAGGGCGTGCTGCGCGGCTTCTCCCGCCTGTTCCGCGGCTGGTTCTTCTGCCTGTCCTTTGCCGCCATCGGCCTGGCCACCAACTTCCGCGAGCTGAAGCACTACTTCAAGGGCGGCAAGCCGCTCATCCTGTACGTCTGCGGCCAGTCCCTCAACCTGGCCCTGACCCTGGCCATGGCGTACCTGATGTTCTACGTGGTCTTCCCCGACATCACTTCCAAGATATAACCCCGCAAAACCGGGAGGGGAGGCCGATCGGCCTCCCCTCTCCAAGGAGATAACGGCATGGAAAACCGTCCCCTGTTCCAGCGCCTTCTCGCACTGGCCTCAATCTGCTCCGTCATCTGGGTCTTCGCCTATGTGGCGGGCCCCATGCTGGTGAACGCCTCCCAGGATTTCAAGACCCTCGGGGACTTCATCGTCAGGGAAGACATCCAAACCGGGAAATTCTACTACACCGACCTGGAGCTGGTGGGCCACGCCGACCACAACGCCCGCTCCACCATGGAATACATGCCCACCGGGCCGGGACCGATGCCCAAGGGCCACGCTGCGGGCCAATAACGTGTTGCGGGGCCGGGGCTCAGCCGAGATCGCCGGGGTCGAACATGGCGGTGATGCGCCGCTCCAGCCCCATGATGTAGACCGCCGTGCGGCCCGTGGCCGTCAGGAAATAGCCGATCTGCTCCAGCTCGGACCGGCCCAGGCCGTAGAAACGGTAATAGAACAGGAACACGGCGGCCAGGGTCAGGCCGCACAGGAGGGTCATGGTCACGGTCGTGTTCAGCCGGAGGAACAGGGTTTCCCCGGAGATCCGCCCGCGAAGGAAGAGCACCACCAGGGCGACGGTGCGCAGCAGGCCGGTCCACGAACGGACGAACATGTCCGCCGTGGCAAACCCCACGAACAGGGCCGCTCCGAACAGCATGAGATTTCCCATACCGGCTCTCCCCGGGCGGGTTGGCCTTTTCCGCCCTATGCAGACCTTACGACCGGAAAGAAACCGCCGTCAAGGATAGCTTGACGGAAGCGGTTTCCATTCCCGATACTGGACGCCGATGAAACTCCCCAGACCCTACTCACTCCAGAGCCGATTCCTGGTCGGCCTGATCCTGGCCTCCGTGGCCATCGGCGGCCTGTTGTTCGCCGGTTTTTCCTACAACATGCGCCAGGTCCTCGAGCGCGAGGTCAACGACAAGGCGGCCATGGTCCTGGCCCAGGTGGACGCGGTCCAGCAGTACGTCCGCCGCATCCTCCGGCCCCGGATGTACGAGACCCTCAACGACACCTTCATCATCGAGGCCATGTCCTCGTCCTTCATCACCCGCAACATCATGGACGGGACCGCGGACAACAGCCCCACCAGCCACATCTACCGGCGGGTGGCCATCGGCGCGCGCAACCCCAAGTTCGAGGCCGACCAGCGGGAACGGGACCTGGTGGCCTTCTTCCGCGCCCACCCGGACCAAAAGCTCTGGCAGGGATACACCGACAGGGACGGGGTCGAGCACTTCGTCATGGCCCGCCCGGTGGTCTTCGCCAAGAGCTGCCTGCACTGCCACGGAAAGCCCGAGGACGCGCCGCAGGAGCTGATCGCCCTCTACGGCGACCGGGGGTTCGCCCATGCCGAGGACTCCATCGGCGGCGTGGACCTCGTCAGCCTGCCGGTCTCCGCATCGGTGGCGCACCTGCAGACCACCATCATGAGCTATCTCATGGTCTTCGCCATCGCGGCCCTCATCTACCTGGGGACCACGAACATCATCTTCAAGCGCATCGTGGCCAACAACATCCGTCTCCTGACCGCCAGCTTCAAGCGCAACTTCAGCGACGACAAGGGAATCGAACTGGTGCGCGAGCTGGAAAAGGGAGACGAGATCGGGCAGATGGTCAACGGCATCGAGAAGCTGGGCGACTATCTCTACGAGACGCGCGAACAGTTGCAGCACTACGCCAACGACCTGGAGGACATGGTCAGGGAGCGGACGGAAAAGCTGGCCAGCCAGGCCGAGGCCCGGTCCGCGGACGTCCGGCTCTTCGTCCGCCTGCTGGCCGGGTCCAGCCGCAGCGGCTCCAGGGGAGAGCTGTGGGCGGCCACCCTGCCCGACATCGTCGAGCGGTTCGACCTGGACCGGGCCGTGTACGTCTGCACCTACTACTCCAAGCGCCACTACTCGTGGCCGCAGTCCGACGTGCCGCCCGATCTCCCGGGCAACTGGATCGACCTGCTCACGGAGTCCAGGGCGCTCATCGAGGAAGACCGCGCGTTCATCCCGGTGGAATCCTCGGTGGGCAACGCCGAGGGGCTGCTCTGCCTGTACCACAAGCCCGGCCGGACCTTTGCCGAGCAGGACCACGAGGTCTTCCAGGCCCTGGGCCGCCAGCTGGGCATCGCCGCGGACAACATCATGGCCCTGGATTCCATCGTCCGGAACAACGCGAACATGCACGCCATCTTCGAGGGCATCACCAAGCCGCTCCTGCTGGTGGACGAATCCGGCAAACCCGTGGTGGCCAACGAGGCGGCCCGGCGGCTCGCCCTGGACCTGTCCGGCGGCATGATCCAAAACGGCGACCTCATCGGCCTGCTGTGCGCGGACGCGAACGATCGCGGCGACTGCGACATCTCCAAGTCGCTCAATTTCAACGAGGTCATCTCCAGGGAGATATCCCTGCCCAGCGGACGGTCCTTCGCCCTGTCCATCTACCCGGTGGCGGAATCCGGCGGTACCCGCCGCAGCCAGGCCGCGGTCTACGTCCAGGAGACCACCCAGCAGAAGCAGATGCTGGCCCACATGACCCAGGCCGAAAAGCTGGCCACCGTGGGCAAGCTCGCCTCCGGCCTGGCCCACGAGATCAACAACCCGCTCGGCGTCATCCTGTGCTACGCCAAGCTCATCAAGAAGGGGCTGCCCGAGGGCCAGTCCAGGGCGGACGTGGACGTCATCGTCAAGCACACGCGGCAGGCGCAGTACGTGCTCAAGAACCTGCTGAACTTCGCCCGGCCCAAGGCCGGGACCGACGAGGGCGTGGACCTCGACGCCGTGATCGCCTCGCTGGTGACCGTCTTCCGGGTCCAGGCCGAGAACCAGGGCGCGGTCATCGCCGCCGACTCCGCCGGGGACATTCCCCCGGTGCCGGTGGACGCCCAGGCCCTGGAACACATCCTGGTCAACCTGATCATCAACGCCCTGGACGCCGTGCCCGAGGAGGGAGGCAGGATCGACATCCGGACCTCCCACGACGAGCTGGCCGAAGAGGTGGTGGTCACGGTGAGCGACAACGGCCCCGGCATCGCCGAGGAAAACAGCAAGTTCATCTTCGACCCCTTCTACTCCACCAAGGAGGTCAACAAGGGATCGGGGCTCGGGCTGTCCATCGTCTTCGGCTTCATGAGCGAGCTGGGAGGGAGCGTCATGGCGAGCAACCAATCGACCGGCGGGGCGCAGTTCACCCTGCGGTTCCCCTTGCGAAGGGAGGCGGAAGCATGAGTCAACCGGAAACCGTGCAGGTGCTGGTGGTGGACGATCAGACGGATTTCGCCAGCGGTCTCAAGCGCCTCATCGAAGGCGAGTTCGACCACGTCCGGGTGCTCCTGGCCGAATCCGGCAAACGCGCCCTGGAGCTGCTGGAGAGCGCGCCCGTCAGCCTGATGATCACGGATCTCCAGATGCCGGGAATGGGCGGGCTGGCCCTGCTTCGCGAGGCCCTGGCCAGGAACCCCGCCCTGTCGGCGGTGATGCTCACGGCCCACGGCTCCATCGAGACCGCGGTCGACACCCTGAAGCTCGGGGCCTACGACTTCCTGACCAAGCCCATCGAGCCGGAGGTCCTGTTCCGGGTGGTGGACAAGGGGCTGGAGCGGAGCATGCTGCTCGACGAAAACCGGCGGCTGCGCGACCTGCTGGAGCGCCGGAAGGACAAGCTTATCGGCGAAAGCCCGGCCATGCAGCGCCTCAAGCAGTCCATCCAGGCCGTGGCCCAGACCGACTACAACGTGCTCATCCTCGGCGAATCGGGCACCGGCAAGGAGCTGGTGGCCTCCATGGTCAGGGAGCTGAGTCCCAGGGCGGACCACCCCTTCGTCACCCTCAACTGCACCGCCATCCCGGAAAACCTGCTCGAAAGCGAACTCTTCGGCCACGTCAAGGGCGCGTTCAGCGGCGCGGAACAAAAGCGCGAAGGGCTGTTCGCCAAGGCGCACACGGGCACCATCCTGCTTGACGAGATCGGCGACATCCCCCTGGAGACCCAGGCCAAGCTGCTGCGCGTGCTCCAGGAAGGGGAGATCCGCCCGGTGGGCTCGGACACCTCCCGCAAGGTGGACGTCCGGATCATCGCCTCCACCAACCAGGACCTCGTCGCGCGCATCGCCGACAGGACCTTCCGCGAAGACCTGTACCACCGCCTCAACGTGCTCACCCTGCACCTGCCCCCGCTCCGGGAGCGCAAGGGCGACATCCCGCTCCTGGCCCGTTATTTCCTGCTCAAGGCGTGCACCGAGCTGGGGTTGCAGGACAAGTACGTCAGCCCCGCCGCCCTGGCCGATCTGTCGTCCCAACCCTGGCCCGGCAACGTGCGCGAGCTCCAGAACGCCATGCGCAAGCTCGCGGTCTTCGACGCCGTCCACCATTCGGATTCCGCCCTGCACTGCGAAAGCCGGGCCGTTCTCTCCCAGGACGGCGATCTCCCCCCGTTCAAGGACGCCAAGGCCCAGGTCCTGGACGCCTTCACCCTCGACTACGTCCGCGAAGCCCTGTCCCGGTCCTCGGGCAACGTCTCCCAAACCGCCCGCCTCTCCGGCCTCTCCCGCGTGGCCGTGCAGAACATGCTGCACAAATACGGCCTCTCGCCGGAGGACTTCAAATAGGCCGGGGAGTTGATAAAGGCGGAGAAGGGAGCAAGAACGACTTTGATCGACGGGGAAAAGCCAAAGAAAAAGCCCGTTGATCGAATCAACGGGCTGTTTCCTCGGCAGCGGAGAGATTGATACTTTACACAGCGCTTCCGGCCAGTTGCGCCCGGCCCGCGTCCTGCGTCCTCGGCATGTCGTACAACGACCCGTTCAGGAAACGGCTTCTGGACCATGGCTCGGAAAGGCTCTTGTCCAATTCCCCCTGAATCACGCCATATCCTTCGAGGGTAAAGTGGCACAGGGTGCGATTGATCTCGTCCCACTCCGCCGTTCTGACCTCGTCATCATAAGGGAAATTAACGAAGGTTTTCCTTCCCACGCTCACATAGTGCAACGAATTGAAAGCCTTCTCAAATCTGGCATCAATCGATTTCAGGTAGTCATCCGATGCGGCGTCCCGCAACACGTCCATGAGATCGGACTTCAAGGTGCCGGTAACCATATTCAAGACGGTGTTCTCGGCAAGCCAGGAGGCGACATCGTGACTCTCGCCCCTTCCACCGCCGCAGCCGACCACGTTTTGCCGTGGGAGGGAAGCGACATCCTCGTCTTTGAAAAAGGTCGGCCGGGGATCACCCTGTATGCAGCTTCGGAACTGATCGCTCAATCGCTCGTGTCTTTCCTTCTTGACCGTTGCCAGCAGGAGCCCTTCATCAACGAATCGGGAGAGTAGGGACGGGTCGACAACCATTCTTCCCAGGTCTTCGGCATATCGGCTGCCGACGCTCTCGCGCACGTGTCTCTTGAACCAGAGCGGAATGCCGTCCGTTATGCCGTAGGCATCTTTTATCAGTCCGGTATTCAAGATGCACACGTCCATGTGCCTGGGGTTGACCACAAGGTCCCCGAAATCCGCGATCCGGCAGTTGTCGGAATACCTTCCGGCCAGAAAGAGGGTCAACTCCATCAATTTCGCATAACTCAAGGCAAGGAAAGGAAAGGAGTCAACATCGGAATTCCTGGATATGGACTCCAGCTCGACTTGCCTCGCCGTAATGAACTCCTCATCCAGGGTATTCGGGTCCACCGATGAATCCAGGAAATCATTGAATCGCATCAAATCAGCAATGGTCGTATCCATGGTCAACTCCGTATGCCAAGCGGGTCAAGTCCGCCTTGCCCTGTTTCCGCCAGCGAGCCGCTCAGGGAAAACCACGCGCGCTGGCCGGTCTTCGTTGTCCGTGCCGTGCCGAGGAAGGCCGAGAACTCACCAAAGCCGCACGGCGCCGCTTCCGCCTCCTCGCACCGAACAACGACACCGATATCCTACCGAATACAATGACAGGATTTACAGTGCGGTATGCAGCTTAAACGACATCTGGCGGTACGATACGTTGAAGGACGATCCCGCGTATAGCCGACGAGACTTATGTCTAGTTTGACACAATACCCCTCCGCCCCACATTCAGCAAGGCACCGGCAATCAACTGGAGGCCGCAGGAGCGGGATCACCCAACCAGTCGCGATGGCGGGACAAAACGAGAATATATCCGATGGGTGTGTCCGATCCGTGTTTGGACGAGATAAAAGAAAAAGGACACCAACTTGCGTTGATGTCCTTGTTCTTTAGTGGCGGAGCCGAAGGGACTCGAACCCTCGGCCTCCGGAAAAGGCAGAGAAAAACCTGCCGCTACCACGGCATCCGCCACCTCGCGGCCATGGAACTGTTTCACGCGGGGCACCCGGTCTCGCTGATACAGCGAATCCTGCGCCACAAGAACCCGAACACGACGGCCCGCTATCTGCACGAGCTTGGGCTCGACAACGCGCTCGAACAGATCGATGGGACCTTCTAGGCTGCGCCTATAAAATAGCCGCTAAAAAACAAGGCCGGGGCGAAATCCCTGGCCTTCCTTTTAGGTTGGAAAACATTACCAGAAGGAGATATAGACCAAGCGAAAAGGCCCAACAATCATGCCACTCTGAGTTGCAAGATTAAACACGAAAAGGATGTGACCCATGTCTTGGAAGGATATTCTAACCCAGGCGGTAAAAGACGTAATCGAAATAAACAGAAAAGTATGGGAAGAGGAAATAAAGCCCAGCCTACAGTTTCAATCTGCGATGAAAGCCATGATTGAACAAGATTATGTGTCTGCATTTAATTTGCATATACAGGTTGTGAAGAACAATCCTATCGCTATGTACCATGTTGGGTGCATGCTGTTTACAGGACGCGGTGTTGCAAAAGACTACATGTTGGGATTCGAAACAATTAAGGCCGCATCAGCATGTATTCCCCAGGCTTTAATATCTATAGCTCAGATATATTCAATAGGTTATCCTGGTATCCCACCCAACAAAAAATCCGCTTTGAAATGGTTTACCATATCTACTGTTGTAGATCAGGAATTTTCAGCGCTAAGACGGGATAAAATTGAACACGAGTTGACTGATGATGAAATCTTAGACGCACAAAAGGAAGCAAAGGAATGGATAGAAACTCACCCAGAGTGGAACACCTGGATAGAGGGAAAGGCGTATGAAGCAATTATGCAACAACAAATTAAACAATCTTTCGCGGACTAGCGAAGTCATGCATTCAAGAGGGACGAAATGTTAGACATCTTCACTCCAATCATCCCCGAAGACAAATTACATCCCAATTTCAAAGTGCTGAGGGCAGAGTCGAATAGGTATGCACGAAATACCATTTCAAGCTGGACAGAGGGGTTTGTTGACCGTGACGGGAAGATAATCCAAGAATTTCAGTCTACTTTCAATTCCTCGTTCTGGGAATTCTACCTCAATGCATCGTTTAATACGTTGGGTTTTAACATCGACTACTCATACGACAGGCCAGATTTTTTGCTAGATAAAGGGGGCCGAACCTATGCAGTTGAAGCAACCATATCGAATCACCCAGATGGAGCAGCACCCGAATGGGAAAAAGGGCCCATACCCAAAATCACTGCGGACATGTGGTTCCAAATTATCAATCTATCAACGATCCGACTTGCAAACGCAATTTTTTCTAAACACAAAAAATTTTTAAATAGCTACGCTAAACTCGATCACGTTAAGAATAACCCTTTTATTCTATGTGTAGCCCCTTTTGAGCAACCCCTCTTCTTTGAACAGGCTGACAATGCAATCAGGCGTGTTCTCTACAAATTCAGCGCCCCACTATACATCAAAGATGAAGACACCGGGAAAGTTAGAGTCGTTGGCGAGGAACATATTGAAAAGGTCGTTAAGCATAATGACCAAATAATTGATCTTGGATTTTTCACCAATGACAAGATGAAAGAAATAAGTGCTATCATTTTTAGCAATACGGCTACGACAACTAAGGCAAAAGCTTTAGATAGCGCAAATCATCCGACAACACTTTTTCATGCAACGAGGTTCCAACAGGGGGCGTGGGATACTCCGTATTCTATCGTCGGCCTCGGAGAAGAATACCATGAGACTCTCTTAGATGGATTACACATTTTTCTTAATCCGTTTGCGGAAAGGCCAATCGATCCAGACCAATTTTTCAGCGAAGAGATATCACTACACACCTATGACCCTGTTGAAGAGCTTCCACTTGAATTCGTAAATGATGGAGCTCTTCTTTCTCACGGCTGCATATCATTTCACTCAAAGGAGACTATCAACGACCTAAAACTCCAGCAAAAGGATCTTGAATTCAAAGACTATTCGTTCGAGTGGGAAGAGGACAAATTGTACCCCCTTACAGCGACTGTAGGCACAGGAATGAATAACCATTTAGCGCATTACTGCGGATGGACAATCGTGGTCTTTCAAGATTCTATAGATAAAGATTGGGGGGCATTCGCAAAGGGTGAACAAGTTTATACTATCCAGAGATTCATATCCTTGGGCGACAAAAAGGGAATGTTATCACCACATGATTTCTATGACACAAAAGAAGCGGCATTTGATGAAATCAAAAAATTAATCAATGAACATGTTAAACTTGTTTCAGTGTAGCTTGTATACAAACCCACCAGGAGACATTTTGTTGTGCCATTACTTTTAAAAAATGCTACAGAATCGATTCAAATCGGTGTAGAAGACTTTGAAAACGCAGATGAGAAGAGGCACCGCTCCGCGGTGAGAAACATCTATGCGGGCATCCTACTTCTATACAAGCACCAGCTTTCAAACATGTCTCCCAAAAACAGTAATGACATATTAGTCAAACGAGAAATCGTCCCGAACCTTTCCAAAGATGGAGAGATCAACTTCATAGGATCTGGAAAGCGAACTGTAGATGTTAATGGTATCAGAAGAAATTTCAACAGGCTAAATATCAAAGTTGATTGGGATAGGTTTGAAAAACTACAAACACTTAGGAATGACATAGAACACTACTACTCAGACAAGAGTATAAATGCCATAAAAAAGGAAATCTTTTCGCATGCGTTTGCACTAATCAATGACTTCATCTGTCACTATCTTGTAAAGAGACCAGCCGAGATTCTTGGCGAGGAGTATTGGAAAGTGCTCCTGGAGAATAATGATGTCTTTCAGGATGCTAGGAAGAGATGTCTAGAAAGCTTGAATGACATTGAGTGGAAATATTGTTCTTTTACAAAAATTTTATCACGATTACGGTGCCCTGAGTGCAATTCTCCTTTAGTTCGAACAAATGAAACAGGTGCATACCGCACGGATATGATCTTAGTCTGCGATCAAGAAAATCACGAATTCACACTGGGTGGAGTACTAGAATCGGCGATTGAAGACGCTTTCTGGGCAGACAATTATGTAGCTGCCAAAGATGGTGATGATCCAGTATTAGGAGCCTGCCCAAACTGCCAACGTAAAGCATACATATTTGAAGAGGACATTTGTTTTATGTGCGAAGAATCTCGTTCTTATCGCGAGTGCTCTGTTTGTGGTGAAGACCTATCTCTCGATGAACAAGAATTTAATGGATTATGCGGTTATCATTACCATCAAATGACCAAGGATGATTAATACATACCAGATAAAAATCATGAAAATATTTAGATTCATCATACTCCTTGCAGCAATAGTGTATGTAGTTCTTCATATTGTTTGGAGCAATCAAGAAGAATTTTTCCCTGGCGCAATTGAAGTAGATGATCTGTTATTCATATTATCATCTGGGTACTTCGTGTCTTATATTTTTTATTATGTGTACGTTGCAAGGCCCCTGCATACAAAAAGAAAAAACAGACAAGAACTTGCAAAAAGACTTCTTTGCACAATCGTTTTCTCATGCCAAGAGATAGGTCGTGTTTTAAACTTAAAAAATGGGTTTGAAGGCTGCTCCGGAAGAAATATATCAAACAAAATGGACATCATCAAATCTGGAGCTGAATTCGATATGAACATATTTTCGCTGACAAGAAGTGGCGAAGCCAGACTTATAAAGATAGATGACTACATCATTAGATATTGCAAACTCGCATCTGCTATCTGTGAAAAATATATTTTCTTTGTTGAAGATGAATTCCAAGAGCTTATCCCATTTATCATGGAATGCACTGAAAGTGCCAGAGATGTTATCACTGACTATGAATATCACCTCCAAGGGTTCGACACTAAACACGGAGATTGGCATAGAAAAATTCCAACAGTGTTTTACAGAACACAAGACCTCATTGCAAAAGCTAAAAAAGTACTTGATTGGCCGATAGACACAACCAAAGAGAGCGATGTGAAGCTTCACATCCCACTTAAGAAGCGGTGATCAAAAGCCTACAGGCTGACACACAGACTTCCCAAATTAAACCGTACGATAAGACCTCCATTCGGAAGCCACCAAAAAGCAGGACACACAACCCGTTGTTATTACCACCTAAAACAAACGGCATATGCTCTATGGATGTGCCCGATGTTTGTCGGACTAGAAAACTGAAAAAGGACACCAACTTTCGTTGATGTCCTTGTTCTTTAGTGGCGGAGCCGAAGGGACTCGAACCCTCGGCCTCCGGCGTGACAGGCCGGCGTTATAACCAACTTAACTACGGCTCCGCTTATATAATAAAGGGTGTTAAGCTCCCCTTTATACCAACTGTGGTGGGCGCGACAGGGCTCGAACCTGTGACCCTCGGCTTGTAAGGCCGATGCTCTCCCAGCTGAGCTACGCGCCCGCAGGAAGAGTGTGTTTAGCTTGGCTTTCCGTGCTTGTCAACCCTATTTCGGTTGTCCCTGCGCACTGTTGGCCTAAGCCCCATCCGCGTTCAGCGAAGGGCATACTGCCCATACGCCCTTCTTTTGTCAACGCTTTTCGACAAAAAAATTACAGTATGCAACCGGCTGAAATCAATTAACTATTTCGCCGACCACAGGAGGCGGCTTCCCTTGCGGGCCAGCCAGCCCACGGGCAGGCCGCGATAATAGAGGCCCACAGGCCCCTTGCCGGACCGGAACGGGACGCTCTGGCCCGCCAGGAGCCGCTCCAGCACCGCCGTGTCGTCCGCGTCGAACACGTCGCAGGTGGCGCGGGACGGGTCGCCGGGCAGCAGGACGCGGGCCAGGGGGCCGGGCGTGAACTTGGCGCGCTCGGCGCGGCCCGCCACCTTGCCCAGCGGGAACCCCTGCCAGCGCACCGCGCCGGGGATCAGGTCCAGGGCTCGCTCGTACAGGAAGAACGCCTTGCCGCCGAAGTCGTAGACCTCGCCCGGGGGCAGCCCGGAGAGGTCCAGCCCGTCGCCGCCGACCATCTTCGAAAGGTTCAGCCGGGTGCCGGGGAGGTCCCGTTTTTGCGCACCGCGCACCGCCGTTGCGCTCCCGCCGCCCCGCTTCACGAACCGGGCGAGGAAGAACCCCTGGCCCTCGGAGTCGTCGGCCACGCGCAGGATGCCGTCCATGCCGTCCTTGAGCGGCGGGGCGAACACGAACCCCTCCGGCTCGGCGAGCGGCTCCAGGTCGAGATCAAGCGTCTCCATGGCCCAGGCCACCTGGTCCTCGTTCTCCTCGATGTTGGTGGTGCAGGTGGAATAGAGGACCACGCCGCCCGGGGCGAGCATGTCAGCCGCGCGGGCCAGGAGCGTCTTTTGCAAGGCCACCAGCGGGGCCGTCTTGGACCCGGACCAGACCTCCATGACCTTGGGATTCTTGTCCACGGTCCCCCAGCCGCTGCACGGCGGGTCGAGCTGGATGCGCTCCCAGGCCCCGTCGTCGAAGGGCAGGTCCTGGGCCATGGCCTTGGCCGTGGCCGTATTGACCGACCCGGTGCGGCGCAGGTTGGCGCGCAGGGTGGCCAGCCTGTCGGCGGACGGCTCGGACGCGAACACGAATCCCTGCGGCCCGACCAGGCGGGAGAGCAGGCTGGTCTTGCTGCCCGGCGCGGAGCACATGTCGAGCACCGCGCTGCCCTCCTCCGGGGCCAGGGCCAGGGGCGGCAGCATGGACGACCGGTCCTGGATGTAGATGAGGCCGAAGCGCGCGGCCAGGCTTTCACCAAGGGGGAAAGGCTCATGGATCAGCTTGCGGGCGAATGCGTAGAACGGCTCCGGGCCGAACTCGAACCCCTGCGCCCGCAACAGCCCCTCGACCACCGGGACGGCCCGCTCGTCGCAGACCAGCCGGAAGGTGCGTCCGATATAAGTCATGTACACTCCCTGAAGGCGGCTTCGAGCCGACCCGCGCCTTGCGGATGCGGCCGGTCGCCCACGGCAGCAATAGCGGCTATCCCGCACCTTATCAACACTCTTGGCCCTTTGCATCCGGGGCGGAAACTGGTACAAGGACATCCCGTACGCACCCGTACGTCCCAACATACCTTATTCAGATTACACATACCTTATTGGAGGCATGCATGCATAAAAGACCCGTAACCACCGCCCTGCTCGTTTTTGCGACAATCCTGCTCCTGGCCGCCCCGGCCCTGGCCCAGGGAGCAAAGACCTTCGCGGTGCTGCCCTTCGAGTACAACGGGCCTCAGAAATACGAATACTTCGCCAAGGCGATCCAGGCCAGCCTGTCGAGCGACCTGGAGTGGATAGGCCGCGTGGAGCCGACCCTCAAGAACCTGGACTCCGTCCCCATGCCCAAGGACAAGAGCAGCGCCCTGAACGCCCTGCGCGGCCTGGGCGTGGACTACCTCACCTACGGCGACATAGCCGTCCTGGACCGGACCGCCCACATCCGGCTCGACACGGTCAGCGCGGACGGCAATTCCTGGACCAAGAAGGGTGAAGTGGGGCTGGACGAGATCACCTCCTGGCTCGACTCCCAAAGCAAGATCATCCAGGGCGACGTCTTCAACCGCCCCGGCTACGGCACCTCCGAGAACGCCCAGGTGGCGGACAACAAGGCCGAAACGGCCGCGCCCTCCGCCTCCCCGTTCATCATGGCGGGCAGCGAACAGCAATACCAGACCCAGTCTTTGAACCCGCAGTTCCGCTACGAGGGCGGCACCGAGACCACCGGCCGCTGGAGAAGCCAGACCCTGCCCTTCTACTCCTACAACATGTTCATCGCCGACGGCGACGCCGACGGCCGCAACGAAGTCTTCATCCTCCAGGAATCCGCCATTTCCGCCTTCCGCTTCAAGGAAGGCAAGCTCCAGCACCTGAACACCTTCGAGCTGCCCGCCAACGTCATGAGCGTCCGGCTGGAAGTCGCGGACCTGAACCGCGACGGACTGCCGGAGTTCATCGTCGGCGCCTACCAGTTCCAGGACCAGGGCGGCGTCCGCGCCCCCAGGGGATTCCCGCGCTCCAGCATCCTTTCCTTCGAGGGCGGCAAGTTCAAGTACGTGGTCAAGAAGGCCGACTACTTCCTCGGCGTGCTTCGCATCCCGCCCACCTACATGCCCATCCTGGTGGGCCAGAAGAAAGGCCAGCGCGACCTGTTCGACAAGCACGTCTACGAGGCGTTCATCAAGGGCGACGAAATCGAGACCGGCCAGACCATCCCGGTCCCGGCCTTCGGCAACGTCTACAACCTGACCTACCTGCCCGACGGCATGGGCTACAACTGCGTGGTCATCAACAACAGCCACAAGCTGATCACCTACAGCCAGACCTTCGAGCGGCTGTACGAGTCCGACGAGACCTACAACAGCTCCGGCGTGGTCATCGAGACCGCGGACAAGATGGTCGGCATGGGCGGCGGCCCCACCGAGGAACACGGCATCACCTACAACATCCCGTTCCGGACCATCACCGCGCCGCTGACCTCGGACAAGCGGTATGAGCTGCTCGTCAACCGCGACCTCTCGGCCACGGCCCAGGTCTTCAAGAACTACAAGTATTACACCCAGGGCGAGATCCACTCGCTGGTCTACGACCAGGTGG
The DNA here is from genome assembly GCF_001563225.1 of Pseudodesulfovibrio indicus. Lineage (NCBI taxonomy): Bacteria > Pseudomonadati > Thermodesulfobacteriota > Desulfovibrionia > Desulfovibrionales > Desulfovibrionaceae > Pseudodesulfovibrio > Pseudodesulfovibrio indicus. Next base: position 3,889,148 of record NZ_CP014206.1, read on the forward strand.
GACTCAACCTGGCCTGGAAGACCCGCCGCATCAAGGGACAGGTGGCCGACATCGCCCTGGCCGACCTGAACAACGACGGCAACAAGCAGTTGTGCGTGCTGGTCAACACCTTCACCGGTTACGGCTACGGCAACCGCAAGACCGTGGTCCTGGCCTACGACCTGAACCTGGAGTAGACGGCGGCCTGGGCCGCCCGACAATATACGCATTATCAAGGAGAGAGAGTGATGCGAAAACTGCTGACCCTGCTGGCCGCGGCCATGGCCCTGACCGGCCTGCTGGCGGCGACCGCCCTGGCCGGGACCATGGTGACCTACGCCAACTTCCCGCCGGCCAAGACCTTCCCCTGCGTCCAGATGGAGCGGTGGAAGGTTGAAGTCGAAAAACGGACCAACGGCGAACTGACCGTCCAGACCTTCCCCGGCTCCACCCTGCTCGGGCCCAAGAACATGCTGCGCGGCGTCCAGACCGGACAGGCCGACATCGGTTGCATTTCCACCGCCTACTACCCCGGCGTGTTCCCGTTCATGGACGTGGTCAACCTGCCGGTGGCGTTCACCACCACCGAGGCCGCCAGCCTGACCATGTGGGACCTGTACCTCAAGTACCAGCCCGCCGAGCTCAAGGACGTCAAGGTCCTGACCCTGTTCACCTCGGCCCCGTCCCAGATCATGAGCAAGGAACCGGTCAAGGCCCTGGACGACCTGAGCGGCATGCCGCTGCGCGCCTCCGGCACCATCCTCCAGATCCTGAGCGGTCTGGGCGCCCACGGCGTGGGCATGCCCATGTCCCAGACCCCGGAAGCCCTGCAGAAGGGCGTGGTCAAGGGTCTGGTCTCCTCCTTCGACGTGCTCAAGGACTTCAACTTCGCCGAGAGCTGCCGGTACGAGACCATCACCAACCTGCCCGTCTACCCCTTTGCCGTGATCATGAACAAGGCCAAGTGGGACTCCCTGCCCGACGACGTCAAGAAGGTGCTCGACGACCTGGGCCGCGAGCAATCCCAGTGGACCGGCCAGTACCTGGACAACCACATCAAGGAATCCCTGCAGTGGTCCAAGGACCAGTATCAGGTTGAGGTCTTCGAGCTGACCGGCGCCGAGCACGACAAGATCAAGGAGCTCGGCACTCCCCTGGTGGACGAGTGGAAGGTTGCCGCGGCCAAGGCCGGCATCGACGCCGAAACCGTCCTGGCCGACATGCTCGCCCTCAAGGCCAAGTACGAAGCGAAGTAACCATGAACGGAACGGTCCCGCGCTCACGCGGGACCGTTTTTCATACTGCGGGTTTCCCATGATACGATTTCTGGACGCGGCCAGCGAACTGGTCGCCAAGGTCCTGGCATTCCTGTCCGGGCTCTTCCTTGTCGCCATGATGCTCCTGGCGTGCGCCAACATGGTCATGCGCGCCGGTTTCGGCATGCCCGTGCAGGGCACCTTCGAGCTGATGGGCTTCCTCGGCGCGGTGGTGGCCGCCTTCTCCCGGCTCCCGCCGCGCGCCTTCGCGCCGGCCGCGCGCGCGCGCCGCGCGCGCGCGCGCGCGCGGCGCCCGGCAGGCGCGCCTGCGGCGCGCGCGCCGCGCGGCGGTGGTGGCCGCCTTCTCCCTGGGCTTTGCCCAACGCCGCAAGGCGCACATCGCCGTGGGCATCCTGCTGGCGCGGTTCCCGTCCTGGTTCCGCAGGCTGGCCGACACCGCGACCAACGGGCTGTCCTGCGGGTTCTTCCTGCTGGCGGGCATCGAGACCTGGAAATGGGCGCAGTTCCTGGTCCAGACCAACGAGGTCTCCGAGACCCTGCAGATCGTCTACCATCCCTTCGTCTTCGCCTCCTCGGCAGGGTGCATCGCCCTCGCCTTCGTGCTGGCGGTGGACGCCCTCAAGGTCCTGACAGCGGAAAAGGCGGCGTAACCATGGATCCGATCACCGCCGGCATCGCCGGAACCCTTCTGCTCCTGGTCGCCATATTCCTCTTCCGCATCCCCGTGGCCTTCGCCATGGGCATCATCGGCTTCGGCGGCTTCGCCTACGTGCTCAACTGGAACGCGGCCACGGGCATGCTCGGCACCGAGATGTGGAGCGTCTTCTCCAACTACGGGCTGACCGTCATCCCGCTGTTCATCCTCATGGGGCAGATCTGCTTCTACTCCGGGGTCAACGAGCGGCTCTACAAGTCCGCCTACGCCTGGATGGGCCAGATCCGGGGCGGCATCGCCATGACCACGGTCCTGGCCTGCGCCGGGTTCGCGGCCATCTGCGGCTCCAACTCGGCCACGGCCGCGACCATGTCCACCGTGGCCCTGCCGGAGATGAAGAAATTCAAGTACAGCCCCATCCTGTCCACCGGCTCGGTGGCCGCGGGCGCGACGCTCGGCGTGGTCATCCCGCCTGTCCACCGGCTCGGTGGCCGCGGGCGCGACGCTCGGCGTGGTCATCCCGCCCTCGGTGGTGCTGATCATCATCGGGCTGCAGACCAGCCAGTCCATCGCCAGCCTGTTCGTGGGCGGCATGCTCCCCGGCATCCTGCTGACCACGCTCTTCCTCGGCACCATCTGGTACCTCTGCAAGAAGCACCCTGACTGGGGTCCGGCGGGACCGAAGACCACCTTTGCCGAAAAGCTGCGCTCCCTGCCCGGCTCCATCGAGATGGTCACCCTGTTCATTCTGGTCATGGGCGGCCTGTTCCTCGGCCTGTTCACGCCCACCGAAGCGGGTGCGGCGGGCGCGGCCCTGGCCCTGCTCATCGCCACCCTGTCCGGCAAGATGACCTTCGAAAAGTTCAGGCTGGCGGTCAGCGATTCCCTGAAAATCTCCTGCATGATCATGGTCATCATGCTCGGCGCGGTCATCTTCGGCCGGTTCCTGGCCATCACCCGGCTGCCCTTCGAGGCCGCGGGCTGGGTGGCCGGGCTGCCCATCCCGCCGGTGGTCATCATCATGGTCATCTGCCTGATCTACGTCATCGGCGGCATGGTTATGGACGCCCTGGCCCTGCTCCTGGTGACCATCCCCATCTTCTTCCCGGTGGTCACGGCCATGGGGTACGATCCGCTGTGGTTCGGCGTGCTCATCACCGTGGTCACCACGCTGGGGGCGATCACCCCGCCCGTGGGGGTGAACACCTTCATCGTGGCCTCCATGGCCCCGGAAGTATCCATGACGGACGTGTTCAGGGGGGTCATGTATTTTGTGGCCGCCTATGTGGTTTGCGTGGCGATTTTGTTGATGTTCCCCGGATTGGTGACGTTTTTGCCGGGGTTGATGTCGTAGGGGGGGCCGGGGTGCGCCCCGGGTGCGCTTTTTGATTGGTTCTTTGAGATTGTGGATTGAGATTCGGGGCCGACACGGGGGACTGTGTCGGCCCTTTTTTGTTTTTTGAGATGAGGCGGGAAGAGAAGAGAAGAGCGGAGAAGAGAAGAGAGCCGTCGCCCCTTCGCGGTCGGCTTCTAGGCGTCCGGAACAGGGCTCGCTCCCTGCTGCTTGACGAGAAGAAGGGCGAAGGAAGAGGGCCTTCGAACGGGATTGCCGGGTATGAAAGCCGTTGTTTGAGGCTGCGCCTCAAAAACACTCCAGAAGAGGGCCTTCGGACGAGACTTCGGGGGAGGAGAGCCACTGTTTGAGGCTGCGCCTCAAAGGCGTTCCAAAAAAACAAATCGATTGCGACCCTGCCTCGCGAAGGCGGCGACAATGAGTTTGGGAGTGGAGATGGGGGGGCCAACGTTGCACTCAGTGCATCTGCCCGGCAGGGCAGGCTTCTTGCATTTCCTTGCACGGGGCGCGGGAGGCTTGTATAGAGAATAAATGTCCGCTTCTCTTGGCAAAAGAATACTCTGGTGGTCCTTCATGGTCCTGCCGTGGCTGCTGGCGCTGGTTTTGGGCGCTGGGTGGTGGCTGACGGTCTGGACACCGGGGTATCTGGAGCGGTTGGTGCCGGAGCTGGCGGGGGACATGGGGTTGGAGCTCAAGGAATTTCGGGTTCGGGACGCCGGGTTGTTTTCGGCGGACATCGGGCCGGTGCGGTTGGGGGACGGCGCGGGGGCGTTGACCCTGGCCAACGTGCACGTGACCTACACCCCGGCCTCGCTCAAGGCGGGAAGGGTGAACTCCGTGCGGCTCGACGGGCTGCGCTTCGCCTGTTCCTATGAGGGCGGCGAGTTCAGGCTGCCGGTGCTGGACCTGCTGCCATCTTCCGAAAACGACGGCGCGGGCGCGGTCAAGTCGATTCCCCCGCTGCCCTTCGACCGGGTGGTGATCCGCGATTCCGTGCTGGACTGCACGGTGGAGGGGCGCGCCGTTTCCATCCCCTTCGACGCCGAGGTGACTCCCGGCGAATCCATCGAATTCAGCGGCGAAGTCCGCCCGCGCGACCAGCGGCTGCGGTTGGACGGCGTGGTCGGCCCGACCCTGGACGACCTGTCCCTGAAGGTGGCGGGCGACGCGGTGCGGCTGGGCGCGTTCGACGACCTGCTGCCCGTTCCCCTGGCCGGGAGCGCGGACCTGGCCGCCGAGGGCCGAGTGAATCTGTCCGACCCGGCCAATGCCGTGGGCGCGTTCGACGTCTCCCTGACCGGCGCGGACCTGCGCGCCCTGGGCGTGCGGCTGGCCGAAGACGCGGTGGTGGAGATCAAGAGCGAGCTGGCCGAGGGCACAATCCGGTTCTCCATGAACCGGGTGGCCCTGGCCGAGCCGTATCCTGCGGCCCTGACCGTCCCGGCGGGCAGCCTGAGCGCGGACGCATTGTCCATGCAGTTCTCCCTGGCCGGTGCCGGGGTGGAGATGGGCGGCAGGCTGGACGCTTCGCGGCGCGAGGCGGGCGACGGGCTGTGGGACGTATCCTTCACCGCAGTCAACCCGAACCGGCTGGAGGTTCAGGCTCCGGGCCGGGTCATCGTCCTGGACGGGTTCATCTTTTCCATGCAGGGCACGGCGGCTCCGGGCCGGGCGGACGTGGTCCTGAACTGCGGCACGCGCGGCACCGGGCTGCCTCAGTTCGGGTTCACCTCCGGTCCCATGCGGCTGACCCTGCCCCTCAAGTGGCCCGCGCCCGGGGCGCACACGCCGGGCAAGATATCCCTGTCCAGCCTGAAGATGGACAAGCGCAAGCTGGGCGACGTGACCGCGCAGGTGCGCCAACAGGGCACGGACCTGGCCTACGGCGGCACGCTCAGAACCGAGTTGCTGCCCGGCCTGAAGGTCCCCTTCTCCGGGGTCTCGTCCATGACCAGCAACAGGACCGAGATCACCTTCAAGGTCGACGACTACGTGCTGTCCGGGCGGTTCGACCCGGCCACCCTGTCCCCGGGGTTGAAGGGCGTGGTCCTGACCGGCATGCTCGGCGCGGACGGCGGCGTGCGCGTGGGCGAGCGCGGCGTGGAGAGCTGGGCCGGAGTGCGGCTCCGGGACGGCTCCCTGACCATGTCCGAGGGGGCGGTGACCGCCGTCGGCATCAACGCTTCCTTTTCCTCGCCCGACCTTTTCGTCCTGCGCAGCGCACCGGCCCAGCAGATATCCTTTGCCGAGGTCAGGGCGGGCGAGATCGTGCTGACCAACGGCAAGGTGGCCTACCAGCTGGAGTCCATGGGTTCCGTGCTGGTGGAGCAGGCCGGGTTCGACTGGTGCGGCGGCCATGTTTCGAGCAAGGCGTTCCGGGTGGTCCCGGACTCGCGCGAATACAACGTGACCCTGTTCTGCTCCGAGCTGAAGCTTTCGGAAATCCTATCCCAGCTCGGGCTGGCCAAGGCCCGGGGCGCGGCCGCCCTGTCCGGGGAGCTGCCCGTGACCTGGAAGAACGGGAAAATTTCGTTCAACAGCGGATTTTTGCACTCCACGCCGGGCGAGGGCGGGACCATCCAGGTGGACGCCATGCAGGATCTGGTGGACGCCATCCCGGAAGGAACGCCCCAGCGCGGGCAGCTGGAGCTGGCGCGCGAGGCGGTGCGCGACTTCGAATACAAGTGGGTGCGCATCAAGGCGGACACCGTGGGCGACGATTTGCTGGTGCGGCTCTCCGTGGACGGCAAGCCCGCCTCCACCCTGCCCTTCGTGTACAAGCGGGAATTCGGCGGGTTCATGCGCGTGACCGGCGACGTCAAGGGATCGAATTTCCAGGGACTCAGGCTCGATGTGAATTTCAGCGTGCCACTGGACCGGATTTTGCTGTATAAGGACATCACACGGATGATCGAATAGGGAGAAAACGTGTCATGAAACAAACCATCATTCTGGCGGCCTGCCTCCTGATGGCCACGACCTTCGGCTGCTCCACCAGCCACAAGGTCGAAGTGGCCCCGGTGGAGGTCAAGCCCATCCACATCACCATCGACGTGAACGTCCGGGTTGACCGGGCCCTGGACGACTTCTTCTCGGACATCGACGAAGTCCCGGCAACTCCGGAGGCGACCAATGCGCAATAAGACCACCCTCATCCTCATCGTCACCCTGGCCGTGACCCTGTTCGCGACCTCGGCACTGGCCCAGTCCCTCAAGGACCGCATGATCGCCCGCAAGCCCGCCGTGGCCGCCCTGCTGGCCGACGGCGCCGTGGGCGAGAACAACCAGGGATACCTGGAATTCCGGGGCGCCAAGAAGCAGGCCGACGTGGTGGCCGCCGAGAACCAGGACCGGGCCACGGTCTACCAGGCCATCGCCCGGAAGACCGGCACCACCCCGGACCTGGTGGGCCAGCGCCGCGCGGCCCAGATCGCGGAAACCGCCCCCTCCGGCACCTGGCTCCAGAAGCCCGACGGCGGCTGGTACCGAAAGTAACCCCAACCTTCTCCGCCCCCCCCCGCTCCCCCCTCCTTTCGCGCAGCGACATAAAAAGTTTAGGAGGGTGAGGGGGATGGGGGTCCGGGGGAAGGGGGAGAGGGAAGCCCTTTTCAAAGGGTTCCCTCTCCCCCTTCCCCCGGGGCCGGAGCCCCCCCCACCATGCCTGAAGCTCAAACCGTTGTCGTGACCAGGGCCGAGTCCGGCCAGAAGCTGTTGCAGTTTCTGGAGCGGCGGCTCACGGGCGAGGTGCCCAGATCAGCCATCCAGAAATGGATCCGCACCGGCCAGGTGCGCGTGGACAAGGGCCGCAAGAAGCCTTTCGACCGGCTGGCCGAGGGACAGGCCGTGCGCATCCCGCCGTACACGCCGGGCGAGGACAGGTCCGTCCCGCTCGGCCTGGGCGAGCAGCCGGGCAGGCTGGTCATCGCCTTCGAGGACGACGAGCTGCTGGCCGTGGCCAAGCCCGCCGGGCTGGCGGCCCACGGCGGCGACGGCGTGGACGATTCGGTGACGGCTCGGCTGAAGGCGAAGTACGCGGGCGCGGACTTCATGCCCACCCTGGCGCACCGGCTGGACCGCGACACCTCCGGGCTGCTGCTGGCGGCCAAGAGCTACGAGGCGCTGCGCAGGCTGAACGACCTGTTCGCGTCGGGCGGGGTGGGCAAGGTCTATGTGGCGTGGGTGGACGGGCGGTGGTCGGAGCCGGACGGCGCGCTGCTCCGGGACACCATGGAGAAATCGGGCGCGCCGGGCCGGGAAAAGGTCCGCACCGGGTCGGGCAAGGACGCCCTGGCGCGGGTCACGTCACTGGTTCGGGAAAAGGACCGGACGCTGCTGGGCGTGCGGCTGCTCACCGGGCGCACGCACCAGATCCGGGTGCAGCTCGCCTCGCGCGGCAACCCGGTGGTGGGCGACCGCAAGTACGGGGACAACAAGTCGCGCGGCTCCATGCGGCTGCACTGCTACGCCATGCAGGCGGACGGCAGGACGTTGAACCTCAAGCCCGCCTGGACCGGCAAGTGGGCACCGGACGAGGACGCCCTGCGCGCGGCCCTGGCCCTGCTCTTCGACTGAGTTCTCTAGCGGGTGATGCGAATGGATTCGTCCGCGGCCTTGTCAAAGGCCGCGACCTCGTCAAAGCGCGCGGCCATGAACCCTTCCTGGGTCACGTCCCCGGCGCATTCGCCGTTCTCCCCGCGATAATTCCCGAACTTGACCACGGCCACCACGTCGCTGTCCAGGGCGACCACGTAGGCGCGCACCAGCTGGCACAGCCGGGGCAGCCAGGAGGTCTGGGGCGGGTAGATGCGCACGCCCGAGGCCGGACCGTCGAGCTCGCGCCCGATGAGGTCCTGGAAGACCGTGCGCTTCAGGGAGGAGACCAGCACCGAGGTGTTGTCCGGAGAGCGGTAGAGGTCGCCCTCGATCTTCGCGCCCATGAAGTCTCGGTGCACGCGCTTGTCGTATTTCAGGTCCTCGGCGAGGGTCACGGTCACGGACCGGGCCGTGTCCGCGCGGGTGAATGTCAGGACGTTGCCGTCGCGGGTTTCGGTCAGGGGCCCGTGCGCGGCGCACCCGGCAAGGGCGGCGACGGCAACGAAGATGAGCGTCAGCAATACAAGGCGTTTCATGGTCCTCTCCTATTTCCAGCCGATGACTTCGTAGCCCTTTTCGCGCAGGCAGCGGTCCACGAAATTCTTGTGGATGGCCGCCGGGTCCCCGGCCTTGAACCCCTCGTTGACCGCGCTTCCTGCGGCTGCCGCGCCGCCCGTGGCGGCCGCGCCCAGCCCGACGTCGTTGCCCATGATGGCTGCGAATACCGCGCCCGCCGCCGCGCCGATGGCGCCCGACCGGGCCACGTTGCCGGCGGCCTCGCCTCCGTCCGTGGCCGTGGCCCCGGCCCGCTCTGCCTTCATGATGCAGTCGTCGATGTCCGCCTGAGCCACCTGCATGCCCACGGCGTCCAGATGTTCGTTGGGGTAGAGCACGGGCCGCTTGGGGCCGCACCCCGCAGCCGCGAGGATCAGCACGGCCAACAGCAGCGCTCCGGCGCGATTCCACTTCATCGTAACACCTCCATGAGTATATTGGTGTATCGGCATACGAACCGACGGTCAATGGAGGCGGACCGCCCGCTGTTGCCTCCGGGCGGGAAACCCGCTATATTGAGAAAATCTAGAGAAACTCGAGGGGGAGTCCCATGCACCGTTTATCCTTTCCGATCCTGATGCTCCTTTTGCTGGGCCTGGCTTTTTCCGCAGGCGGCTGCACGGTCTACGACGTGGCCAGGGAAGAGCGCACCGTGGGCGACTACGCCACCGACGAAAAGATCGCCTTCATCATCGAGAAGGACTTCCTGGCGGACGATCTCGTCAAGTATCTCGACTTCGACGCCTCCAGCTACGAGGGGCTGGTCTACATCACCGGCGAGTACGAGTCCCGCGCCCAGGTGGACCGCGCCGTGGAGATCGCCAAGTCGGTCGAGGGCGTGCGCTCGGTGACCACCTACCTGCTGCCCAAAAAGGAAAACGACACCTGCGGCACCACGGACAACCTCAAGCTGTACGCCGCGGTCAAGAACGCGCTGGTGGGAGACATGGACATCAAGTCCACCAACATCGAGATCAAGACCGTGCAGTGCAACGTGGTCCTGCTCGGCATCGTCGGTTCCGAGGCCGAACGCGCCAGGACGGTAGCCCACGCCAAGGCCGTCAAGGGCGCGCGCTCGGTGAAGTCCTTCCTGCGGGTCAAGCGGTAGTCTGGGGGGCGGCATGACCGGACGCGCCACCTTCCGCCGCCCGCTCTTTCTTGCCGCCTGCCTGCTGGCCTGCGCTGCCCTGCTCCCCGCCTGCGCGGGCAAAAGCCCCGCTCCGGTCCCGCCGGAAGACGTGGTCGCGCCGCGCGCCGCCACCCCGGCCGAGCAGAAGGTCGTGCGGCTGGCCCGCTCACTTGTCGGCACCCCCTACAAATGGGGCGGCTATTCGCCCCGGACCGGCTTCGACTGCTCCGGGTTCATCTGGTACGTCTACTCTCAGAACGGGGTGACCCTGCCGCGCATGACCTGGCAGCAGCTGAACGCGGGAAAACCCGTGCAGCGCGCCGACATCCGGCCCGGCGACCTGGTCTTCCACCAGGTGGACAAGGACGGCAAGTCGCTCCACGTGGGCGTGGTCACGGACAGGGGCACCTTCGTGCACGCCCCCAGCTCGGGCAAGAACGTCATGGAGTCGAGCCTCAACTCGCCCTTCTGGGCGGAGCATTACCTCGGCGCGCGCCGCATTCTCTAGTCTTCGGATTTCTTCTTCCAGAACAACGCCTTGTCCCGGACCTTGCGCACCGACCGCTCCACGGAACCACCCGTGGACCGGATGGCGGTTTTGGCCGAACCCGCGACCCGCCGGACGTCGCCCCCGGCCCTGCCCGCCAGGGCGGACGCCTTGCGCGCCGCGTCGCGGACCTTGCCCGCCGCGCCCTTCACGGCACCGGCGGCCTTGTCCACGGCCCGGTCCACGCCGTCCACCACCGAGCGGGTGGAGTCCGTGACCCCGCGTCCCACGGTCCGGGCACCGCTGCCCACGGAACCGGCGGCCCCGGTCACGGTGCGGCCCATGGTCTTGAGCGTCTTCCTGGCCCCGCCCCGGACCGCCGCCGAAGCGCCCTTGACCAGCAGCTTCGTCACCTGGGTCACGGTCTCGGACGAGATGGACATGAACATGCGGGCCGCCTCCAGGGTGGCCGAACGGCGCATGGCCCCGCGCGCGTCCAGGTCGAGGCTCATGTAGTTGCGGGCCACGATGCCGCAGCGCATGGCCAGCAGCGCGTTGGTGGAGCCGCTCAGGATGGACGTGGTGATCACCCCGGCCACAGCCTCGGAACCGGGCACCGCGCCCAGGGCGGACCCGGCGAACAGCGGCCCGATCAGCTCGTGGATGTACTCCTCGATGCCGAATTCCTCTATGGAACCGGCCAGGAAGGAGGTCACGGCGATGTTCACGTACAGGTTGACCAGCTCCCGGTAGGGCGGGCGCTGGCAGTAGAGTTTGGAGATGCGCCAGGCGAGCCGGGTGATCAGGAAGAGGACCACCAGGGAGTCGAGCCGCCCGTTCTGGGACACGGCCGAACCAATGAAGACCCGCTTGGCCGTGCTCCGGATCTCCTCGTCCGCCCGCTTGCGCAGCACGGTCAAGCCCAGCTCCAGCCCGGACTCGTCGCGCACGTTGACCCCGGCGTCCTTGAGGATGCGGTTCCTGGACAGCCGCTTGACCAGCTCCTGGCGGAACCGGGCCAGCTCCTCGGGCGAGGGGTCGGCGTGGACCAGCAGCGGCTTGGGCCGGGACAGGATCAGGGCCAGCCACCAGGCCATGGAGCCGCCCACCAGGGCCAGCAGCCCCCAGAAAACCCACGGCGCAAGCGCCGGGTTGATGCGCCCGACAAAGTCGGAGAGCCCGGCGACGCAGTCGTACAGGAAGGCCAGGAACGCCGCCAGGACGACGATTCCGGCGATGGTCAGAAAATTCTTCATCTGTTTTGACATGGGTTCCTCCACGCATGAGGATAAGTCCCGGATCGGGAAAGGCAATGTCGCGAAAAAAAGGCCGCCCACAAGGGACGGCCAGAAACAAACGCGGACGGCGCGGCGCTATTCCTTGGGGATCAGCGGCTTGTAGTACATGCCGATCTTGATCCGGTCCGTGGCGAACTGGCTCTTGAGCTTGATCTTCAGCTCGTCGGTCTCCCAGCGGTACTCGTCCCAGCCGTCGGACTTCTTGTGGTCCGGCAGCCCGTAGGAATCCATGAGGGTGGCGACCACCTGCTTCACGTCCTGGGCCTTGGCGATCTCCACCAGCACGGTGTAGAGCTTGCCGTCCAGGAACCCATAGGTGACGTTGGCCCCCTGGATCTTGAACACGCCGCACGGCTCGGTCTTGGTGACCGTGTAGTACTTCACCCCGGCCACGCTGTGGGAATAGGTGATGGACTCGACCGCGGAGATGGGCGCTCCCCAGGGAATGGCCTTGCAGTCTTCGGTGGCGGCCTGAGCCGTCACGGCCCACGCCAGCATAAGGGCGACAACGAGTAAGCGCTTCAAAACCGGACTCCTTGGGTTCAGGGGTTTCACCGCTGGTATATCGACATTTTTTCCGAAAGGGAACCCGGCTGTCAACCGTTGGTCTTGGTCCCCTTGTAGGTGAACGCCTTCTTGTCCATGGTGTAGTAGCTCCCCCGGTCGATGCCCACGGCCCGGCCGCAGGGGCAGAAAACCTTGCCGTCCCGCTCCTCCATGTTCCAGACCTTCCTGATCCGGTCCTTGTGGCAGCGGTGCACTTCGCCCGGCCCGATCTTGTAATACTTCCACAGCTTGCGGCGGCAGTCGGCACACTTGAGAATCAGCATGGTCCCACCCTAGCCCAGGGGGACGCGAAAGCAAAGACCGATGTCCGCCACCCTTTGACGACAAAAATCCACCGGTTTTTGTTGAAATGGCCCCCGGCTCGCCCTATTCTTGGATCATTCGACGATTCCGGGAGGCAGCCGCGCCCCCGAAACCACATTCGCAACACAGCAAGGTCATCATGGTCACATATATCATCATCGGTTCCCTCTCCTTCCTGGCAGGCGCCATTGCCGTTCTGCTGATGTGCAGGCGGCGGCGAAAGGACTCGGACAGGATCAGCCTGGACGGGTTCAACTTCGACAAGCAGAAAAACTACGAAAAGGACGGCAGGAAGTACCCGTTCTCCTACTAGGCTCGATCGAACTGCACGGTCTCCATCTCCGGGAAGTCCACCAGTGACTTGGCGATGCCCGCGCGCAGGAAGGAATCCACCCATCGGAAGATGTTGTTGCGCCGGATCTGCTCCCGCAGCTTGGCCATGTGGATCTTGCGCTCTTCCGGCTCCCAGTGCAGGGCGCGGTGCAACGCCTTGGCGATGCCCTCCATGTCGTAGGGATTGACCAGGTAGGCGTGCCGCTGGAGCTGGGCCGCGGCCCCGGCGAACTCGCTCAGGACCAGCACCCCGTCGCCCTTGTTGTTGCAGGCGCAATACTCCTTGGCCACCAGATTCATGCCGTCGCGCAGCGGCGTGACCAGCCCCACGTCCGCTGCCGCGTAATAGCCCACCAGCTCGTCGTGGGGCAGGTTCCGGTAGTGATAGTGCACCGGAACCCAGCCGGGGATGGAGAACTCGCCGTTGACCCGCCCCACCAACTGCTCGATCTCGGTGCGCAGCTCCTTGTATTCGTCCACCTCCTCGCGGCTCGGGACCGCGATCTGGATGAAGTTCACCTTGCCGTGCAGGTCGGGATAGCGCCGGAGCAGGGTCTGGATGGAGCGGATGCGCTCCGGAATCCCCTTGGTATAGTCCAGACGGTCCACGCCGAGGATGATCTGACGGTGCCGGAGCGCCTCCTTCAGTTCGGCGGCCTTCTGCAGCACGTCCGGCTGCGCGGCCATCTTGGAGAACTGGGCGAAATCGATGGAGATGGGGAACGCCCCGGCCCGGAAGCTGCGGTTGCCCATGTTCACGGTGACCACCGCGCCGCGCCCCTCGACCTTGGCCTCGGGCATGAGCCGGTGCAGGGAGCTCACGAAGTTGCGCCGGTCCTGGACCGTCTGGAATCCCACCAGGTCGAACTCGGTGAGCGCCTGGATGAGCTTGGCCCGCCAAGGCAGCTTCATGAAGATGTCCGGCGGCGGGAAGGGGATGTGCAGGAAGAAGCCGGTGTTGCGCCTGACCCCCATGGACTTGAGGAAGAACGCCTGGTGCATCAGGTGGTAGTCCTGAATCCAGATGTAGTCGTCCGGGGTGGACCTGCGGGCCACGGCCTCGGCGAACTTGAAATTCACGTCCAGGTAGGAGCGCCAGTAGCGGGGATGAAACCGGCAGCGGCTTTGCAGGTCATGGAACAGGGGCCAGATGATCTCGTTGGAGAACCCGAAGTAGTAGCCGTCCACCTCCGCCTGGGTCAGGGGCACGGTGCACAGCTCGTACCCGGCCTCGTCCGTGAAGTCGTCGAACAGCCGGTCCATGTCCGCGTCCGGACCATCCGCCGGGTCCGCGTCAGCGGGCGCGCCGGACCAGCCTATCCAGACCCCGCCCCGGTTCTTGAGCACCGGGGCCATGGCCGTTACCAGCCCGCCCGAGCCCTGTTTCACCTGCCAGCCGTTCTCGTCCTTGACAAGAGCGACCGGAAGGCGGTTTGAAACAACCACCAGCCGTTGTGAAGCGGATTTCATCCTTCACCTTTCCCGTTTTCCATTCCTATTTGATTTTCTTGACCAATACATGGTTACCGCGCTTTGCCCCGGATTTCAACCGCACCCCGGCGACGGGCGTGAAAAATATGGGCCGGGCCTGTTGACACCACCCAAACCGTACTTATCTGTTGCCCCAGTCGAAAAACACGCCGCGATCCCTGCGGCGAAGAGATCATAAGGAGACATTTTCATGGGTTTGAAACCGCTCAACGACCGCGTTATCGTCAAGAGGAAAGAGGAAGAGACCAAGACCGCCGGGGGCATCTACATTCCTGATTCCGCCAAGGAAAAGCCGCAGAACGGCGTGATCATGGCCGCCGGTCCCGAATGCAAGACCGTCAAGGACGGCGACATCGTCCTGTTCGCCAAGTACGCCGGAAGCGAGTTCTCCATGGACGGCGACGAACTGATTATCATGCGCGAGGACGACATCCTCGGAGTCTTCGCCTAAAACCGCCCATAAAGGCCCGATTGCTTCGTTGCTGCAAAGGAATCAAACCCTCGCGTAGGAAGACTACGCTTCGGCCTTGATTCCTTTTTGCGCCTCGCACTCGAACCTTTCTGGACGGTTTTTCCAAGAGCGATCCAAGACAGTAACAACCGACAATCAAATTTCAAGGGATACGGAACATGTCTAAATCTATCGATTACAAAGCGGTGGCCCGCGAGGGCATGCAGCGCGGCGTGAACATCCTGGCCGACGCCGTGAAGGTCACCCTCGGACCCAAGGGCCGCAACGTCATGCTCGAAAAGACCTGGGGCGCTCCCCAGGTGACCAAGGACGGCGTCACCGTGGCCGAGAAGATCGACCTCGAGGACAAGCTCGAAAACATGGGCGCCCAGATGGTCAAGGAAGTGGCCAAAAAGACCAACGACATCGCCGGCGACGGCACCACCACCGCCACCATCCTGGCCCAGGCCGTGTTCAACGAGGGCGTCAAGCTGCTCGCCGCCGGCCGCAACCCCATGGGCATCAAGCTCGGCATCGACATGGCCGTGGCCGCCGTGGTCGAGGAACTCGACAAGATGGCCAAGCCGGTCAAGAAGACCTCCGAGATCGCCCAGGTCGGCGCCATCTCCGCCAACAACGACCCGACCATCGGCGAGATCCTGGCCGAGGCCGTGGACAAGGTCGGCGACAACGGCGTCATCACCGTCGAGGAATCCCAGGGGCTGACCACCGAGCTGAACGTGGTCGAAGGCATGCAGTGGGACAACGGCTACCTCTCCCCCTATTTCGTCAACAACCAGAAGGACCAGACCGCGACCTTCGAGAATCCGTTCATCCTCCTGGCCGAGAACAAGATCTCCAACATCAAGCCGCTGGTGCCCATCCTCGAAGCCGTGGCCAAGGCCGGACGCCCGCTGCTGATCATCGCCGAGACCGTCGAGAACGACGCCCTGGCAGGCCTGACCATCAACGCCATGCGCGGCGCCCTCAAGGTCTGCGCCGTCAAGGCCCCCGGCTTCGGCGACCGCCGCAAGGAAATGGTCCGCGACATCGGCATCATGACCGGCGCGACCCCGGTTTCCGAAGACACCGCCGTGACCCTGGAGTCCATCCGCCCCGAGCACTTCGGCACCGCCAAGAAGGTCGTGGTGGACAAGGGCAACACCCTCATCGTCGACGGCGCCGGTGACAAGAAGGCCATCAAGGCCCGCTGCGACGAGATCGCCAACATGGCCAAGAACTCCACCAGCGACTACGACCGCGAAAAGCTCCAGGAGCGCCTCGCCAAGCTGGTCGGCGGCGTTGCCGTGGTCAAGGTCGGCGCGCCCACCGAGATCGAGATGAAGGAGCGCAAGGACCGCGTGGAAGACGCCCTGAACGCCACCCGCGCCGCCGTCGACGAGGGCATCGTCCCCGGCGGCGGCACCGCCCTGGTGCGCGCGGGCAAGGTCCTCAAGAACCTCACCTCCGACGACGACACCATCCAGGCGGGCATCAACATCATCGCCCGCGCCGTGGAAGAACCCCTGCGCCAGATCGCCAACAACTGCGGCCTGGAAGGCACCGTCATCGTCGAGAAGGTCAAGGCCCTCAAGGGCAACAACGGCTTCAACGCCGCCACCGGCGAGTTCACCAACCTCGTGGCCGACGGCGTCATCGACCCCAAAAAGGTCACCCGCATCGCCCTGCAGAACGCCGCCTCCGTGTCCAGCATGCTGCTGACCACCGAGTGCGCCATCTCCGACTTCGTGCCCGAAGACTAAAACGAGCCCTTACCCATACCCCCGATCCGGCCGGACGCCCCGCGCGCCCGGCCGGGTCTTTTTTTAGGGATGCCTCCGGCGGCCGGGGGAAGGGGAGGAAAAACCCTTTGAAAAGGGTTGTTTCCTCCCCTTCCCCCGGCCCCCCATCCCCTCCTTTTCCCAAACTTTTTGGGTCGCTGCGCGAGGTTGGGCTGACAGAGAAATAACGACTCTCTTCACCCCATGTTTCAATACGCCGCCCTTGCATAATCCCTTGTCCACCAAACCGCCCGGCGGCGTGGGTAACCGTCCCGGAGGGTTCGCGCGGGCCGGTTATCCGCGCGCCGTAAACGGGCCGCGCGAACACTCCGGGACACCGCTTCCCCGCTACCCGCCCCTCCTGCCGCCAAGCCAGACTTCTCCCCGCCTCCATCCCCAACCCAACACTCGCCATCCCGCCTTCGCACGGCCCCGAGCGAAGCGAGCGACAAAAAGTTTGGGAGGGTCCAGGGAACCCTTTTCAAAGGGTTCCCTGGCCGTCGGAGACGCCCGGCCGGCGAGGCCCCGCCGGAGGCATCCCCCATCACCCGATAGTTGTCCTGCACTCCGCAAACGGCTACAGTCGGCCCATGTCCATATTTTCCAAGCTGGTGAAGCCCTACCGCAGGGGCGAGAAGCATTTCGAGCGAGGCCGGGCGGCGGAGTCGCGGGGCGATTTCGGCAAGGCGCGGGAGTATTTCCTTGAGGGCGCGGCGGCGTTCGACGAGCATTTCGAAGCCGAACCCGTGACGGGCGCGGGGGTTCGGCCTTCGCACCTGGTCATGGCGGGCGTGTGTTACGTACGCATTGGCCGGGACGAGGACGGGCTGCGGGTGCTTCGGGAGTGCCTGTCGCGCAAGGAGATACCGGACGCGTTTTTGAACGCGGGCTATGCGGCGGCGCAGCTGGGACGTGCGGATGAGGCGGCGGAGTTGTGGTCCGGGTATCCTTCGTGGGCGGGCCAGCGCGTGGTGGAGCGGGCGCTGAAGGAGCAGGTCCGGCTGATCCGGTCGGGCGGTGCGGACCTCGGCGCGGCGTGCGAGGCCGTGGCCCGCGCGGTGCAGGAGCAGGACAGGACCAATGCGCGCGACCGGAATTTCCGCGAGGCGGGCCGCCGGACCTCGGAATTCCGGCAGGGATATTGAGTCCGGGTTTACAGGCGTCCATCAAAACGGGTAAAGCCATATCCATGAGATACCTAGTTTCTTTCCTGATTCTGGCGCTGCTGTGCACCGCGGCCCCGGCCCTGGCCGTGGAGGGATTGGTCACGGGCACGGGCGACCCGGCCCAGGATGTGGCCAATGTGCAGGTCGCCTTGGACAAGGGCGGCACGGTCCACCTGCGCGGCACCTTCGACTTCGGAGCCGAGGGGCGGGTCAAGATCACCAGGAACGTGCGCATCCTGGGCCAGGCGGACGGCTCGGGCCAACCGCTGACGACCATCAACGGCGGTTCCTGGACCCTGTACGCGCCGCTGCCCCACGACGATGCGCCCCCGGCTGGGACCGGGCCGATCATCGCGGTGCGCTCCCTGCATTTTGACGGGGCCAGGGGGACGCCGCTGCATTTCGCCCATGCGGGCGGCCTGGAGGTCGTGGGCTGCGAGGTGGAGAACGTGATCCCGCAGGAATCGGCCATCGAGTGGAACGACGGCGACAAGCTGTCGGTCCAGGCCGGGATCGTGATCGGCAACCGGCTGGTGCATCCCAAGGAGCCGCTCAAGGGCGCGGTAACCGGCACCCTGCTCATCGCCGAGAACCGGTTCTACATGATCAACGACCATCCGGACATGGTAGCCGGGTTCGGCGTGCTGGCGGACTGGACCACGGGCGCGGAGATGACCGTCCGCGACAACATCGTGACCCGCGCCTCGCGCAACGGCATCGAGGTCCTGGACAACGCGCTGGACGGCAAGGGCCGGGGGACCATCGTGATCCGGGGCAACCGTATCGCCACGGACGACGAGGGAATCGAGTATCCCCACAAGTTCGGCCCCAATGGAATAGTCGCAGGTTGGTATTTCGACACCACCGGCGGCGTCGATTTTGGCCGCAACAACCGGATTTCCATCACCGGAAACCGCATCGAGGGGCGCGGCGAGAACTCCACGGGGCTGCTGCTCTACGCCAACGACCTGGTCGTCACCTGCAACGACGTGATCATGGCCGGTGGCGACGGCGCGCGCGGCATCGTCCAGACCGGCTCGCGCGGGTTCTTCGCCAACAACCGGGTGCGCGGCAAGGCCAATTACGCCCTGTACTGCTACCCGTTCGAAGCCCTGTCGGCCACGGCCAACACCTTCGCCTGGACCGACCTGGGGCTGTTCACCGGGAGCCGGGGCCAGGCGCTGCTGGGCGGCAAGGTCAACGTGGTGGTCGGCAGCGTTCCGTCGCTTATCGACAAGGGCCAGGGCAACCGCGTGGTGGAAACCGAACCGTGCTCCCTGCCCGAAGCCGACCCCGAGGGCGAATCCTGGGAACCGGCTGAATAAACAGTTCGAACAACCCCCAACAAGGAGCGGCGACATGACGAACCGGATCAACATCGGCAACAGCGCGTTCCTCCTGCCCGCGCCGCAGGTCATCCTCGGCACCATCCTCGACGGCAAGCCCAACTTCATGGCCATGGCCTGGGTCACGCAGGCCAACTACGAGCCGTGCGTCATGGCCATGGCGGTCAACCAGGGCCACGCCAGCCATCGGGCCATCATGGAAACGGGCCGGTATTCCATCAACATCCCGTCCGTGGACCTGGTCGCCAAGACCGACTACGCGGGCCTGGTGTCGGGAAACCGGACGGACAAGTCCGCCCTGTTCGACGTCCACTACGGGGAACTGAAGGACGTCCCGCTCATCCGGGAGTGCCCCCTGGCGCTGGAGCTGCGCCTGGTGCAACACGTTGCCCTGAGCCACGACACCCTGTTTCTCGGCGAGGTGGCGGCCGCCTGGACCGAGGAGCGGTTCCTGACCGACGGACGGGTGGACGTGGAAAAGGTCCGCCCCTTCACCCTGACCATGCCGGACAACCGGTACTGGGCGGTGGGCGAACAGGTGGGCCGGGCCTGGCACGAAGGCAAGGCGCTCAAGAAATAATCAGCAAATCGAACGGGCTGTGCGCCTTTACCGGAAATATCCGGGCGAGTGTTGACAGCCCCCATCCTTCTCTGTATTTATTGATAACGATTTTCAATTTCAACAAGAGAGAGGACCATCATGTGCGCAGCACTCATCGGCGGAATGGACAGGCTGAAACAGGAATACGTGACCGAAGCCAAGCGCAACGGGATCAAGCTCAAGCACTTCACCGGCAAGGAGCGGAAGATTTCCAAGGCGTTGGGCGAGGTGGACTTCGTGGTCATGTTCACCAACAAGGTGTCCCACAAGGCCCGCAAGGACGTGCTCGACGCCCTGCGCGGCAAGGATGTGCCGGTCTACATGCACCACTCCTGCGGCGTCTCCACCCTGCGCAGGCAGCTGGACGAGGTGGTCGGCTAGCCCTGTCCCCGATCCCAGCTGCGGATCAGGTTGATGACCTTGCCCGTCAGGCCGTGGAATTCGGGCTTGGTCACCTGCTCGTCGGCCATGACCGCCTTGCCCTTGTGGATGACGGACTTGGAGATGAGCGAGGAGAACAGTACCACGGGAAGGACCTTGAGGACCGGGTCCTCCTTGATGCGCCGGGTCAGGGTGTAGCCGTCCATCTGCGGCATCTCCACGTCCGAGACCACGGCGTCCAGAAAGTCCAGCGGGCTCTTGCCCTCGGTCTCGGCGGCTTTCTTGATCCGCTCCAGGAAATTCCACGCCTCGGCCCCGTCGCGGGCCATGGAGACCTCGAAGTTGGCCTCCGAGAAATTGCGCTGCAGGAGCTGCCGGACCGAGGTCGAGTCGTCGGCCACCAGCGCCCGGTAGCGCTCTTCGGAGACCAGGGTGGTCAGGTTCGCCTGGGTCTGCCCGGACTCGTCCAGGTCGGCCAGCACCTGCTCCAGATCCAACATCAGCACGAAATGCTCATGAATCTTGATGGTCCCGGTGATGCAGTTGGTGTCCATGGTGGAAAAATATTTGTTGGGCGGCTCCACGTCGGCCCAGTTGACCCGGTGAATCTGGGTCACGCCCGAGACCAGGAACCCGGTGATCATGCCGTTGAACTCGGTGACGATGATCGGCTCGTTGACGTCCTTGGCGCGCTCCATGTCCAGCCAGACCGACAGGTCCACCACCGGCAGGATCAAATCGCGCAGGGGAATGGTCCCCAGAAAGCTGGGATGGGCCGCGGCCTCGGAACCCTCCAGCCCTTCGGGGGCCTCCACCACCTCCAGGACCTTGGCCACGTTGACGCCGAAATAATGGTTCTCAACCCCGGAAGGCGTCATCTCGTTGACGAAGAACTCAATTATTTCAAGCTCATTGGTGCCGGTTTCGAGCAAAATATCGGTCTGGCTCATGCTTCCCTCCTTCCAGTGCTTTCTGCAGCCATCACGGTACTTAGCACGCCCAGTCCTATTAGATGAATGATTTTCTTGCCCAAGCCGCCGCACAAAAAAGGGACGCCTCGGCTCGCGAGACGTCCCGGTAATTCGTCGGGCCTCCGGGTTCAGGAGGACGCCGCATCGGCGCAGACCGCTTCGGGAGTGCGCAGGGCATCCCACTGCACCGGCTCCTCGTGTTTGACGGAGCGGCTCAGGGTGGAGCCCAGGACCTCGTCCCAGTGGACCGGGGAGACGCCCGCGCGCGGGCAGCGGGTGGTCAGGTCGGCCTCGGTCAGCACGTGGCCCGCAGGCAGGTCGCGGGAGAAGACGATGCACTTGCGCAGCTTCTTGGCCGCGGCCTGCTCGTCCGGAAAGACCACCTTGCCCTTGACCTGCACGGCCTTCTCCACCTCGCGGATCATGGTCACCATGGCGGCCAGCTCGTGCGGCTCCAGGGATGCCTGGTGGTCCGTGCCTTTGAGGGTCTTGTCCAGGGTGAAGTGGCGCTCCACCACGCACGCGCCCAGGGCTGCGGCGGCCACGCTGGGACCGATGCCCTTCTCGTGGCCGGAGTAGCCCACCGGCAGCCCATAGCGTTCGCGCAGCGCGTCCATGACCGGCAGGCCGATCTGCTCCTCGGGGCAGGGGTAGGTGGAGTTGCAGTGCAGCAGCACCACGTCGTCGTGGAAGGCGCGGATCTCGCCCAGGGCCACGTCGATGTCCTCCAGCCCGCTCATGCCGGTGGACAGGATGATCGGAATTCCGGCGCGGGCGTACTTGCGCACCAAGGGGACGTTGACCAGCTCGGCCGAGCTGATCTTGAGCAGCTCCACGTCCAGGTCCAGGATCTGCGTCAGGCTGGGATCGTCCCAGGCCGAGGCGAAAAAGACCAGCCCGCGCGCCTCGCTGTACGCCTTGAGCTCGGCCATCTGCCCGATGGGCAGCTCCAGGGCGGAGCGGTGCTCGCCGTAGGTCGGACCGAAACTGTTGGGGCCGGTGTAGGGCGCAGCCCTGCCCGCGCGGGTCAGCAGCGCCTCGTTGTCCCGTTTCTGGAACTTGACCGCCTGGACTCCGGCCGCGGCGGCCTCGTCGATCATCCGCTTGGCCATCTCGAACTCGCCCTGGTGGTTGTTGGCGATTTCGGCGACCACGAAGCAGGGATGCCCCTTGCCGATGGTGATGCCTGAACGCAATGTGACGGATTGGATCGGTTTCATATCAGAATCTCACGATTTGGAATCCACGCCTGTCGGCATAGGGCTTGAGCTGCTCGTATATCTCGCCCTGCTTGCCGAAGGAGGTGATGACCACGGCGTCGCAATCGACCTGGCCCAGGACATGCGGCGCGGAGACCACATGGCCGTGGAAAAGCTGCCCTTGCTTGCGGGTGTCGTTGTCCAGCAGGGCCATGATCTTGAAGGACGTCCCCCTGATGGCGGACAGCACCACCTCGCAGGTCTCGGACGCGCCGAAGAGCGCCAGGTCCCGGCTCCCCTCGACCTCCAGCTGTTGCAGCTTGTCCAGCACGAACGCCTTGATGGTGGAATACAGCCGGACCGTCTCCGAGGAATAGTCCGAGAACATCCGGCGGCGGGACCGGCGTCCCTGCTCGGTGAGGGCGTAGTTGTAGCTCTTCCCGTTCACCGGGAGGAACTCCACCAGCCCTTCCTGCTGCAACTGCTTGAGATATTGGTTGACCATGGCGCCCGACAGGTTCAGCCTGCGCCCCAGCTCGAACTGGGAGAGGCTGGAATCCCGGGACAGCGCGTCCAGGATCGCCAGGACGCGGGTGCTCTTGCTCGGCTTGAGATAGCACCCGTTGGTTATCAGCATCCCGGTCACCATGTTTTCGGCATTTCCAGACATCTGCTCGCCTCGGTCATTCGCTCGGTCAATGATTCATTCGCCCGCAGTGGGACCGGTTCTGCCGGATCGTCCACCTTAGGCACGGCCCATACCCCTGTCAACTCGGCGTTCCGCAGGAAATCTCCGACTTTTCGTCCTTCCTTCCCGGCCCCCTCGCCGCCGTTCGATCATTAACTTACCGAACAATTTCTGTCCACGGGGCAATGTTTACCGCCGAAGCGGGGGTGCCCGGGATCATGCAAGGAATCTGCCAGCGGCCCGCCCCGGACGGCGAGGACCGGCGGCGGACGCCAACCCGCCGTCTTCGCAGCGGATATTCACCCGCTCCACCCCGATGACGGAGAAGGGCCCAAACCGGCAATCCGTGCCGATTCCGGGCCGACGAATCGATCCGCACCGTTTGAAACAAGCCATATTGACCCCGTGACCCGCCTATTATACCTTCAGCGGGCAATTTCGACACCAAACCCCTGCAAAGGAACCCCCGATGGAGCAGATCGACCGCCCATGGCTCAAGTCCTACGACCCGGACGTGCCGCCAACCCTGGACTACGAGAAAATCCCGCTGTTCAAATTCCTGGACAGGGCCGCGCACAAGTGGCCCAAGCGCAAGGCCATCGTGTTCCGCAACTGGTCGATCACCTACGCCAAGCTCAAGGCTCAGAGCGAGGTTTTCGCCGCCAACCTCCGCGACGCCGGCATCCGCAAGGGCGACCGCGTGGCGCTGATGCTCCCCAACCTGCCCCAGACCATCATCGCCTTCTGGGGCGTGCTCCGCGCCGGGGGCATCGGGGTCATGACCAATCCCCTGTACATGGAGACGGAGATCATCCACCAGTTCAACGACGCGGGGGTGCGCTTCTGTCTGACCCTGGACCTGCTCTGGCCCAAGCTCGAAAAGCTCCGCGATTCCATCCCGGTGGAACGGTTCTACATCACCACCATCGGCGAGGGGCTCAAGTTCCCCCTGAACCTGCTCTACGCCCTGCAGGCCAAGAAGAACCGCACCTCGCCCAGGGTGCCGTATGACGGCATGGCCGTGCGCCCCTTCAAGGAGCTGACCAAGGGGAACGGGGCGTTCACCGAGGAACGCGTGGACGCCGAGGACACCGCCCTGCTCCAGTACACCGGCGGGACCACGGGCGTGGCCAAGGGGTGCATCCTGACCCATTTCAACATCGGCGCGAACATGCAGCAGTGCCACGCCATGATGCACACCCTGGGCAAGAAGAAGGAAACCTTCCTCGGCATCCTGCCCTATTTCCATATATATGGGCTGACCACCTGCCTGGCCTGGCCCACCAGCCTGGGCGCGACCCTGGCCCCTTTCCCCCGCTACGTCCCCTTGGACGTGCTCAAGGGCATCCACAAGCTCAAGCCCACGGTCTTTCCGGGCGCGCCGTCCCTGTATATTTCGCTGCTCCAGCAAAAGGACATCGACAAGTACGACCTCAAGTCCATCGAGGTCTGCGTGTCCGGGTCCGCGCCCATGCCGGTCGACTACATGGAGCAGTTCCTGGCCCGCTCCGGCACCGCCATCACCGAGGGGTACGGGCTGACCGAGGCCTCGCCCGTGACCCACTTCAACCCCCTGGTGGGCAAGAGCAAGAACGGCTCCATCGGTCTGCCCTTCCCGGACACCGACGCCAAGATCGTGGACATGGAGGTGGGCGGCGAACCGCTGCCTCCGGGCAAGCGCGGCGAGCTGGTCATCCGCGGCCCCCAGGTCATGCGGGGATACTACAACCGGCCCGACGCCACCGCCGACGTGCTCCGCAACGGCTGGCTCTACACCGGCGACATCGCCACCATGGACGAGGAAGGCTACTTCTACATCGTGGACCGCAAGAAGGACCTGATCATCTCCGGCGGGTACAACATCTACCCCCGCGAGATCGACGAGGTCCTGCACAGCCATCCGCTCATCAAGGAGGCCGTTTCCGTGGGCATCCCCCACGAGGCGCGCGGCGAGATCGTCAAGGCGTTCGTCGTGCCCCACGAGGGCGCGACCCTGTCGCGCAGCGACGTCATCTCGTTCTGTCGCGAGAAACTGGCCAACTTCAAGGTTCCCCGCCAGGTGGAGTTCCGCAACGACCTGCCCAAGACCATGGTCGGCAAGGTCCTGCGCCGCGCCCTGCGTGAGGAGGAGATGGCCAAGGCCGAGGCCAAGCTGAAACGGGCCGCCGCCAAGAAGGGCGCCGACGACGAGACCGGCCAGGCATAGCCGCCGGAAATCCGAACCGAACCGAGAGGCCGGTCCCGACTACGGGACCGGCCTTTTTTGGTGCCCCGAAACGGCCTAACATCCTCTCCCTTTTAGGAAATACCCCGATGCAGGGCCAACCGGCGCGCCCGATTTATCACATTAATGAAAAATTTCCTTTGTCAAAAAAAATATTTTGAAGATTTTTCGACCGAATTTTTTCAAGAACGGCGCAATTTATTCAACCATACCACCCGATTTGCAAAAATGTACTACGCAAAACCGCTTCCTCTCACCATGGTTTTGGTGTATGAATCAACTCTGTTTTTTCTTCAGCAACCATAATTCCTATTGAGAGGAGGAGTAATGAAACTGAATTTGCGCAAAATGGGCCTGGTGGCCCTGGCTTTCGTGCTGAGCACCATGATGGTCATCCCGGCCCTGGCCGCCGACACCATCAAGATCGGCTTCAACCTTCCGCTGACCGGCGACATCCCCGAGGTGGGCGACGGTTCCAAGAAGGCCGCCGAGATGTACCTCAAGGACATCAATGACGCCGGCGGCGTCGAGGTCGGCGGTCAGAAGTACATGCTCGAATTCGTCTACATGGACAACGAGTCCAAGGCCGAATCCGCCGTCAACGCCGCTCTGAAGCTCATCGAGCAGGAAGAAGTCGTGGCCATCATCGGCCCCAACTCCTCCAAGCAGGCCGTGCCCGCCGGTGGTACCTGCAACGATAACCGCACCCCGATGATCACCCCGTGGTCCACCAACCCCGACACCACCAAGGATCGCCCCTGGGTCTTCCGCGCCGCCTTCCTGGATCCGTTCCAGGGCCCGGTTGCCGCCGACTTCGCCGCCGCCAAGTTCGGCGCCAAGACCGCTGCGGTCATCTTCGACGTCTCCAACGACTACTCCAAGGGCCTGGCCGAGATCTTCAAGGCCGCCTGGGAAGCCAAGGGCCTCGGCCCGGTCGTGGCCTTCGAGTCCCACGGCACCAAGGACCAGGACTTCTCCGCCCAGCTGACCACCGTCATCAAGGGCAACCCGGACTTCATCTTCGTTCCCGACAACTACAACCAGGTCGCTCTGATCGTGCAGCAGGCGCGTGACCTCGGCTACACCGGTCCCTTCATGGGCTCCGACGCCTGGGGTACCCCCGACCTGATCAAGCTCTGCGGCGAGCAGTGCTACGGCAACTTCTTCTCCACCCACTACGCCGCCGCCGGCGCCACGGGTGCCACCAAGGTCTTCATCGACCGTTACGAGAAGGCCTACGGCGCCACCCCCGCCGACTACGCCGCTCTGACCTGGGACTCCATCGGCCTGCTGATCCAGGGCATCCAGAACGCGGGCAAGGTTGACTCCAACCCGCGCAAGGAGCGCCAGCTGATCCGTGACGGCCTGGCCGCCATCAAGTCCTTCGACGGTATCACCGGCAAGTCCAAGTTCGACGAACAGGGCGACCCGATCAAGTGCGCCGTCGTGGTCAAGATCTCCGACCAGGGCGAGTTCGTCTTCGAGCAGTCCGTCTGCCCGTAAGTCGTCGCATAGTTAAGCTTAGGTGAGCGGGGGCCAACGGCCCCCGCTCTTTTATACCCGCACCGGGCCGACGGGATATACCGGCCCAAAGCCAACGATTTTTCCCAGGAAGGCTATCGTGGACTTCATCATTCAGAACATCATCAACGCCCTGCAGTGGGGAAGCTTCTACGCGCTCATCGCGTTGGGCTACACCCTGGTGTACGGCGTGCTCCGCCTGATCAACTTCGCCCATGGCGACATCTTCATGGTCGGTGCCTACATCGCATTTTTCGTGGCCGGATTCCTGCTCGGCCCCGCGCTCGGTCTGTCACCCTTTGCGACATTCCTGTTCGCGGTCCCGCTGACCATGTTCCTGACCGCCTGCGTGGGCGTCACCCTGGAGCGCATCGCCTACCGGCCGCTCAGGCGCAAGGGCGCGCACCGGCTCTACGTGGTCATCACCGCGCTCATGTGCGGCCTGATCCTCGAGTACTCCAACCTGGCCGTCCTGGGCGCCAGCCGCCTGAAGTTCCCCGAACTCGTCGAAAAGGCCATCTGGAACATCAACGGCGTGACCCTGACCAACCTCAAGGTCATCGTCATCGTCGCCGCCATCGCCGTCTTCGCCTTCCTCAACTTCATCGTCACCAGGACCAAGATCGGCATGGCCATGCGCGGCATCTCCTACGACAAGTTCGCCATCCCGCTCATGGGCATCCCCATCGACCAGATCATCGTCTTCACCTTCATCCTCGGTTCCGGCTTCGCCGGGCTGGCAGGGCTGCTCTTCGCCATGTCCTACCCGGTCCTCGAACCCTTCATGGGCATGATCATCGGCTGGAAGGCGTTCATCGCGGCGGTTGTCGGCGGCATCGGCGACATCCGGGGCGCGTTCTACGGCGGCTTCCTCCTCGGTTTCATCGAGGTCGGCGTGGTCACCGTGTTCCCCTCCACCTACCGCGACCTGTTTGCCTTCACCATCCTGCTGATCATCCTGTGGATGAAGCCGACTGGATTGTTCGGCATGCCGCAATCCACCAAGATCTAGTTGGGAGAACAAGATGCAGAAATACTCTCTCAACATCCTCATGGCGGCCGCGGCGGTGATCCTGATCCTGCTGGCCCAGTTCCGGATCCTGGACAACTACATCCAGGCCGTCATCATGTTCGTGGGCATCAACATCATCATGTCCACCTCGCTCAACCTGGTGAACGGCAACATGGGCGAATTCACCTGCGGCCACGCGGCCTTCATGTGCGTGGGCGCCTATGTCGCCTCCATCCTGTCCGTGCTCTTCTACGGCAACAAGTTCGGCGACCCGATGCTGCCCGAGGCATCCGCCGTCTTCGTCTTCCCGTTCATCATCCTGGCGGGCGGGGCCATGGCCGCGCTGTCGTCCATCCTGGTGGCGCTGCCCTCGTTCAAGACCCGCGACGACTACCTGGCCATCATCACCATCGCCGTGAACTACATGGTCATCTCGGCCATCGAGAACATGGACTTCGTCGGCGGCTCGCGCGGCTTCCAGGGCATGAAGGACACGGTCTGGGCCATGGTCGACAACACCCCGGGCTGGCTCTCCATGGGCAAGGATTTCCCGTGGGTCCTGTTCTACGTGATCGCCTTCACCGTGTTCAACATCTGGGTCATCCGCCGGTTCATCACCTCGACCTACGGCAAGGGCGTCAACGCCGTGTGCCAGGACGAGACCGCGGCCGAGATCATGTCGGTGAACACCAACAAGATCAAAACCGTGAACTTCATGATCGCCGCCGGACTGGCCGGTTGCGCGGGCGGCCTGTTCGCCCACATCATCGGCTACGTCAACCCGCAGTCCTTCAACATCCTCAAGTCCACCGAGGCCATGGTCATGGTCTACCTGGGCGGCATGGGCTCCCTGTCGGGCGCGGTCATCTCGGCCGTGGTCTTCACCGCCCTGCTCGAAATCCTGCGCTCCCAGGCGCTGATGGACTTCCTGCTCGCCCCCGCGACCTTCATCTTCCCGGACTGGGAACCGTCGGCGGGCGTCATCAAGTGGGTCATGATTCCCCTGCTCCTCGTCCTGATCATGCAGTTCAGGCCCGAAGGCATCATGGGCAACAAGGAGTTGTCGGACGTGTTCCCGAAACTCAAGAAATTCTACACCTTCAAATAGGAGACCGTCATGTCACTGCTTAAAATAGACGGCCTCACCCAGCGCTTCGGCGGCCTCCAGGCCGTGAGCGACTTCTCCGTGGACATGAAGGGCGGCGAGCTGATGGGGCTCATCGGCCCCAACGGAGCGGGCAAGACCACCATCTTCAACCTGATCTCCGGCTTCTACCAGCCCTCCGAGGGGGCCATCACCTTCGACGGCAAGCCCACGGCCGGGCTGAAGCCCCACCAGGTCACTTCCATGGGCATCGCCCGGACCTTCCAGAACATCCGGCTGTGGCACGACATGACCGTGCTGGACAACATCCGCATCGCCCAGCACTACCGGCTCGGCTATTCGGTCTGGGATTCCATCATCCGCGGCAAGAAGTACAGGGCGCGCGAGGCGCGCATCCTGGAGATCGCCGAGGAACTGCTCGAGGCCATGTCCCTGACCGACGTGGCGGGCGAGCTGCCCAAGAACCTGCCCTACGGGCTGCAACGGCGGGTGGAGATAGCCCGCGCCATGTCCATCCGGCCCAAGCTCCTGCTCCTGGACGAACCGGCGGCGGGGTTGAACTCCTCGGACGTCGAGGGGCTGATCAAGCTGGTGCGTTGGATCCACGAGAACTTCGACATCACCATCTTCATGATCGAACACCAGATGAAGGTCGTCACCTCGCTGTGCCAGTGGATCAAGGTCATCGACTTCGGCTCCACCATCGCCGAGGGGACCGCCGAAGACATCCAGTCCAACCCGGCCGTCATCAAGGCCTATCTTGGAGACGACAACATATGACCAATCCCATACTCGAAGTCGAAAACCTGTACGTCAAATACGGCAACATCGAAGCCCTGCACGGCATATCCTTCAACGTGGGCGAGGGCGAGATCGTCACCCTCATCGGCGCCAACGGCGCGGGCAAATCCACGACCCTCATGTCCGTGGCCCAGCTGCCGCCGCCCGAGGCCCCCAAGGTCATCAAGGGCGACATCCGGTTCAGGGGCCAGTCCATCCTGGGCATGGCCCCGGACAAGATCGTCGGCGAACTGCACATGGCCCTGGTCCCCGAAGGACGTCACATCTTCGGCAACCTGACCGTGGAGGAAAATCTCAAGCTCGCCACCTACTCCCGCAAGGACGGCCAGGCCGAGATCGACCGCGACTACAAGCGCGTCTACACCCTGTTCCCGCGCCTGGACGAACGCAAGAAGCAGCGCTCCGAGTCCCTGTCCGGCGGCGAGCAGCAGATGCTGGCCGTGGGCCGCGCGCTCATGTCCGGCTGCCGGTTCATCATGCTCGACGAGCCGTCCATGGGGTTGGCCCCGCTGCTCATGTACGACATGTTCCGCACCCTCAAGGAGCTGAACGAGGAAGGCATGACCATCCTGCTCATCGAGCAGAACGCCAACTTGGCGCTGAAATTCGCGCACCGGGGATACGTCATCGACACCGGCGAGATCGTGGCCGAAGGCCCCAGCGACAAGCTTATGGAAGATCCCGAGGTCAAACGAGCCTATCTCGGCGGCTAATCTGGCGCCGGTCTCGATTTACCTTTGCTTTTCCTTCCCAAGTTTGGCATTTGAAGCCGACAAATGAAAAGGTGGTAAGGTTGATCGATTCGGGACACAAACCGCACACGGGATTCATTCCCGGAACCGTCACCCGCAGGGAGTGCGTGGACACCGGCATGGCCGTCGTCCTCGGCTGCCTGCTGGCCGGGTTGTTCACCGGAGGCCGGGACTGGTTCCTGGCCTCGGTCGCGTTCCTGGTCCTGAACATGGTCTGGCCCAAGGCATACACCCTTGCGGCCAGGGCGTGGCTCGGCCTGTCCAACGCGCTGGGCACGGTGATGTCCAAGGTGGTCCTCAGTGTCGTCTTCTTCCTGGTGCTCACCCCGCTGGCGCTGCTTCGCCGCGTCCTGGGCCATGACCCCATGAAGCTCAAGCAGTGGAAACAATCCAGCGCCTCGGTCTTCGAGGTCAGGGACCATACCTTCACGCCCGAAGAGATCGAACGCCCCTTCTAGGAGTTGCAATGGATTTTCTCAAAGACCTCTGGGGATTCCTCAAGGTTCGTAAAAAATTCTGGCTGTTGCCTGTTATCGGGGTCCTCCTCCTGTTCGGCGTGCTGATCGTGCTGACCAGCGGCTCCGCCATCGCCCCGTTCATCTACACCGTGTTCTAGGCAGCCATGTCCGAAGCGATTCTCGGCATCTCCGCCTTTTACCACGACTCCGCAGCCGTGCTGCTGGTGGACGGCCGTCCAGTGGCCGCCGCCCAGGAGGAACGGTTCACGCGCAAGAAGCACGACGCCGGGTTCCCGCACCATGCGGCCAAGTATGTGCTCGGCGAGGGCGGGCTGACCCTGGCGGACCTCACCGCCGTGGCCTTCTACGACAAGCCGTACCTCAAGTTCGAGCGGCTGCTGGAGACCTACAACGGGTTCGCCCCGCGCGGCCTGACCTCCTTCCTCTCTTCCATCCCGGTGTGGATCAAGGAAAAGCTGTTCATGCGGCGGATGCTGAACGACGAGTTCGCCCGGCTCGGCGAAGGCAAGCCCAAGGTCTTGTTCCCCGAGCACCACCTCTCGCATGCAGCCAGCGCCTTCTACCCCTCGCCCTTCGAGGAAGCGGCCATCCTGACCGTGGACGGCGTGGGCGAATGGGCGACCACCACCATCGGCAAGGGGTCGGGCAAGGACATTTCCATCCTTCGGGAACTCCACTTCCCCCACTCCCTGGGGCTGCTCTACTCCGCTTTCACCGCCTTCTGCGGCTTCCGGGTCAACTCCGGCGAGTACAAGCTCATGGGTCTCGCCCCCTACGGCAACGCTTCGGCTCCGCGCATCGAGGCGTGGAAGCGCGCCATCCTCGACGAGATGGCCGACGTGCGCGAAGACGGCTCCATGCTCCTGAACATGGAGTACTTCAACTACGCCACCGGCCTGACCATGTGCAATTTCCCCAAGTGGGAAAAACTCTTTTCCATCCCGGCGCGCCAGCCGGAGACGGCCATCACCCAGGAGTACATGGACCTGGCCCTGGCCATCCAGCAGGTCACCGAGGAAATCGTCTTCACCCTGGCGGAGACCGCCCGTGATCTGACCGGGTGCGCCAACCTGGTCATGGCTGGCGGCGTGGCCCTGAACTGCGTGGCCAACGGCAAACTGCTCCGGCGCGGGACCTTCGACGACATCTGGATCCAGCCCGCCGCGGGCGACGCGGGCGGGGCGCTGGGCGCGGCCTTGGCCGGGCATCACATCTGGCAGGGACAACCGCGCACCGTGGAACCCGCAGACTCCATGCAGGGCGCGTACCTGGGGCCGGAGTTCGACCGCTCCCGGACCCTGCGCACGGCCCGGCGGCACAAGGCCCCCTACACCGAATTTGCCGACTTCGGGGACCTGGCCTCCGCCGTGGCCGACCTGCTGGCCGACGGCAATGCCGTGGGCTGGTTCCAGGGACGCATGGAGTACGGCCCCCGCGCACTGGGCAACCGCTCTATCCTGGGCGACCCGCGTCACCCGGAGATGCAGAAAAAGCTGAATCTGAAGATCAAGTACCGCGAGGGGTTCAGGCCCTTCGCACCCTCGGTCATGGAGGAAGCGCTGCCCGAATATTTCGATATCGACCGCCCCTCGCCCTACATGCTCATGGTGGCACCGGTGGATGAGTCCCAGCGGCGCGAGCTTCCAGACGGATACGATTCCATGCCCATGTACGACCGCCTCTACGTGCAGCGGTCCACCATCCCGGCCATCACCCACGTGGACTTCTCGGCCCGCATCCAGTCCGTCAGCAACCGGACCAACCCGCGCTACTGGGGACTGATCGACGCTTTCCGGAAACGCCACGGCTGCGGTTTGGTGGTCAACACCAGCTTCAACGTCCGGGGCGAGCCCATCGTCTGCACCCCCGACGACGCCTACGCCTGCTTCATGCGCACCGAGATGGACTATCTCGTGGTCGGCGACTTCCTGTTCGCCAAGAAAGACCAGCCCGAATGGCGCGAACAAGGCGACTGGCGCGAACAGTTCGACCTGGACTAGCCCGGAGGCGCGAGTGAGCGGCGAGAACAACCCCTTCGAGAAACACGCCCGGGCCATCGGCGTCCTCTTCGGCTGCCTCCTGCTGCTGGCTGTGGCGGGCGGTGCGTGGCTCGGCTACCGCGCCCTGGCGCAAGACGCCAAGCGTGGCTATGAGCGGCACATCGTGCTGCGCGAATGTTCCCCCCTGTCCGAGACCCGGCATTCCGCCTGGAATTCCGACGAGCAGTACGTCCGCAGGTGCGACGACAACGGCTTCATCGAGCCTTCCAGGGTGCACGACGACCCGGAGCTCGAAATCGTCTTCCTGGGCGCGTCCACCACGGAATGCCTGCACAACCCCGAGGACCAGCGGTTCCCGTATCTGGCCGGGCGGCTCCTCGAGGAGCGCACGAACAGGCGGGTCAACGCCTACAACGGCGGCAAGAGCGGCAGCACCGCCAACCACAGCGTGCTTGCCCTGCTCGGCAAGGTCGTGCCCATGCACCCCGATGCGGCGGTGCTCATGCACGGCATCAACGACGCCATGTTCCTGATGCTCGCGGGCGACTACTGGGCTCCCCACGCCCGCCGCTCCATGCTCCAGGACAAGGACTACAACCCGGTCAAGGCATGGGTCCTGGAACGAGAACTCGGCCACCGCTTCCTGGATATGCCTAAGACCGACTACGATCCGTACCGGGGCAAGCCCGCCACCCTGAACGTGGAGGCCATGACCGCCCAGTTCGCGGCCATGGAGGAGCTGTTCGTCTTCATCTGTCGCAAGTACGCCATCACCCCGGTGCTCATGACGCAGTTCAACCGGCTGACCCTCGACTCAGACGCCTACCGCGAGGCCACTGCCGCCCGGCTCAAGGACTTCTCCATCGAGTATGACGACTTCCAGCGCGCCTACGCGGCCATTAACGAGACCACCCGCCGGGTGGCCGCCGAGCAGGGCGTGCTCCTCGTGGACCTGGCCGCGCGCATCCCCGGCACGCCGGAATACATGTACGACTCCGTGCATCTGACCGAAAAGGGCACCGCCGCCGTGGCCGACATCGTGGCCCAAGCCCTGTCCGCCGAACTGGTCCGCTAGCTCCCTCCCCGCCGCCGTTTCCGGCAGCGCGCCTTTGGCACAACTCCTGCTGTGTTCGACCAATGGGAAATTCCTTCCCATGTGCAAGTTCGCGGGAGCAAACAATGGCAACGACATCCATCGGATCCGATCTGATCACCGGGACCTATACCCTGCTGCGGGCCTCCGTGGAGGAAAAGCAGCTTCGCCAGAAGGCCGAGACCCTGGACACCGAAAGCAATAAGACCAGCGCCTCGACCGGCCTCAAATCGGAGATCGCCGCCCTGCTTGACAATATCCCCAAGGGTGACGACAACCGGCTCTCCTTCACGGACGTGGAGAATTATCGGAAGGAGATGGGCGACAAGTGGGACCGCGAGGTCATGGCCGACCTCAAGGCCCTGGGCGTGGACGTGTCCAAGGAATTCGCCATGACCTACGACCCGGACACGGGCAAGGTCACGGTCCCGGATAAAACCAAGGACGCCGAGATCATCAACAAGTATTTCGAGGACAACCCGGACAAGGTCGCGGAGTTCTACGACATCATCCAGCTCGGCAAACTGAATGCCACGGCTTCCTCGCAACTTTCCCAGTCGCAGATGCTGACCAGCCTCAGGCAGCAGTCCCTGGCCTGGTGGTACGCGGACAACACCGACCCGACCAGTTGGTTCGAGGGCGGCGGTCTGCTGGCCATAGGCGGCAACGCCACCTCCTACACCGGCCTCAATATGATGGTCTAAACCCATCTCGGCAGGACACGAAAAAAGGCGCGCCCATCTGGGTGCGCCTTTTTCCTTTCCAATCGGGCCGGCAGCGAATCGGCCGGCCCAAGCCGACCGCTTATTCGACCACGGTGGCCTTGGTGATGACCACCGGCTCCAGGGGAACGTCGTCGTGGAAGCCGTGACGGCCGGTGTCGACCGCCTTGATCTTGTCCACGGTGTCCTGCCCCTCCACGACCTTGCCGAACACGGCATAGCCCCAGCCCTGGGGGGTCTCGGAGGAGAAGTTCAGGAAGCCGTTGTCCTTGACGTTGATGAAGAACTGGGAAGAGGCGGAATGCGGGTCCATGGTCCGGGCCATGGCCAGGGTGTAGCAGTCGTTCTTCAGGCCGTTGTTGGCCTCGTTCTTGATCGGGGCGCGGGTCTCCTTCTCCTTCATATCCTTATCCATGCCGCCGCCCTGGATCATGAAGTTGGAGATGACGCGGTGGAAGATCAGGCCGTCGTAGAACCCTTCCTCCACATACTGCTGAAAGTTGGCCGCGGTCTTGGGGGCGTTTTCGAAATCGAGCTCGATGACGATGTCGCCCATGGTGGTTTCCATTTTGATCATTGAATCGCTCCTTTGTGCCGGGACGCGCCCGGCGGAATGTCGTTGGGGGTTTCCCCTTACCAGAGGCGTTCGCCGCTGGCAAATCCCGCCCCCCTCGTCAGCCGGGGGACGGAAAACCGGCGCCGCGCCCTCACCTCAGGGCAAGAGACGCAGCGGCGGAAGAGGATGGATCCCGGGTCAGGGCTGCACCGCCGGGGAGTCCGACACCGCGCCCTTGACGGCGGGTACGGACTTGCCGTCCGGGTCGAAGAACAGGCCGGACTCGTCCTCGCCCGCTCCGGCGGGCGGGACGACCAGGGCGGGTTCCGCGGCCTTGAACGAGAGCAGGGAGCCGAGCTTCATGATGTTCCGCTCGATGACCAGTTCGGCCTGGGACTCCACGATCTCTGCCTGTTTGGCCGAATACGGGCTCTCCGGGGTGAAATTGACCGCGGGCGGGCCGTCCACCCAGGCCGTGGCCAGGAAGGCCAGCCCCATTCCGGCGGCCACGGGCTTGACCACCCGCAGTATGCCCGACCAGCTCCAAAGCGCCACGGTTACCCCTTGAGCACCTTGACGATGCTCTCCTGATCCTCGGAGGTCAGGTACGGGTGCATGGGCAGTGCAAAGATGCGCGAGGCAACGTCCTCGGACACCGGGAAGTCGCCGGGAGCGTACTTCAGGGACTCGAACGCCTTCTGCAGGTGCAGCGGCTTGGGGTAGTAGATGCCCGACGGCACGGACGCCTCGGCCAGCCGTCCCATGAGCTCGGTGCGGTGGGCGTTGTCGCGGGCCAGGACGCAGTACTGCGCCCAGACCGAGGTGTTGCCCTCGGGGACGGAAGGCGCGGTCACGCCGTCCACGTCGGCCAGCAGCGCGGCGTAGCGGTCCGCCACCACCTGGCGCATCTCGATCTCCTTGGGGAATATCTCGAACTTGGCCAGGAGCACGGCGGCCTGGATGGAATCCATGCGCCCGGTGATGCCCAGCCGGTCGTTTTCGTACCTGTCCTCGCCCATGCCGTGGACGCGGATGGAGACCAGCAGCTTGTGCAGGTCCTCGTTGTGCAC
Source organism: Pseudodesulfovibrio indicus (assembly GCF_001563225.1). NCBI lineage: Bacteria > Pseudomonadati > Thermodesulfobacteriota > Desulfovibrionia > Desulfovibrionales > Desulfovibrionaceae > Pseudodesulfovibrio > Pseudodesulfovibrio indicus. The sequence continues at coordinate 3,925,088 of NZ_CP014206.1, forward strand.
GAAGACCATGCCGCCGTCCCCGTAGCAGCCGAGCGGCTTGGCCGGGAAGAAGGAGGTACAGGCGATGTCGCCCAGGGCGCAGACGGACTTGCCCTTGTAGGTCGCGCCGAAGGACTGGGCAGCGTCCACGATGAGCCACAGCCCGGCGTTGTGGGCCAGGGGCTCGATGGCCTCATAGTCGGCGGGCTGGCCGAAGATGTCCACGGCGATGACGCCCCGGGCCTTGAGGTCCTTGCGGTTCTCGCGGACGTAGCGGATCTTGCGCCGCAGGTCGTCGGCGTCGATGTTGAAGGTCACCGGGTCGATGTCCACGAAGACCGGGGTCGCACCCAGCAGGGACACCACTTCGGCGGTGGCGATGAAGGTGAACGGGGTGGTGAAAACCGCGTCGCCGGGACCGACGCCAAGCGCCATCAGGGACATCATCAGCGCATCGGTACCCGAGGCGCAGCTCACGCCGAAGGACACGCCCGCGTAATTGGACAACCGGGCCTCGATCTCGCCGATCTCCGGCCCCATGACATAGGCCCCGTGCTCCAGGACGTTGTCGATGTTCTGCTTTATCTGTTTCTCTATCTGTCTGTACTGCGTTTTCAGGTCAATAAACGGTATGCTCATCATAAGCTCGCTTTTAGGGTGTTTTTTCGTCCCCGGCAGTCTCTCACGAAAGAGCGTGCCGAGACAAGAAATTTACGGGCGTGCGCCTGTGGCGCGGGCCGCAGCGGCCGCCACGAACCGCTCCGCCCAGCCGGGAACGGCCAGGGCGTGGATGTGGTTGTAGCCCGCCCAGGTGTTGCGGTGCAGGAATCCGTCGCGGCCCAGCGCGCTGCCCTGCCCCCGGACCATGCGCAGACCGTGTTCGAGTTCTCCGGCGCGTTCGGACACGCACATGGAATAGTGGAACTCGTGGCCCAGCACGCGGGTACCTGCCGGGAAAAAGACCGTGTCCGCCACCACCTCGGCCTCGGTGTAGCCCAGCCCCTGGGGACGCGGGCAGAAGGAGGTGGTCAGCGGAAAGACCCCGGCCATGGCGTGGGACGCGTTGTCGATCTCGAGGCGCTCGCACAGGACCATGAACCCGCCGCACTCGGCGTAGATGGGCAGCCCGGACTCGGCCAGGGCCCGCAGATGGTCCAGGACCGGCCGATTGGCCGCGATGCGCTCGGCAAAGACCTCGGGAAACCCCCCGCCCAGGTACAGGCCGTCGACCTCCGGCCACGGTTCGGGATCGAGCAGGCTCAACCGGACCAGTTCCGCCCCGGCGTGCTCCAGGGCCTCCAGGTTCTCCGGGTAGTAGAACCACAGGGCCGCGTCGTGCACGTAGCCGATGCGCGCCTTTCTTGCGGCGGGCTCGCCGGGAAATATGGGCGGCGGCGTGGGGCCGAAATCGGGCGCGGCCAGGGCCGCCCGTTCGATGCCCTCCAGGTCGAGCCACTCCGAGGCCAGGTCGGCCAGCGCGTCCAGATGGCCCGAGCCGTCGTATTCCTGGTCGGACATGAGGCCCATGTGCCGCTCCGGGATGGGGTTGCTGACCATCTTGGGGAGCATGCCGAGCACCGGGATGTCCGTGTGGGTCTCCATGGAGCGCCGCAGGACCGAGCGGTGACGTTCGCCCGCCGTGCGGTTGAGGATGACGCCCGCCAGGTTCAGCCCCGGCTCGAAACCGGCGCATCCCTGGACCACGGCCGCCACGGTGCGGGTCATCTTGGTGCAGTCGATGGCCAGGATCACCGGCGCGTCGAGCATCCGGGCCAGCTCCGCGCTGGAGCAGGAGCCGTGCTCGTCCATGCCGTCGAACAGCCCCCGGTTGCCCTCGATGAGGCTCAGGTCGGCCCCGATGGACTTGTGGTGAAACACGGACCGAATGACGTCGCGGGAATGGAAATAGGGGTCCAGGTTGGAGCACGGCCGGGATGCGGCCAGGGAAAGCCACTGGGCGTCGATGTAGTCCGGCCCCTTCTTGAACGGGGCCACGACCCGCCCTGCGCGGCTGAACGCACGGGCGCAGGCCAGGGAGACAATGGTCTTTCCGGTGCCGCCGGAGAGGCCGGCAAGGAGTATACGCGGGTCTGGATTGAACAAATTATTCAAGGGGCTATTCAACCAAGAAAGCCTTGCCCGACATCATGTGATGGGGGGCAAGGCCTCGAATGCCGAAAGAGGCGGAAGACTAGGCTTCGCCCTCGGAAGCGGCCTGCTTGCCGACACCGGCCAGACCGTACATGGTGGTGGACCCGGAGGACCAGAACACCATCTTCTCTTCCTGAACCAGCTGGGTCAGGAGCTTTTTCACGTCGCGGCTCTTCTCATCCGGGAAAAGCTTGGTGAAGTCGTTGAAGTAGAACTTAGTCTTGCTGGCGGACTTCTCTTCGCAGAACTTGATGATTTCAGCTTTCGCAGCTGCGGGATCGAGTGCCATGATGGACTCCTTATTTTTTTGGATAAAGCCGGGGTACGGCGAGACGCCGTACCCCGGTACTTTATTTATCTTACCACTTGAACTGAGTGGTCTGGCGCCAGGTGTAGTACGCCGGATCACGGAAGTCGTCGATCAGGTGCTCGGTGAAGGGCAGGTCGCATTTCTCGAAGAAACGCTCCCAACCGATGCGGTTGGCCCAGTCGCCCAGACGCTCGTACTTGTTGGCGTCGGCAGCGTAGGTGTCGAGGATCTTCTTGATCACCTTGGTCATCGTGGGCCAGCGAGGCGGCTCGTTGGGCACGTAGGGGACGACGACCTTGGAGAAGGCCGGCTTGGTGATGCGGTTGGAGATCTTGCCGCCAACCATGATGGCGATGCCGTCGCCCTCGCCGTCGGACAGCGGCAGGGAGGGACACATGGTGTAGCAGTTGCCGCAGAACATGCAGCGCTCTTCCTTAATGGCGACGGTCTTGTAGGTCTCGCCGTCGACTTCCACCTTGGAGGGACGGACTGCACCGGTGGGGCAGGCGGCCACGGCCAGGGGGATTTCGCACAGGTTGTCCAGGTACTTGTGGTCGATCAGCGGCGGCTTGCGGTGGATACCGAGGATGGCGATATCGGAGCAGTGCACGGCGCCGCACATGTTCAGGCAGCAGGCCATGGAGATGCGCACCGGGGCGGGCAGCTTCATGTTGGTGAAGTCGTCGAAGACGACGTCCATGGTGGCCTTAACGGTACCGGAAGCGTCGGTCGCGGGGGTGTGGCAGTGGACCCAACCCTGGGTGTGAACGATGTTGGTCACACCGGCGCCGGTGCCGCCGACGGGGAACTTGTGGGCTCCGCCGGGGAACTTCTGGTCGTTCAGGTACTTTTTCAGTTCCTTGGCGGCCTCTTCGGTCTCCACCTGGAACTCGAGGTTGTTACGGGTGGTGAAACGGACGTAACCGCCGGAGAACTTGTCGGCGATGGCGCAGATTTCACGCAGGTGAGTGACGGACATCAGGCGGGCGGTACCGGCGCGGACGGTGTAGGTCTTGTCGCCGGACTGGGCCACGTGCAGCAGGATGCCGGGCTCGATGATCTCATGGTAGTCCCATTTACCAAAGTTAGCTTTGATAACCGGGGGCAGGTACTCGCCAAAGTGACGAGGGCCGATGTCGGAAACCCGACCTTCCATCGGTTTGTCGGGATTGTACCCAGAAGAAATAAAAGCCATATTGATACACTCCTCTTTTTAGCGCTGGTGGCGCTTGCGGAATTCGTTGATATCGCGATCCCAACCGCCTTCGACGTCTTCGGCTTTCCAGAAGATGTAGGGGTTGTGGCGGGGCTCCTGAACCTGACGGGCGTCGACGGGAACGCCGGCGGCGTCGATCAGGGCGGCCATACCGAGGCGCTTCATGGTCTCACCGATGCGCTCGCGGTTCTTGCCTTCTTCCATCCACCAATCCCACACGTTCTCGATGATGTCCTTGATGGCCTGGTAGTCGTCGTCCTTGTTCACTTCGATGAACGGAACGAGCAGGGAGCCCATCTGGGGACCGTCGAGGATCGGGGCCTTGGCGCCGCACAGGATCGAACAGCCGCGCTCGTCGCCGATGTGCAGGGCGCGAGGCATGGTGTTGATGCAGTGCATGCAGCGGACGCATTCCTTGTGGTCGATGGTCAGCTTGCCATCGTAGGAGATGCACTTGGAGGGACACAGGTCAACGACTTCCTTCTGGATGTCGAACTTGCCCCAGTCACGACCGGCGTGAGCACCGGCGTTGGGAGCGATTTCACCGCCGACGTAGGCGGCAACGGCTTCCTGATCGACCTTGATCGGGTCTTTCCAGGTGCCGATGAAGGACAGGTCGGAACGAGCGATGGCCGCAACGCAACCGTTGGGGCAACCGTCGAACTTGAACTTGAACTTATAGGGGAACGCCGGGCGATGCAGCTCGTCCTGGTATTCCTGAGTCAGGTTGTAGCACAGCTCCTGGGAATCGTAGCAGGCGTACTCGCAGCGGGACATGCCGAGGCAGGTGGCGGGGGTACGCAGGTTCGAGCCGGAACCGCCGAGGTCGATTTCGAGACCGTGGGTCAGTTCCCAGAAGATCTCTTCGAGCTGGGGAGTGGTGGTGCCCAGGAACACGATGTCGCCGGTGGCGCCGTGCATGTTGGTCAGACCGGAACCACGGAGTTCCCAGATGTCCATCAGGCCGTTGAGCAGCTTGGTGTTGTACCACTTGCCGTTGGGCTGAGCCACGCGGACGGTGTGGAAGTGAGCAACGCCGGGGAACATCTGCGGCTGGTCGCAGTAACGGCCGATAACGCCGCCGCCGTAACCGAAGACGCCGACGATGCCGCCGTGCTTCCAGTGAGTCTCACCATCGGTGTAGGACATTTCCAGAACACCCAGCAAATCATCGGGACAGTCGACGGGGATCTGGTAATCCAGACCCTTCTCGTTCTTGGCTCGAGCGTCTGCCTCCTGTTTAATGTCGGATACGAAGCTGGGCCACGGGCCGCTTTCCAGCTGATCCAACAGAGGAGTCTTGTGTTTCGCCATTCCCTTAACCTCCATTGTTTGATTAAGATGTTGCCATCAACCATTATGCGCCCGGGCCGGCAAATGGTGAAAATCACCTGAAGCCAGAACGCCTTTCCTACGTAACGCAAGTACCTGGAATAGCGACACTTGCGCCATTATTCACAAGGTATGCAGGGGTGACAATGTACTGGACCCATCGGTTTTCTGTCAACCGAAATATCCGAGAAACCATTGTCAATCCTCAATTTGCGGACTCGACGGACACCCTGAATCCGGGGCCGTTTTGAGCCTCCGGTCTTGCCATTGAGGGGCTGCCGGAGTAACGGTCCTCAATCACAGGATATGGACCGCATCAACCGTTACCGCAAAAGGGTATGAGGAGCAACACAAACTTGCAAATACCAGACACCAACGAACCCGGCTGCAAGCGCTGCGGACAGTGCTGCCGAAACGGCGGCCCGGCGCTGCATACACAAGATTTGCCACTTATTCAGGACGGGACCATCCCCCTTGCCGACATCGTCACCCTGCGCGCCGGGGAACGGGTCTTCGACCAGCCCGCGCAGGACATCCGGCAGCTCGACAGGGAGATGCTCAAGATCAAGGGACGCGACGGCAGTTGGACCTGCCGCTATCTCAGCCCCGAGAGCAACACCTGCGGCGTTTACGCCACCCGCCCCGCCGAGTGCGAGGCGCTGTTCTGCCGCGACGTCGAGCCGCTCAAGGCCATGTACGACAAGGACCGGCTCACCCGCGCCGACCTGATCCCCGAGGGGCATCCCCTGGTCGAGCTCATGGCCGAGCACGACCGCCGCTGCGACCCCCGCGCGCCTGGAGGAGCTGGCCAAGGCCGCCCGCGAAGGCGACCGCGAGGCGGGCGAGGCCCTGCGCGAGATGGTCGCCTACGACCGCGAGGTGCGCCGCCTGGTGCCCGGCAAGACCGGCATGGACCCGGAGATGCTCGACTTTCTCTTCGGGCGTCCGGTGCGCGTGCTGCTCGGCGGCATGCATGTCCGGGTCTACGAGACGGGCGACGCCATCCGCTTCAATTTCCAAGGCTAGGAGGCCAGACATGAAGGACGATCGAGGCCACTACTACACTCCCTCCCTGCAACATCCCCAGGTGCGGATGTACGTGCGGGAAAACGAGGGGGAGATCGAGTTCCGGCTCTACAATCCGGAGGAGCCGATCATCTGGGAGAAGCACCAATGGGTGCCCTACCCCGCCATTGAGATGGCGGCGGCCATGTATCGGGAGAAGGGGACGGATCGCAATCCGCTGGCCCTTTATGATCTTGATATCGCTAAGAAACTCCTGGAAAGTTAGGATGCATTTCGGAGCGCGGCTCCGGAAGGCCTTCGTAGACGCCCGGCAGTGCCGGGCGTTTCTTTTTTGCGAATGGGACAATTTCCCGGATAAGGGGCGGTAAATCATGACGTTCCCCTATTGTCTTGAAGGGGGAAATGTGTGCTTATGTGCACGCATCAGCGACAATAATTGTTTTCCCGGCATTCCCCGCCGGGAACTCCCCCCGAAAGGCTCCAATCACCGCCATGGAGCCTTTCTTTTTGGTCTTTGGAGGGAGGGGGGGAGAGGGGATGCGGGTGAAGAGAAAGAGGAGAGCCGTCGCTGGCGCTCCTCCATGTTTTTTTTGAGCCCTCCCGGCGGGGTTCTTTCTTTTCCGGGCGAAAAGAAAGAACCAAAGAAACGCCGGGGGGGTATCCCCGCCCGGAGTTTGGCCGCTGAGAATCCGATCCGCTCGGGGCGGCTCCATCTGATGAAAAGTAAAGTGCGAGCCTCCACGGGAACGCCCCTTTTAAGGGATACCGAGGAGCAACGTGAGCGGAGCCGCCGCCCCTTCGCGGTCGGCTTCTAGGCGTCCAGAACAGGGCTCGCTGCGTGCTGCTTGGCGGTACGAAGGGCGAAGGAAGAGGGGCCTTCGAACGGGACTTCGGGGTAGGAGAGCCACTGTTTGAGGCTGCGCCTCAAAGGTGTTCCAGGGGAGGGCCTTCGTACGGTTTGACGGGGTATGAAAGCCGCTGTTGGGGCTGCGCCCCAAGGCGCTCCAGGGGAGGTCCGTTGGGCGAGGGTTGGGTGATGAGAGCCGCTGTTGGGGCTGCGCCCCAAGGCGCTCCAGGGTGCGAAGGGCGGAGGTTTGGAGGTGACGGCTGTTTGAGGCTGCGCCTCAAAGGCGCGAGAGGGGATGGTCTGGAGTTGAATCGGCCAGGGCGTGTTCCCCCTCTTTTGCCGTCCCTCTCGTGCGCGGAGATCATTGCCGCGCTCCTCCCTCTTCCGCCATCCCTCCCACGCTCGGACGGTCCCGGCCCGGAGAGCGGTCATTCGGAAACCGGGGCCTAGAGCCTGTTTCAAGCGCCGAAGCACAGCCCGACTGAGTCTGCCCCGGCAGACATGCCGTCAGGGCAGCGGGAGGCGCTTACAGGCTCTTGGCCACTGTTTCCGCGCCGCCGCACCGCAAGCGCACTTTTTGCTTACTTTTTGGGGCGCAAGCCAAAAAGTAAGGCGCTGTAAAAGCGCAAAACGACTTATCGCGACAGGGGGTACATCAGACGCGGATGCGCGGACGTCATTACCGCGTTCCACCCTCCTCCGCCCCCCCTACCCCAAGGCACGACTGCATTTTGGACAGACCCCTTCCAAATGAAGATCAATGTGGCTGATGGTCAAGCCTAGCGCGTTGGCCACGGCAGACTCATCGAAATGGAGCGTCTCGTTGGCGATGCAGCGAACCTCGCCGCAATTGGTGCAATGAAAGTGACTGTGACCGTCCCCCACGCAATACCGCAGGGCGCGCTCTCCGGCATTGATGCGGTTGACCGCGCCCCGCTCGGCCAGGAGGTCGAGGATGCGGTAGACCGTGACCCGGTTCAGGCGGTGTTCGCGGGTCGCCTCGGCGTGGACCTCGGCGGCGGTCACCGGGCCTTTGGCCGACGCCACGGCGGACCACACCAGGATGCGGTTCAGGGTCGGGTCGATGCCGGTCCGTTCCAGGAAATCGCGGGCGGCGTTGGGGGTTTCTCGAGGTTCCATGGCTCCTCCTCAGCGCAGCGCCTTGCCGAACGCCTCGGCGGCGTGCAGCAGGTTGTCCTTCCAGTCCTCGGCCAGCGGGTCCAGGGGGACGACCGCGGCCTTGAGCTCCGAGGCGATGACCGCTGCGCTGCGCTGCGAGAACTGCGGCTGGACAAAGACTGCGGAGACGTGCAGCTCCCGGCCGTGCTCGATGATCTCGGCCAGGTGCCGGGGGCCGGGTTCGGAGCCGCCCGCCTCGATGGCCACCTGGGTCAGGCCGTAACGGTCCGCGAAATACCCCCACGACGGATGGAAGACCAGGAAGGACCGTCTGTCCTCCGGCACGGCGGCCAGGGTCCGGGAGATGGTCGCGTGGAGCGTCTCCATGTCCTTGAGCAGCGCGGCCAGGTTGGCCTCGTACTCGGCGCGGTGGCCGGGGTCCACGGCGACCAGCCCGGCGCAGGTGTTGCGGGCTATGGTCTCGGCGCGCACCGGGTCGAGCCAGATGTGCGGATCGAGGATGCCGTGGTCATGATCCTGCTCGGCCTCATGGCCGTCGTGCATGTGTTCGTCATGCTCCTCGCCTTCTTCGTCGTGATGATGGGCGGCCATGGGAATCTTGTCCACGCCCTGGTCGGCGCGCACGATGCGCATGGCGCGGTTGGCGTCGGCCAGCCTGGGCAGCCAGACCTCTTCCAGGTTGACGCCGATGGCGAAATAGACCTGCGCCCCGGCCAGGGCCGTCATCTGGCGCGGCGAGGGCTCGTACATATGCGGGTTGGCCCCGGGCATGACCAGCACCTCCACGTCCACCAGGTCCCCGCCGATGCGCTCGACGAAATACTTCTGCGGCAGGATGGACACGAACGCCCTGACGCCGGCCAGCGCGGAGCCGGGCAGCACCATCATCAGCCCCAGGACCAGGGGCAACACCCTCCGAATCAAACTCGAAACCGCCATGACATCCACCTCCGAATACGTGGAATAATGTGTAACCTGTTTGCAGAATGCAACACAGTTGCATCGACTGTCAACAGTCTTGGCGGCAGCGGCGCAACGAAACGCCCGTCGGCAAAATAGCGAGGCCCGGCCGGGAGACGATTCTCCCGGCCGGGCCGTCGGGTGTTGTGCGGGGAGCGTTACTTGATGACCGCTGCGCCGGCCATGGCCACGCTCTCGTCCTCGTCGATGCTGCCGCCGGACACGCCGATGGCGCCGATGATGACGTTGTTCTTGTCCACCAGCGGCACGCCGCCGGCGAAGATGATCAGGCCGTCATTGCTGACCTCGATGCCGTAGAGGGGCTGGCCGACCTGGGAGGCGGCGGCCAGGGCGCGGGTGGGCATGTTGAAGTAGCGGGCGGTGACCGCCTTCTTGATGGAGATGTCGATGCTGCCGATGAAGGCGTCTTCCTGGCGGTAGAACGCCTTGAGGTTGCCGCCCGCGTCGACGATGGCGATGTTCATCGGGATCTTGATCTCCTCGGCCTTTTTCAGGGCGGCGGCCAGGATGGTCTGGGCCTGGGCCAGGGTGATGTCGCCGGGCAGGGTCTTGACCGGTTCGGCGGCAAAGCCGGTGGCGGAGAAGAGGACGGTGAAGACGAGAACGAGGGAAAGAGACAGTTTGCGCATAAGAATTCTCCTGTATGCTGAACGGCCGTCCCGTCCGAGCCGACATGCCCGGGCGTGCAAAACGGCCGTCTCCACCCATATACCTACGCCTCCCCCCGGGCCATATCAATCCAATTATTTCGGAAACCTCGATCCTTTTCTCCGCACGGAAACCAGCCCGAAAACGGATTCCCCTCGACCGGGGAGGCCAAGTCTGGCATTGAGGAGGGACGCACAGGGAGACCGATTTTGGAACTCAAACTCTACCCGCCCCGCTCCCCCGTGGCCCAGCGCGAGGCCTGGATCAGGGCCGCCGTCACCACCGGTCAGGGCGACCCGTTCTGCTGCGCCCCGGAGTGGCAGATGTCCTATCACGAGGCCTTCAACCCCGGCCGCCGCCTGCTCATCGAGGCCTCGGGCGGGAACGTCCTGGCCTTTGCCGAGCACGCTCCCTCCCCGGACGAGATTTTCCTGACCCCCATCGAGGCCCACTGGTGCTTCGGCTGTCCCCTGCTGGGCCACGACGCGGTCCCCTTATTCGAGGAGCTGCTGCCCGAGATCGAGCGCCGCTACGCCCCCCGCTTTCCGCGCATCGTGATCAGCGGCGTGCGCCCGGACGGCCCCCTGCCCGCGCGCCTGATCCGGGCCTTCGCCGACCGCTTCGACTTCTACCTGCTGGCCTCCAGCGAGCAGTGCGGGGCGTCCCTGGAGGGCGGCCTGGACGGATTCCTGTCCCGACGCTCGGCCAACCACCGCAAGAAGCTGCGCAAACAGCGGAAGCGGACGCAGGAGCAGGGGGTGACCTTCGAGCGCCACGCCCCGGTCGCCGAGTCCGAGGCCGCCGAAGTCTACGCCCGAATGCTCGACGTGGAGTCCCGGAGCTGGAAGGGCATCGGCCGGTGCGGCATGGCCGAGACCCCGGCGCTCGAATTCTACGACGCCATGATGCGGCGGCTCGCCTTGCTGAACGGCTCGCGGATCATCTTCGCCCGGCGGGACGGCCGGGACATCGGCTTCATCTTCGGCGGTCTGGCCGGGGCCGTCTACCGGGGACAGCAGTTCAGCTACGACGACGAGTGGAAGGAATTCTCCATCGGCAACCTGATGCAGGTGGAGCAGGTCGGCTGGCTGTGCGAGGAAGGCGCGGCCCGCTATGACATGGGGCCTCTGAGCGGCCCCAAGATGGGCTACAAGAGCCATTGGACGGAAAACCGGGTGCGCATCGAGACCTGGGCGCTCATCCGGAGGTGATCCGCGCGCAATTCAAAAAAATTATAACGCCCATGCTTTTTCTTTGCTCCCGAAGTACGCTATGGGTATCAAGAAAACCCATCCGGGACACGACACCAATCCATACGGGCAGGAGCAATGATCGCACGTTTCCTCTTCGCGGCCATCCTGGTGGTCCTCGCCTCCGCGGGAGTGGAGGGGGTCCTTGAGTATGAACTTCTCACCCGCAGCAGGAGCGAAGAACGGCTGGCGGTCCTGAACCGCGTCTCCACCCTGCGTGCCGACCTGGAGAAGGAGCTCATCGAGAATCTCTCGCTCATCTACGGCACGGCCAACTTCATCTCCGTCACCCCCGACATGAACCAGCGCAAGTTCGAGCAGTACGCCAAGGGCGTTCTCGCCTGGGACCCCCTGCTGCGCAACCTGGCGGCAGCCCCGGATTTCGTCATGGCCTACGTCCATCCCCTTGCGGGCAACGAGGGGCTCATCGGCTTCGATTACCGGGCCAATTCCAAACAATGGCCCCAGGTCCAGAAGGTCATGGAGACCGGGCGGATGGTCATTGCCGGTCCCCTGGACCTGATCCAGGGCGGACGCGGGATCATCGGCCGCGCCCCGGTATTCGCTACCTTCAACGGCAAGCGGGAGTTCTGGGGCATCGTTTCCGCGGTCATCGACACCGACCGCCTCTTCCAGAAAGTCGGGCTGACCCGGACCGGGTTGCGGATCGCCCTGCGCGGCGTGGACGGAGCGGGCGAAGGCGGCGAAATGATCTTCGGCGAGGAAACCCTTTTCGCCCCGAAGGCGGCCCCGGTAAAGGTCGCGGTCCGGTTTCCTTCCGGCACCTGGGTCATCGCTGCCGCGCCCGGCGGAGGCTGGGATTCCCGCCCGACGCACGCCGTGGAGTTCCGCCTGCTGACCATGGGCTTCGTGCTCGTCATCCTGTTCATGCTCTACCGGGGCATGCGCAAGAAGCACATCCTGCTCAAGACCCGGCGAACCCTGAACGAGGCCCAGGCCATAGCCAGGTTCGGTAGTTGGGAACTGGATATGCGCACCGGCGTCAGCTGGTGGTCCGATCAGGTCTACAGGCTCTACGGCGTGGACCCGGAGGAATTCGAGCCGTCCCTCGACGTCCTGCTTGAACGCATCCCGGAGGATGATCTGCCCGCCGTCAAAAGCGCCCTGGAAAAGACCGAGCATTCCCGCGAACCCTTCTCGCTGTTCCACCGGATCAACCGGGCCGACGGTTCGCAGATCCACGTCCACGTCCAGGGAGCAGGGGAATACGGCCCGCGCGGACGGCTGTTGCGCGTGGTGGGCACCATCCTCGACATCACCGAGCAGGTCCGCACCCAGGAAGCCCTGCGCAAGGAGCAGCTCAAGCTCACGGCCATGGCCGACGCCTCATACGACGCCTTCATCATGATCGACGCCCGGGGCCGGATCCTGTTCTGGAGCCCGGCGGCGGAACGCATGTACGGCTGGACCGAAAAAGAGGCCATGGGCAAGGAGATCCACGAGTTGATCGCCCCGGTCTCCTACCACGAGGACGCCAAGGCGGGGATTCGCCGGTTCGCCGGGACCGGCACCGGCCCGGTCATGGAGTCCATCATGGAATTCGATTCGGTACGCAAGGACGGCTCCATCCTGCCCGTGGAGCGGTCGGTCAGCGCCTTCCAGGTCGAGGGCGAATATTTCGCGGTGGGCATCCTGCGCGACATCACCGAACGCAAGCGGTTCCTGGAGGAGCTGACCCGGCTGGCCCGGATCGACGGCATGACCGGCCTGAACAACCGGGCGTACTTCACGGAACTTGCCGAACTGGAGCTGGAGCGCGCCAGACGGCAGGGCCACCCGCTCTGCCTGGTCATGTTCGACGCCGACCGGTTCAAGCTGGTCAACGACACCTACGGCCACGACGTGGGCGACCAGGTGCTCGTGGGGTTGACCGGGGCCGTGGCCGAATCGATGCGGCGCACGGACATCCTGGGCCGTCTCGGAGGCGAGGAATTCGCGGCCCTGCTCGTGGATACCGATTTGGAGTCGGCCAGGCTGGTGGCCGAAAAGATGCGCAAAGCCGCGGAGGACACCACCGTGACCATCCAGGACGGCGTGGTGGTGGACTTCACCATCAGCCTCGGCATCGCCGAGTTCTCCGAGAACGTTCCCGACCTGGAGCACCTGCTCAGGTTCGCGGACCAGGCCCTCTACCAGGCCAAGACCAGCGGCCGGAATCGTTGCGTCGCCCACGGCGACGCCCCGCCTGATCCGGCCCCATAGGGCCTTGGCCCAGGATTTGACGCGCGAAGATCAGAAATCGTAGACCTGGAACATGAGGTCCACCTGGGTGAGCACGCCCACCAGTTCCTCGCCCTCGACCACGGCCAGCAGCCCCTCGCGGGCATCGCACAGAAGTCCGATCGCCTCGCGGCAGCCCGCGTCCGGGGCGAGCCTCGGAATGTTGCGCCGGGTGTATCCCTTGACCGGCACGTCGAGCCTGCCCGTGTCCTCGGCCTTGGCGCATTCGAGCAGGGAAAGCCCGCCGAGCAAGGTTCTGCCCCGGCAGACCATCAGGCCGCAGCCGTTGCCCTCGGCGATCCGCTGAACGGCCTGGCCCATGGAGGCGTCCTCGTCGATCATGAACTTGTCCGGATCGGACATCACGGTCCGCACCTCGGTCTTGTCGCCGCATCCCTGCGCCAGGAGCGCCTGCACCCGGCGCGCGGCCTCCTCCGGGCCGGTCTTGCGGATGATGGCCGATCCCGCACCGGGATGCCCGCCGCCGCCCAGGGCGCGCATGACCTGGCCGATGTCCATGAACCGGGGCTTGCCCCGACCGATGACCATGCACTTCTGCGAGTCCGCCTGGAACAGCCCGAAGGCCGCATCGAGCCCCTTGAATTCGCGATATTTCTCCACCAGCGGCCCGAGGGAGGTCAGCCCGCTCTTGACCTGCATGGCGCTGATCCCGACGCGGGCCGCGCCCACGGTCACGGTCGCCGACTCCTCCAGCATCCTGCCGAAGACCTCGGTGTGGGCGTCGTCAACGGTGTCGTCCAGGTAGGCGGAGACCACGTTCAGGTCCGCGCCGTTCTCCAGGAGATAACCGACCATGGCCGCATCCCTGGCGGTGACCGACGGGTAGCGCAGGCAGCCGGTGTCGGAATAGATGCCGAGCAGGAACAGGGTGGCGTGCATGGGGGCCATGGCCGCGTCGCGCCGTTTCAGCTCCTCCAGGAGCAGGGTCACGGCCGCGCCGACCTCCTCGCGGTGGGTCTCGCCGCTCTCGATGGTCACGCCCTCCATGTGGTGGTCCCAGCAGATCACCTCCAGCCCGTCCCGCCCGGCCAGGGCGTCCATGCGGTCCAGCCGCCGCCAGCTGTTGGCGTCGACCACCACCAGGGAGGACACGGGGTCCAGGTCGAATCCCCGCCGGGGCTTGATCCGCAGGATGTTGCCGTGGAGCGCCAGGAATTGCCGGACCTCCGGGTTGAGCATGTCGGGCAGCACCCCGATTGTTCCCGGGTACAGGAAGGTGCAGGCCACGACCGAGGCCAGGGCGTCGAAATCGGTGCCGGTGTGGGTGGTGATGATGCGCATGTGTCGGGCTCTCCGGGGAGGGGTTTCGGGGCTGCGCGCGGTGCGCAAGACCCCTGTAGCACACCCGGCCCGGCCCGCAAATCCCCCGCCGCTAGCCGGACTCGGGGATGAAGACCCTGAAGAGGGTCCCGACCTGGGCGTTGGAGGTGAAATCGGCCCTGCCGCCCAGGTAGTTCTCGGTCAACAGCTTGATGGAATAGGTGCCCACCCCGCGCCCCCTGCCCTTGGTCGAATAGAAACGCTTGAAAATCTGGCACTGGGTTGCCTGATCCATGGCCTGGTCATTCCGAACCTCGAAGACCACGTATTTGTTGGCGCTGGAACAGCCGATCCGCACCGTTCCCCCGGGCGGAGTGGCCTCAAGGCCGTTTTTGACCATGTTCACCAGGACCCGGTGCAGCAAGGAGAGGTCCGTTTTCAGCACCCGATCGCAGGAATCCCGAGATACGGCGATTTCCCTTTCGGCGGACACGGGATGCCGGCGCAGCTCCCGGGCCACGTCCTCGACCACGGACCGGGACAGGATCGCCGTCTTGCTGATGGGATAATCGCCGTTTTCAGCCAGCACGAGATCCCGCTGACTCGCTATTTCCCCGACCAGCCCGTTCAGGGACAGGCTGAGCAGTTCGAGGGACTCCCGGACATCGTCATCATCATCGCCCAGGAGGAGCTCGACCAGGTTGCGCGCACCTCCGGCGGTGTTCATGATGTCGTGGAAAAACACCCTCTCCATCATCTCCCGCCGCTTCAGATCGCTGAAGTGGGTTCGGAAAACTGGACCAGTAGCTAAGGTGGACGTAAGAAGCCTGAAGGAGGCTTTTGATGTCCAAGCAAAGAAGAAAGTTTACTGCCGAGTTCAAGACCCGTGTCGCCCTGGATGCTCTGTCCGGCGAGCACACCCTTTCCGAGATCGCCAGCAAGTATGGCGTTCACGCCAACCAGATATCCCAATGAAAGAAGCAGGCCAAAGAGCAGGTTGCTGCTGGCTTTGCCGGCAAGCCTCAGAAGATCCAGCAAAGCGATGAGGCGCTCATAAAAGAGCCTCACGCCAATATCGGGCAGCTCACCGTGGAGAAGGATTTTTTGCAACAAGCCTTCGCCAAAATCTGAGCTGCGAGCGAAGGCGTGAAATCGTCGACACGGGCCACCCGGTGCTTAGTGTCCGGCGGCAGTGCGAAATCCTCAAGCTGCACCGTTCAACGTATTACTACCAGCCGATCGGCGAGTCCGAGTACAACCTGACGTTGATGCAACGCATCGACGAGTTGTTCATGGATCTGCCATTCTTCGGCTCCCGGCAAATGCGCAACATCCTGCGAGATGAAGGACATTTCGTCGGGCGTAATCGCGTGCGTCGGCTCATGCGCAAGATGGGGCTGATGGCGATCTATCAGAAACCGAAGACGAGCCTGCCGCATCCGCAACACAAGACATATCCGTACCTGTTGCGGCACCGAGCAATAACGAACCCCAATCAGGTCTGGTGTGCGGACATCACGTACATCCCTATGCGGCGTGGCTTCCTGTACCTTGTGGCGATAATGGACTGGCATAGTCGAGCCGTGCTGTCATGGCGTTTGTCGAACACGATGGACGCTGACTTCTGCGTGGCAGCCCTGGAAGAGGCATGAACCGATACGGCGTGCCGGACATCTTCAACACCGACCAAGGCTCGCAATTCACGAGCTACGAGTTCACACGGACGCTCAGGCAGGCTGGAGCCAAAATCTCGATGAATGGTCGAGGCCGCTGGATGGACAACGTCATGATCGAACGTCTCTGGCGCTCGTTGAAATATGAATGCGTGTATTTGCGGGAGATCGAGACCGGAAGCGAGCTTCGCCGGACCTTGGCCTGGTGGTTTGAGTTCTATAACAACCGCCGTCCACACAAGATCTTTGACGGCAGAAAGCCGATGGAGATATATCAGCAACTCAAGCCAGAGGGGTTAACCCCTCTGGCTTGCCCCAGAAAGGCGGTATAGCCCGTGAAACTGTCCACCTTAGTTTTGCCGCCTGCTGGTCCGAAGAAGTGAACCCACCTCTCTCCTTTTCAAATTTGACTGCTTCCCTGATGAGCGAGGGCAGTACGGGCCGTTATGATCGCCTTACGAAAATCAGCCCGCCAGATGACGATGCCGCCCAGCACTAACCATAACAAATCAAACACGCCCGAGACTGTTGCCTCGGGCGTGTCGGTGAATCTAAAGGGAGGACAGGAGAATCAATGCCGCAAACGCACCAATGGTGATATAGATGATCCCGTTGATAAGCTTTTCACGCGGATTCAGTCCTTCATCTTTGTTGAACCAACGTTTCCATGAAAACTGGCGAAGGTCTGTATGACGGGTACGGTACCATTTTCGGATATCCATCAACCCGCCCCAAGTGCATAGTACAAAGGCAATTGATAAGAATATCTGGCCAGCAATCATTTTCATTGGGCCCTCCTTTTTTGCTCAAGGGCCTTTTGAAGCCAGCTATCAGTTAGTTCTGTAGTCGTTGAGGAACCTACAACAGCACCAAGTTTCCCCGCATCCTTGATAGGCTCGATAGGTAATGTCTTGGGTGGGGTGATTCGACCAATGCTTTTTCCGGCATTCCCTACGACTTTTCCTGCTCCGGAGCCTATTAATCCACTTATTCCAGATGCAGCGACTTTCCGGACATCATCGGCTTTGCCTTTCTTGATATACTGGCTCCCGGCTTCATTCAAGGCAGCTGCACCGCCACCAAACAGAAGAGTTGAACCAATACCTCCGCCCATGGTGCTCACCGCGCCGGTCGCAGCGCCCAAGCCGACCGATTTGGCATAGTTCCCTGTGCTCATCTTGCCGCTTCTCCAATCATCCCAATTGTCGTAGGCATTGGAGCCTGCCCCAATCGCGGCTCCTGCAACCGGCACCCAAGCGAACAACCCCATGGGGTCATGCATGTTCACCGGATCATCCAAACAATAGCCATACCAATCCGGATCGCCGCCCTTGTCCCCGATGGGATCGGGCGCGGTCCACCGACTGGTGAAGGGGTCGTAGTCCCGCCAGCCGAAGCGGACAAATCCCAGGTCCCGGTCATGCAGGCCGCCCGCAAAGCCGATGGGCACGCGCAGGCCCGGATTGGTGTCCTCAATGATCCCGCCGAAGGGATCGTAGAGGACTTCCTTTATCACGTCGCCGTCCGCATCGGCAACCACGCGCAGGGAGCCGACCTGGTCATAATGCAAGGTGAATACGGCCCCGTCCTCGCGCCGCATGGCCGAGGGCAGCCGCTCGTTGTCCCCGTACCCGAACTCGTAGCCCATTCGCCCGTCGTGGTTCGCGCCGAGCCGGACGAAGTCGAGCCATTGGTAGGCCTCGACAAGTTGGTCGTTGAGATACTTGGCGGCCCGTCGGCCCTGCGCGTCGTGTCGGTAGGCGTAGACGCGGCCCTGGTTCTCCACCTCCATCTTGAGCAGCCGGTAGTCCGGCGCGTACTCGTACAGGTGGTACGTGCCGCCGTTCGACCAGATGGAACGGAACCCGTTGTCGTCGTGCGTGTACCCGTTGTTTCCAGCGCTCATAAGCCGGTTGTCCAGAGTATAGCGATAATCGCGATAGCCGGACCCCACTGTGGCCGGGAAGTAGTCCCGCTGGCGGCGGCCTTCCCGGTCGTACCAGCACTGGCAGATAAGCCGGTTGTCCAGGTGCGCCTCGGTAAGCCTTCCGGCCTTGTCGTAGGCATACTTCCAGACAACGGGCCTACCGGCCACGATTTCGGTTTTCTCCACGATTCGACCGTTCCGGTCATGCTTCAGCCTCATTTCAAATACGCTCATAAGATATCCTCCGGGCCACTGAGCTGACGGCCCTTTATTTGTTTGCGGAGAGCGTACCATGGGTTTTTCGGCCCAAATGGGCGAAACACGGCGGTGTCGTTCAATAACGACTTCATGTCGACAGAATGCACGCAGCCGTCGTTAAAAAACAGGTTGGTGTCGATCGATTATGCTTGACGGGTTTTTCGAACCTGTATTCATCCGCCCCAACCGCCCGACCTGCAACAGAAAGAGCTAGGGGTGTTTTGGCGGGAGTTATAAAAACCAAGTATTACAATTCGTTGGTGTTTATGAACGGAGAAAAGGCAACACATACAAGTAGTCGGCTGATCGGGTGCGCCTTGGGCGGCTGATCCCAACGGGGAAGCCATCCTAAATGAACGGGGAAGCCATCCTATGATTCCAAAAGGGAGATCCTCTCCAACTTCAAAATCACCAGTAGAGTCAAGAAAAACATGATGTTAAGTCGATCAAACAGGTGTTCATGAGAGATCGAAATAATGGCCAGATTAAGCGATTGGGGAAACGTTCCTCTGATTGCGGGGACGCTCACCTAAATGGGCGGAGAAATGATCCTATGATCTACGGGGAAGCCATCCTAAACGGCTAGGTGGCATTTTTTGCCCCCCTGCCAGTTGTTTCTTCCGGTACAGCCAGACAGTAATTTCAAATAAAGGTCGTATTTCTAGAAAGTTAAATGGAATTGTTGAAATCGAAAAGGTGAAAATCGGCTTGATCGGTAGTCGGCTGACCGGGTGCGCCTTGATGGATTTATCTCCAACGGGGAAGCCATCCTAAATGGCTTGCCGAAAAATCCTCCCGGTTAGGCGTTCATGGTCTCAACAAAAATGGTCTACACACGACTTCCACAACTTTTTTACCATGAGAATAGGCATAGTTAAGTTAACAGGCGCAGCAGCCCAAAAACCAGCCAAAGAACCAGCCAAAGAACCAGCCAATTCAAGCTTGGTAGCTAGGTTGACTAGAAATTAAGTCAAGTATATCTAGATAACTAGATTACAGTCACAACCAGCCAATGAACCAGCCAAAAGGAGGCTGTTTTGAAGCCAATCATGCCGCAAGGCAAAGAGCTTGGCCCTCTCAAGGACCTCGCCCAGGAAGTCTTGACAGCCTCGGCAGGCCTGGAAGGCCGCGTAGCGCTTGAAACGGCCCAGGCCCTCGGGGATCAGTTGCGCCTCATCAACTCCTTTTACAGCAACCTCATCGAAGGGCATCGAACCTTTATCCCGGACATTGAGAAGGCCCTGAACAACCATTACAGCGACGATGACAATTGCCGGTACGCCCAAGAGCTTTGCCGGGCGCACGTTGTCGCAGAAAAGACGCTTATGGAAGAAGTACGGCTGAATCCGGGCATGAATGTCAGCTCGCCGGAAATGCTGAGCCGTATCCATAGAGAGTTTTATTCCCACCTTCCACCGGAGCACCTGTTCACGCATGAAGAAAACGGGTTCACCGACATCGAGGTCCGACCTGGCGAATTCCGGGATCTCGAAGTGGCGATCCACAGGGACGCTGGGACCCATGGGCCGAATTACAAGAACCTCCCCGCTCACCTGAAACAGTATGCCACTGAATATGATGTGGCCCGGTATCACGGAGATGAAAAGCTGATTGCTATGGCCGCAGCTCACCATCAGCTTACCTGGCTCCATCCATTTCGAGACGGCAACGGCCGTGTATGTCGTCTCCATTCCGGACTGTTCATGGCCCGATCCGACGTCAATCGCGGCAACCTGTGGTCACTTTCCCGGGGGCTTTCAAGAAGTAGACAGGAATATATGATTAACTTGTTTTCCGTTGATCCCGCCCCTGACGACACACCTGAATCGCTGAATGAGCGTCTGGCTGATTTCTGCGATTTTTTTCTAGGAGTCTGTCTTGACCAAATTCAGTTCATGACCAAGCAATTACGACTAGAAAAGATCGAACAGCGCATAGAGTGGTTTGTCCGAGAGCGCTCGCAAAGAAGCACCAAGCTCCCCCTCAAGGCGTCACGTTTGCTAAGGGCGGCATTCATGCAAGGGCAGATTCCCAGGGGCCAAGCGCCTGAGATTCTTAATACAAGTGAGACCTCATCCCGAAGGATTGTCCGGCAGCTCTTGGACGAAGGGTTATTAACATCTGAAAGTCACCGCGCCCCTCTCAAGGTGGCATTCTCCATCCATGTCATGCCGTACTACTTCCCCTCTTTGTATCGCCCGGATATCTTGGGACCAGAATATGTCGAAATGCTCGGTTCGGATTTGCCGGACATGTAGCCCTAGGGGTAGGCAGTTTTTGCTTTGTAATAAACAAAATTTACGGGATGTTACAGATGGATCAGGAACGATGACTTGATAGTTGGCAGGGATCGGGCTATTCTCGATCAGCTGCTCCCAATGTGGATGGTAAACCGTTTCAATGGAGTATAGGAACACATAGAAGTAGTCGGCTGATCGCCCGCGCCTTGATGGTTTTTACCCCAAAGGGAACTAGACTACTCCACAAAAAAAGGGTGTGCAAGATGCACACCCTATCAAGAAAACATGTAAATTAAACTAGACAAAAATTTTATAGCTATCCAAGTACTCTTTCATTCTACGATTTGAATCGCATTGCTCTTTTTCCCGTTTGAACGCACTCAACTCAGTAATATTGCTGGGTTTTATCTCGTGCCCTTTTCTTTCTTGTTTAGTCGAAACACGCTCAATTGGAAGTCGCAGCTGATCCTTTTGACTCATCGCTAACCTCCTGCGCGATTGAACTCTCATACAGAGTATAGCTGTCTAAATATACGTTGGTAATGGGAATTGGCTTCTCCCCACTATCAATACACCTGCCGTCCTTTCCTTTTCTAGCAAACCTTTTCTTAAACAGCAAAGGGTATGATTCATGCGAAATGCCGACAAACTGAGAAACAGATACTTGATTTTCGCCCGCAGGCTTATTGTCCTCAGCGATGAAATCTGAAAAAAAAGCCAAGACCCTGCTTTTAGGGTATGGCTCAATATACACTATTTTTTTAATACCGGCTGTAATCAAATGCTTTGCACAATTTTCACAAGGGTATGTGGTCACGTAGATAGTGCCCCCACTTATACCGGCCTTAGCCGTCCTTGCCGCACTCAACAACGCTTCCATCTCTGCATGAATTGCTCTGGAAAACTCTATCAGCTCTGAAACACCGGCTTTTTTTAATACCGCTTTCACCTTCTTGAAAGATGCTTTTTTTAATATTAAATCAGCATCTTGGAGCCTTTCGTACATATTTTTCAGCATCTTTTCAATTTCTTCTGAACTTCGACATCTTCCCTTACTCTTGCAAAGAGCATCTTTTCCCTTTCCTTCAAAATCTGTCGCCAACCCCCCTCCAAAGAACGGAATATCATTCCAACCAATGGAGACCAATTCACCACTTTCATCTGAAATAGCAGCGCCGACCTGCCTTGATAGGCAGGTAGATCTCCAGCTAGCTGAAAATGCTTCAAACATCATCCTCTCATCAATGCTAGGACTACTAATTTTAATGCCAAACAATAAGTCTAAAAAGGTAGTCAAAGACTGATCTATTGAAGCTCGATCATTATTGAGGAACAAGTTTGCCCTGTAAAAGATATCGCGGACCTGCTGGCCGTTATCAATGCCCTCATCTTGATCAATGGCGGACAATACTTCATATTCCTTTCTAAGCCTCTTATTTTGTTCTTGTGTATTTGCCTCTGGGTGGAAATTGTGGACTTGTTGATCATGGTCTCCGCTAACAGCAATTAATGTTAGCAACTCCCCGTAGACAGCCTTGAGTAAAGTCAACTCTTCTTTATGTTTGATAGACTTAATAACATGGGCCACGCGTAAAGGTTTTGGAACAGGAACCCCCCCTTGTGCCTGCTCCATACCATGCTTCATCCTATATTCTGCGATTCGATTTATTGCGACTCTGGCAAGAAAATCATTTCCGCGCCTATCCCGCAAGGTGTTACCTAGTTGCTGAAGGCGGTTAATCCTCTTAGCTTCCAAAGAGATATTCGGATGTAGATTTTCCAGCATTTCATGCAACGGCGGCTCTGGTATTCCTTGTGCTTTCGCCTCTACATCAAGTTCTTTACTAAGTGATATTTCGTGAATCTTGTAATCGAAACGGGGACTTTTCAATTTTCGCTTTAATTCTTCAACTGCCTGAACGGCCCCACCGCCAATTGGTTCCACAAAAACAAATACCAATTCTGGAGTTTTCCTTTCAACAAATGACTTATATCCGAGAGATCGCCCTTTCTTCGCTACAGCTAGTAAATCTTTAGCTTCCATCTTCCGGCTCCAAATGTGAATGAATTGAATAAGAATCTATCTATTTGTTATTAATGAATTGGTATTTCCAAGTGCCAAAATCAAATAAGGCAATTACAAAAGGAAGTCTTCTTTTGGGCTGAGAGAATCATTATTTCTGGTAAACATCATATGCGACAACCCGCCCACCCCTAAAATAAGAATCAAATAGGCATACCCAAAGGACAAAAACCACACCCCTACCGATAGAGACTTCTGTTTTAAAAACAATCCATGTATACTACTTTGCCAAACTGCAAACTCACGACCTATCGACTTCACATACGGGTTCACCAATATTTCGATCCCTATCCATTTTATATACCCGGAAAAACCCTTTCTTAGGATTAATATAACTCTGCACATGCCCCCAAAGAATGCCTGCACTGTCAACACTAAACCATTTTGCATCACATATTTTTAATATTTGCTCTCCAGCATCTGTCAATACAAGACCAGATATAGATATTTCATCTGATCGTAAAAATTCACAAAACACCACTTCACCGCACTCCACAAATGTAAAGTCTTCCCCGTCGGCGACCCCTTTGAGTCCCGAGCTTCTCCTCACCCCAAAAGTACTCTGATGAATTAACCCAGCATTATTTAATACTATTATATCGTTAGTAGTAATATTGTCTGGATATTCGTTATTAGCTGGGTTACATGGCAATATTCCAAATATAACAAAAGGGGCTATCTTCATAAACAAATTAGCTTCCGATATCGATATGTTTTTTAACACATCCAACGTCCTATAGCTTATGGACTTTGGTTTTTTTACTTCTTCAGCGAGCAACCTGCCCCAAAGACGCTGAATATCTTCATCGCCGACCACCTCCGCCTCTCTGCGCCAACGAGCAAACCAATCCGGTGCCACATCTTCATCTGAAACTTGATCATTGGGAATATCAGCTAACGCCTGAATGGCAACACGAACATTCCCTGCCACATTACCGACACCCTGCTCTATAGCACGCTGCCAGTATTCGCTCCCTATTGTCTTTGAACAGGCCCCCGCCTGAACAAGTTCTCCATCACGGTATTCCAATCGCCCCGCTAGAACTTTTTCGACATCCATTTTGGTCTGTGCAAGGGTCAAGGCCTTATGCCGAGTGACATTTGCATCTCGTTTACCCCACAACAAATGCGCAATCTTCCTACATCCCTTTGGGGTTGCTTCCGCCAGCTGTTCACATGATTTTGTCAAATCAGCTTCAACTGATATCTTAACTGGCAAGCCAATATTTTCTTCGCCCATACGCCCTCCAGATAAACACGATGCGAATATCTATTTCATAAAAATGCGCTCTTACACAACCAAATGTGATTTGACATGGGGCAAATGTGGGGCATGAAGACAATGCAGTCAGGAAAATAACAGAAAAGCGGCTCACGATTTGCACCGTAAGCCGCTGATTTCATTCTGGTACCAGGGGAGGGACTCGAACCCTCACAGTATCGCTACCGGCGGATTTTGAGTCCGCTGCGTCTACCAATTCCGCCACCCTGGCGTGGGAGAGGTATTCTCATAGGGCAGGGTTGTGGTTTCTGTCAATGTTCTTATGGGACGGAGGGCGCGGGGGAGGCCGTGCCGGGGGGCTTTTCACCCGGGGGTAATGGGAGGCGCTCCCGGGCAGGTTCTAGGCGGCGAGACGCAACGGACGCGGCGGGTGCGGGAGGATGCGGCGGGGGCGGGAGGACGCGGCCACGCGGGTAATGCGGCCAAACTCTCCCGACTTCGAGGGGGGCGGCGGAGAATGGAACGGGACGCCGCGATTTCCTGGGCGGCGGGTGCCGCAATATTCTTGTCACACGACCCGCTTGGTGGTAGCACCGCTGAACGATTCGACTTCGTCTGAACAAGGATACATGCATGCTGCCCATCGGTTCCATCGTCAACGCCTGCGCCATCATCGGCGGCGCCACCATCGGCTGCCTCCTGCAGTCCCGATTCCCGGAGCGCATCCGCTCCATCGTATTCCAGGGACTGGGGCTGTGCGTGCTGCTCATCGGCATCCAGATGGCCCTCAAGGTGCAGAACATCCTGATCGTCATCTTCGCCGTGCTCCTGGGCGGCATCACCGGCGAATGGCTGCGGCTGGACACCCTGCTGGAGCGGGCGGGCAACCGGTTCAAGAAGCTGGTCCGGTCCAAGAACGCAACCTTCACCGACGGGCTCGTGACCACCTCCCTGCTCTTCTGCATCGGAGCCATGGCCATCGTCGGCTCCCTGGAGGAAGGCATCCGGGGCGACGCCACCGTCATCTACACCAAGTCCATCCTCGACGGATTCGCGGCCATCGCCTTTGCCGCCACCTACGGCACGGGCGTCATCTTCTCCTTCATCCCGGTACTGCTCTACCAGGGGACCATCACCCTGGGCGCCTCCTTCTTCCAGCAGTACTTCTCGGACATGATGATCGCCCAGATCACCGGGTGCGGCGGCCTGCTCATCGTCGGCATCGGCATCAACCTGCTGGAGCTGACCGAGATTCGGCTGGCCAACCTGCTCCCCTCCCTGGTCTACGTGATCGTCCTGACCTTCTTCTTCGCATAAAAAAGGCCCGCTTCCCTTGGGGAAACGGGCCTCGGCTCGGCTCTGAACGCGCTATTCGGCAGGCGCGGCCTTGGGCTTCTTGGCGGGCTTCTTCTTGGAAGCGCAGCCGCCGCAGCCCGTGGTCTTCTTGATTTCCTCGTCCGGCTCCACCGTGCGGATCTCGGCCTCGGACGCGATGTGCCCCTTCTCGATGGCGTAGGCGACGGCGTCCTCCAGGATCTGCTGGCAGTGCTCGGTGGGGATGAATTCGCCGACCATGGCCCGCTGGTATTCCGGGCGGTCGAACGGCTCGGCCCATTCCTTCTCGCGGAAGTACATCCAGGGGCCGACCTCCGGGGTGTCGATGGGCGGGGTCGTGGAACGCATGGACACTTCCCAATGGGTGTACTGGTAGATGTCGTCCAGGGTCTCTTCGGGGGTGGAGGCGTGGACCTCGCTCGCCTGGAAGGAGACGAACACCTTGAACCCGACGGCCAGCTCCTTGAAGACGCGGCCGAACTCGCCGTGGCGACCGCCCTCGACGAGATATTCTCTGAAATCTTTGGCCATTACATACTCCTTGTGGTGCCTTGAACAGGAAATCAGCGGCATAGTCACTCAATTTTCGGATGTAATCAAGGGGTTTTGGGTTGGCGGGGGGATTCCTCTCCTTTGTTGGAGGGTGGAGAACCGTCGCTAAAGATGATCGGAGGTTCTTTTGTTTGAGAGAGAGCCGCTGCCCCTTCGCGGACGGGTGGACGGGATATGAAAGCGACTGTTTGGGGCTGCGCCCCAAAGACGCTCCAGGAACCTTTGGCCTGTGTCGGCTGATATGGCGGCTGTTTGGGATAGTGCCTCGGAGGAGATTCGGAAGGAAATCTCCCGCTGCCCTGCCCCGCGAAGCGGCAACAAAAAGTTTTGGAAGAGAGGGGGATGGGGGTTCGGGGGAAGGGGGAGAGAAACCTTTCTCAAAAGGTTTCTCTCCCCCTTCCCCCGACCGCCGGAGGCTCCGGCCTCCCCTACCCCAGCAGGGCCAGAATGAGGGGCATGGTCAGGGCGGAGAGGACGGTTTGGGCGGTGATGATCAGGGCCATGACCCGGTGGTCGCCGCCCATTTGGCGGGCGAGGATGAAGGAGGAGACCGAGACCGGGATGGCGGTGAAGATGAGCGCGGCGGTCAGGGCCGGGCCGTCCACGGAGAGCAGCCGGGCGCAGCCGTAGGCGGCCAGGGGCAGGGCCACGAGGTGGGCCAGGGAGGCCAGGGCCACGGGCAGGGAGCACGCGCAGACACCCTCGAAGCGCAATCCCGCGCCCACGGCGAGCAGGCCGAGGGGCAGCGCCGCCTTGCCGAGGATGGTCAGCAGCTCCAGGACCACGCCGGGGGGCTGGACGGTGAGCGCGCTCATGAGCATGCCCACCGCGCAGGACAGGATGAGCGGGTTCTTGATCAGCTCCAGCCCCACCTTGCCGAGTCCGCCGCCGTGCCTGCCGTGGCGCGACAGGACCATGACGCAGAGCACGTTGACCAGCGGGATGAGGGTCAGCATGGCCACGGCGGACAGGGCCATCCAGTCCGGGCCGAGCAGTCCGGCCGCGGCGGACAACCCCACGTAGGTGTTGGGCCTGATGGCGCCTTGGAAGACCGAGGTGAAGACCGGGCCGTCCAGCCGGAACGCGGTCCGGGTGAAGACCAGGAACGCGCCCACCAGGCAGACCGCGCCGATCAGGGTCAGGGCCAGCCCCATGGAGGAGCTGTCGAACTGCCGCCCGGAGAGCCCGGCGACCAGCATGGCCGGGAACAGCACGTAGTAGGTCAGCCGCTCGGACAGGGGCCAGAACCCCACGCCGGGAAAGTCGATGCGGTGCAGGACGAAACCGAGGAGAATCAGCCCGAAGATGGGCAGGATGGCGTAAATGACGGGAGACATGGACGGCAGCCTACGCCGGTCCTCCGGGATATTGCAAAGAAAAAAAGGCCTCCGGGGGGAGGCCTCTTTGCGGTCTTACTCGGGCACCGTCTCCATGGACGCCCATTTGGGCTCGTGGAGAGGCAGGACATAGTCGGCCATGTCGCGGGCCTTGAGCAGGATGTCGTAGGCCTCGTAGGGGCCGGTGTTGGTGCCGGGAGGGATGACCTCCATCTCCATGGCCTTGACCTCCACCGGCGGGTCCAGGTTCTCCAGGATGGTGCAGAACCCGCAGATGAGCACCGACCCCTTGTCGGTCTCGATCTTCACGGACATGCCGCCCGGGGTGTGGGCCGGGGTGTGGATCATGGTGATGCCGGGCAGGATTTCGGTGTCCTTGTCCACGGTGACGATCTGGCCGTTCTCCTTGGCGTCGTCCACGTAGTCCTCAAGGTATCGGAAATCCAGGGGATGCGGATTGTAGACCGACTCCATCTCCTTCTCGTGCACGTAGATGGTCGCGTTGGGACACTTGTAGTCGTTCTCGCAGTGGTCGTTGTGCAGGTGGGTGTGGATGATGATGTCGATGTCCTCCGGCTTGAGGCCGTATTTGGCCAGCCCCTCTTCGAAGGTGTAGATCTTGCCGCCGATGGCCTTTTCCCGCTCCTCGGAAACGATGGGCTGCATCTCCCCGGTGTCCACCAGGATGTTCTTGTCGCCGCCCTCGATGTACCAGGTGTAGATGGGGATGGTGTACGGAGTGCCGTACCCGTGCTGGTAGGTCATCATGCCTTTGTCGAAAACCTTGGTTCCCATGACGATGGGATGAATGGTGTAGGTGCTCATGTGGTACGCTTCCTGTTGAATTCAAATGAAAGTATGAACGGAGGTCGCCCCTGTCAAGCCTCGCCTCCGGCGCGGCCCCGCGATGGACACGGCCACGGCCGGGAGGAGACAGTCCGCCCCGGCGCGGATGAAGCCCGGGCTCTTCGGGACGACCGGCATGGGCGGCGAGAGGGCCGCGCGGGAAAGAACGTTGAAAGGAAACAGGGAGGCCGCGAAAAGCGCGGCGGTCTGGTCCGCCCCGAAGGGGCACGGCAAATCGCTGGCGGGCATGTCGCTCATGGGTGACTTCGGGAGTACCGCGCCCCCGGACATGGGGCAAGGGAAAACCCGGACGTCGTATTATTAATATTATACACACCTTGACCCTCGCTCGCATAGTCGGGTACGAACTGAAAAAGCGGCGACGTGCCATCCCGATGAGAGACGAGACGGCCGATACGCCTTTATCTATTCTTAACAGACGGTTAAGAGCGGAAACAGACAGTAATATATCCATATTCGCAAGGAGAGAGAGCATGGACGTCGAGCTGGCCAAGCCCTTCATAAAAGCAGCCATAGATGTCTTGTCCACCATGGCCTTCATTCGGCCCGAGGTGGGCAAACCATACGTCAAGAGAAACAATGTCGCCGCGGGCGACGTGTCCGGCATGGTCGGCATAACGGGCGAGAAAAACGGGTCCGTATCCCTGTCCTTTTCCAAGGGGTGCGCCGTGGCCATCGTCAAGAACATGCTCGGCGACGAGATCGACGACATCATGCAGGATGTCAAGGACGCGGTCGGCGAGCTGACGAACATGATTTCCGGGCAGGCCCGCGCAGGGCTGGCGGAAAAGGGACTGGTGTTCCAGGGCTCCACGCCTACGGTGGTTATGGGGGATGGGCACACCGTTTCCCACATGGCCAAGGCCCCGATCATGGCCATCCCCTTCAGGACCAAGGACGGGGATTTCACCATCGAGTTCTGTTTCGAGTAGGCTCTGCCTTCCTTAATCCAACAGTGGAGACGTCATGGCACCGCTTGAAAAATTCAGAGAAAAGGAATTTCTGGATCAGATCACGATCCTGAACGAGATATCCGGGAGCAAGAACACGGAAGCCCTTCCAGGGTTGATCGAGCTGCTCAAGAACCCGGTTGGGGACACCTCCATCGACTACATGGTGGTCAACGCCCTGAACGCCGTCCTCTCCAGCAACGAGGACAAGGTCGTCGAAGGACTGAGCGATCCCCACGAAGGGTTCAGCATCCTGTGCATCCGCGTGGCCGGCGAATACGCCATCCGCGCCGCCGCCGAACCCCTGGTCGAACTGGCCCGGTCCGAGGCGGACCTCGACAGGCTCATGGAGATCCTGACTTCCCTGGCCCGCATCGGGGATTCCGTCGCCCTCCCCGTGTTCCGCACCTTCCTCGACCACGAGGACTCCTTCATCCAGTCCTCCTGCATCGAGGCCCTGGGCAAGCTCGGCGACGCCGAGTCCATAGAGAAATTCAAACAGATCATCACCGACAGCGAAGCTCCCGACCGCTTCGAGGTCTGCGACATCACCACCTGGAAGGCCGTTGACGCCCTGGCCCACAACGTGGGCGAGGACACCATCTCCTTCCTGGTATCCACCCTGCACCACAAGAACCCCACGGTCCGGCGCATCATCACCGACGCCCTGGTCAACGTCGGGTCCTACTGCATCCCCATGCTGCTCGCCGAGTTCGAGACCGGCAACACGGACAGCAAGATCCTGACCGCCAACGTGCTCGGCTTCCTGGGCGACCGGGGCGGAGCCGCCGGGCTGGTGGCCGCCTTCGACAAGGGGCTGGCCCAGGACCCGAACGTCCGTTACGCCGTGTACGAGGCCCTGGGCCGCATCGGCACCATGAAGGGCATCATCTGCCTGGTGGACGGACTGTCCGAGACCGACGAACTGATCCTCATGGCGGTCATCGGCGGGCTGGAGAAGCACGTCAATCCCGGCATGATCTCCACCCTGACCGCGCTCATCGCCAAGGCGGACGAGCAGTCCGACAGGCTGGCCAAGGCGGTCATCGCCTCCAAGGCGACCGCGGTTTTCGACGCCCTGTACGAAAACCAGGGCGCGGGCGATGCGCTGATCGACGCCCTGGCCGAGTCCAAGGACCCGGAGGTCGTGGAAGAGTTCCGCGCCGTACTGGGCGAGATCGGCGGAAGCCGCGCCCAGGAGGACCTGGACCGCTTGCCCACCCTGACCACCGGGACCCGCAAGGCCCTGGCCGCCGACGACTCGCGCTCCATGTGCGCCATGCACCGGGCCATCCTCACGGACCTCGGCTTCGAGCCGTTCATGGCCACCAACGGCGAGGAAGCCTACGACTACGTGGAGCAGGGCGAGGAGTTCGAAGTCGTCATCACCGACATGAACATGCCGATCATGGACGGCATGGAGCTGGTCGGCAAGATCCGCTCCACCCCCGGCATGGAGGACGTGCCGATCATCATGGTCACCACCGAATCCGAGGCCTCCCAGCAGGGACTGGCCGCCAAGACGGGCGTGACCGCCTTCATCACCAAGCCGTTCAAGCCGGACGACCTCAAGGCCAAGATCCTGGAAGTCACCGGAGAATAACCACCGATAAGAAAGGGCCCCGAACGGGGCCCTTTTTATTTGTCCTTCAGTTGGGCCAGGAACCCGAGGGCCATGGCCGCCACCTGCCGGGAGTAGAGCATCCAGACGTGGCCCATGGGCGCGCAGACGCGCTCGGTCCAGCCGTCCCTGCCCGTGCGCAGGTGGTCGAGGGGAAAGACGTAGTCGTCGGTCAGGGTGTAGACGCACAGCCGGGGGCAGTCCGGGTCCGGGGCCTGCGCCACGGCGCGGGAGATGGCCCGTCCGGGGATCAGGTCGCGGGCCATGCGGTTGCCGCCGAGCCAGGCCAGTTCGCTGCCGCCGTGGGGCGACCCCAGGGTGACCAGCCCGGCCACCCTGTCGCGGAACCGGGGATCGCCCGCCGCGCACCGGCAGACCAGCCCGCCCAGGCTATGGCCCACCAGCACCACCCGCGCGTCCGGATCGTCGCCGAGCAGGTCGTCGAGCCTGGCGCGCATCCCTTCCATGGCCGCGCCGAAATCCTTGGTAAAGGTGTTGTAGCCGTAGGTGTGGACGTTGGCGAACCCGGCCCGGCGCAGCCTGCGGGCAAAGATCAGCCAGGCGGTGCGGTTGTGGTACAGCCCGTGGACCAGGAGCACCGGCACGCCCTTCCCGGCCGCGCCCTCGGGCAAAGCCAGGGCCAGGCAGCTCGGCAGCGCGATCAGGTCGGCGGCCATGGCCGTGCCCAGCCCGCGCGCCAGGGCGAGCCAGAGGTTGCCGGTCCCGCGCCGGATGTCGGCCATAGATCCGGCCAAGCCGTTGGACAGCAGGAACAGCGCAAAGCGCAGGGCCGTGAACACGAACAGCCCGAGGGCGACGTAGACAAGGATTCGGACGAGCATGGCGCACCATGCCGCCGGGGTGATGCGGTGTCAACCCGGCGGGGAATCCGAGCCCCCTTGCCTCGATCCCCGGCCCGGTGTACCAAGGCGGACATCCAATAAGGAGATATACGTGACGACCACTCTCTGCCTCGACATCGGCAGCGGCACCCAGGACGTGCTGCTCTATTCCCCGGACCGCGAGATCGAAAACTGCCCCAAGTTCGTGCTCCCCTCCCCGGCCCTCCAGATCGGCCGGAGGGTGGAGGCGCTGCGCCTGAAGGGCGAGAACATATGGCTCCACGGCAGCAACATGGGCGGCGGCGTGACCCGGTTCATCAACGGCCATCTCAAGGCCGGGCTGAAGGTGGCCTGTACCGAGAAGGCCGCCTACACCATGGCCGACGACCTGACACGCATCCCAGCCATGGGCATCGAGATGACCGACAGCTGCCCGGACGGCTTCGTGCCGGTGCGGCTGACGGACTTCGACGAAGCGTGGTGGCACCGGTTCATGGAGGCCGCCGAGCTTCCCTGGCCCGACGAGGTCGCGGCCTGCGCCCAGGACCACGGATTTCACCCCGGCCAGTCCAACCGCATGGGGCGGTTCAAGCTCTGGCGGACCCTGCTCGACGAGGGCGGAGGACGGCCGGAGGCCCTGGTCTACCGAACCCCGCCCGCCATGCTCACCCGGCTGGCCGACCTCCAGGCGGACATCGGCGGCGGCCCGGTGGCGGACACCGGCGCGGCGGCGGTGCTCGGTGCGCTGTTCGTGGACGAGATCGAACGGCTGAGCTTCGAGCGCGGCATCACCCTGGTGAACATCGGCAACTCCCACCTCATCGCCTTCCTGCTCCACGCCGGGCGCATCCACGGGGTGTACGAGCAGCACACCGGCTGCGTGGACGGCGAAAAGCTGTGGCGGGACCTGGCCGCGTTCCGCAAGGGGTGCCTCTCCTTCGAGCAGGTCTTCGACGACAACGGCCACGGCTGCCTCTGCCTCGACCTGCCCGCCGAGGCCGGGGGATTCGAGCCGACCTTCGTGCTCGGCCCGCGCCGGGGGATGCTGGACGGCTACGACGTGGAGTTTCCCTCGCCCGGCGGGGACATGATGCTGGCCGGATGCTTCGGCCTGATAAAGGGACTAGCCATGCAGGGGTGAAATCGGGCATGGTGGCCGGGAATATAGACCCGTCGAACGGCCCGCAGCGGCCCTGTCGAACGCTCAAGGAATTCATATGATCACGAGTCGAATCTTCCCTGTCCTGCTTGCCGCCCTCCTGTTTTTCCCCGCGACCGTCCACGCCCGGACCCTGTACGTCAACATCGGCGCCGAGGCCGCTGGCGACGGCTCGTCCTGGAGCGCGCCCCTGAAGGAACTGACCATTGCCCTGGACGCCGCCGCCGACGGCGACGACATCTGGGTCGCCGCCGGGACCTACCTGCCGGGCGCGGACCGCAGGGCCTCCTTCCGGCTGAAACCCGGCGTGGCCGTGTACGGCGGCTTCGCGGGCACCGAGACCGAGTTCCGCAGGCGGGACGTCAAGGAACACCAGACCATCCTGTCCGGCGACGTCGGCGCGCCCGGCGTGCCGGACGACAACGTTTTCCACGTGGTCACCGGCGCGGACCGCGCCGTGCTCGACGGCTTCACCGTCACCGGCGGCTATTCCCTGAACACCCGCTGGCACGGCCCGGACACCCTGACCGCCGCGGCCCTGGTCCGCGAGGCCGGGGACGGCATGGGCGCGGGCATGCTCAACTTCCGCGCCTCGCCCACGGTGCGCAACTGCGTCTTCCAGGACAACCACGCCCTGGTCGGCGGTGCGGTCTACAACATGACCTCCTCCGCGTCCGACCCTGCGGCCGAGACCGGATCCGCGCCCAAGTTCGCGCAATGCGACTTCTGGCAGAACTCGGCCCTGGCCTGGGGCGGCGGCGTGGTCAACATGCTGCGCTCCCGGCCCCTGTACGTCTCCTGCCAGTTCGACTCCAACCTGAGCGACGCCCAGGGCGGCGGCATGTACAACGATTTCGGCGCGGCCCCGATCCTGCTCAACTCCATCTTCCGCAACAACGAGGCCGAGCAGGGCGCGGGCCTGGCCAACCAGGGCGGATCGAGCGCGACCCTCTACTACTGCACCTTCACCGGGAACCGCTCCCTCAAGGACGGCCCGGCCATATTTCAAGGCAAGGGGAACAACGACGCCCTGCTGGTCAAGACCCTGGTCTGGGGCAACGAGTGCGACTGCGAGGACATCCGCTTCACGAGCCTGCCGCCCTCCACCCTGCGCATCACCGACGCCGTGATCCAGAACGGGTTCAAGGGCAAGGACATCTACCAGGCCAACCCCGGCCTGGACCGCAAATCCGAGACCATGCTGAACATGGGCTACAAGACCAACGGCTATCGGTTCGTGGACGCCCAGCTGCCCGACCGGTTCGCGGACCTGGACAAGTACGGCCAGGGGTACAGCCGGCCCGCCTTCGACCCGGCCCGCGCCCTGACGGTCACCGCCGCCCTGGCCGAGACCCGGACCAACCCCGTGCAGATGGCCGCCGCGCCCGTTGCCCGACCCGAACCCGAGCCCATGCGCCTGGAGGACATCCTGGCCGAGCCGCCCGCGCCTGAAGCCGCACCCGAACCCGCGCCCGAACCCGCGCCCCTGCCCGAACCGGTCCCCGTTCCGGCCCCGGAGCCGATGGCCCCGCCCGTACCGGAACCCGTGCCCGTACCGGAACCCGTGCCAGCACCGGAACCCGTGCCCGCGCCGATAGCGGTTCCCGCGCCCGAGTCCGCACCCGCACCCGTTCCCGAAGAACTGGCCATGGTCGCGCCCCCCCGCCGCCGTTGCGCCTGCGGCCGTGCCTGTTCCCGAACCCGCGCCCCAGGGGCCGGACACCCTTTCCTCCATGGACCTGGACGGCAACGGTTGCCTGACCCTGAACGAGACCACCGGCAAGCTCAACCAGCAGTTCTGGCGCGTGGACCACAACGGCGACGGCTGCATCTCCCGCGCGGAGCTGGACCGCTTCGAGGCCCGCATGGGCGGCCAGGCCCAGACGCCCAAGATCGCGACCGCGCCCGCCAAGCCTGAACCGCCGGTCTATGCCGTACCCACGCCCATTGTTCCGGCGGCTCCCAAGCCTGTGGGCGCGCCCCAGGCGTCGGCAAAGAGTGCGGCCCCGATGGCCGCGCCCAAGGCGGCCCCAGAGCCAGTGACCGCGCCCAAGGCGGCCCCCGCTCCGGCCCCGAAGGCGGCTACCAGGACCACGGCCTCCGCGGCCCCGGCAGCCGTCCCGGTTCCGGCCGCACCCTGCGCCGCCGCCCCGGCCAAACCCGCTCCCAAGCCCGTTGGCGGCCCATCCACCGGGTACACCCTGTTCGCCCCCATGGGCGGCACGGACACCTACCTGGTGGACATGCAGGGCAAGACGGTCAAGACCTGGCCCGGTCGGGACGCCTCCACCGGCGCGGTCTACCTGCTGAAGAACGGCAACCTGCTGCGCACCGTGTCCCCGGCCAGGGGCGAGGTCCGCACCCCGTTCGAGGGCGAGGGCGTCAGCGGCGGCATTGTCCAGGAAGTTTCGCCCCGCGGCCAGATCGTCTGGGAATACAGCTACATCTCCAAGGACGTCCGGCAACACGGCGACATCCAGCCCCTGCCCAACGGCAACGTCCTGATCCTGGCCTGGGAACTGAAGACCCGCATCGACCTCTCGGAGGCGGGCGGCTCCGTGCGCAACCATCCCGAGGGCATGATCTGGTCCGAACACATCGTGGAGGTCCGCAAGTCCGGCCCGCGCAGCGGCTACGTGGTCTGGGAGTGGCACGCCTGGGACCACCTGGTCCAGAACACCAACAGCGACGCGCCCAACTATGCCAACCCGGTGCGCCTACCCCAGCGCATGGACGTGAACTACAACCCGCGCCGCACCCCGGACTGGCTCCACGCGGACTCCATCGACTACAACCCGGCCCTGGACCAGATCGTCCTCAGCCTGCGCAACACCGGCGAGGTCTGGATCATCGACCACTCCACGTCCACGGAGCAGGCGGCCACCTCCAAGGGCGGCATCATGCACCGGGGCGGCGACATCCTCTTCCGCTGGGGCAATCCCGCAGCCTACGGCGCGGCGGGCAAGCCCATGCTCACGGCCCAGCACGACGCCCGGTGGATACGCAACGGCAGGCCCGGCGAAGAGACCATCCTGATCTTCAACAACGGCGACCGCCGCAACAAGCGGTCCGAGGTCCTAGAGATCAAGCCCGACTACTACTTCAAGGCCACGACCCTGGACGCCGAGGTGGTCTGGTCCTTCGGCGGCGACAGCGCGTTCTACGCCGACCGCTTCTCCGGGGCGCAGCGGCTGCCCAACGGCAACACCCTGGTCTGCGACGGCCCGGCGGCGCACCTCTTCGAGGTCAAGCCCGACGGCAAGGTGGCCTGGGAATACCGCTTCAAGGAACCGGGCAAGGAACCCAAGCCCCTGTTCCGGGCCACCCGCATCTCCCTGGACCATCCGGGGGTCGCCAGATTGTCACTGAAATAGCCGGGCGGCGCGGGGACAACTCCGCTCTCATGTCTAAAAAATAAAGACCGGCAAGGGTTTGCAACCCTGTGCCGGTCCTTTTATGCGGTGCGTCGGCGCGAGAAATCCTTTCTACCGCCCGCCTCGGCCCGGCGCGTGGGGCGATATTCACCCAAAAGCCGCGCATCCCTCTAGGCAGCCGCGCCCCGGCGTGATATATTTGCCAGTATCGACACCCAACCCCCGGAGCCGCCATGTCCCTGAAAAACGCCGTCCCCCTCCCGCTCATCCTGCTCTTCCTGGCCGTCTCGCTGCAGCCGGTCTCGGCGCGCGCCGGATGGGGGGAGACCCTCAAGCAGGCCGGGGAAGCGGGCAGCCAGGCCATGGGACTGTCCGTGGGCCCGTCCCGGATCGAGGCGGCCTTCCGCGAGCTCCTGGGCATGGGTACGGACGCGGCCGTGGAATCCCTGTCCGCGGACGGCGGGTTCTCCACTCTGGCGGCCACCGCCCTGTCCCTGCCGGAGAGCTACCGGAAGATTGCCGAGACCGTGGCGCCGAACCTGCTCGCCTCCCTGAATTCCGCTGCGGAGGCAGCCGTTCCCGGCGTGGGCGAACAGTTCAAGAAGGCTATCGCGACCATGGAATTTTCCAACCCCGGCTCCCTGCTCAGCGGCAGCAAGACCGCCGTGACGGAGTATTTCGATGCGAACGCGCGCGACTCCCTGACCCGAGGCGCGGCCCCGCTCGTGGAGGCCGCTCTGAACCAGGCGGGCGGCGGCTCCATCCTGTCCGCAATCAAACAGCTGGGCAGCCTGACCGGGACCCCCTTCGACCCTGTGGATTACCTGACCCGAAAGACCCTGGACTCCATGTTCCTTTACATCGGCAAGACCGAGGAGGGCATCCGTTCGGGCGACATAACGACAACCAGCGAACTCCTGCAACGAGTCTTTTAGGAGCGAATCATGAACAAGACACTCAAGATCGGACTGATGGTCATCGGAGGGCTGGCCGCCCTGTTTATCGCGGCCTGCATCCTCCTGGTGCTGATCGTGGACCCCAACGAATACAAGGCGGAGATATCCAAGGCCGTCAAGGAGCAGACCGGCCGCGAGCTGAAGTTCGAAGGCGACATCTCCTTCAACTTCTTCCCGTGGCTCGGCCTTGAGGTCGGCCCCATGGCGCTGGGCAACGCACCCGGCTTCGCACCCGACGAGATGGTCCGCATCAACCGGGCCGAGGCGTCCATCCGGCTGCTCCCCCTGCTCTCGGGCGACGTGGCCGTGGG
This sequence comes from Pseudodesulfovibrio indicus, assembly GCF_001563225.1. Classification (NCBI taxonomy): domain Bacteria; kingdom Pseudomonadati; phylum Thermodesulfobacteriota; class Desulfovibrionia; order Desulfovibrionales; family Desulfovibrionaceae; genus Pseudodesulfovibrio; species Pseudodesulfovibrio indicus. The sequence goes on from NZ_CP014206.1 coordinate 3,962,197, forward strand.
CGTGGTCGTCCTGGACGGCCTGACCCTGAACCTGGCCAAGAACAAGCAGGGCGTGACCAACTGGGACGACCTGACCAAGTCCGACGGCTCCGGCGACAAGGCAGCCGAGGAAAAGCCCGCCGTCGAATCCGAAGCAAAGGGCGGCCAGCCCGAATCCCTTTCCGTGGAGGGCGTTGAGATCGTCAACGCCAACATCGTCTACGACGACATGCAGGCGGGCAAGAAGACCTCGGTCACGGACCTGAGCCTGGTGGTCGGGGCCGTGGGCGACAAGGTCCGCTTCCCCTTCGAGCTGAAGTTCCGGCTCAAGCTGGATGACCCGAAGATCGACACCAATCCGGTCCTCGCCGGGCTGGCCAGCTTCGACCAGGCCGCCGGGACCATCCAGGTGGACGAGTTAAAGTTCTCCCTGCTGAACCTCGAGCTGACCGGTCTGCTCTTCGCCAAGTCAAAGGACGGCGCGCTCTCCTATTCCGCCGAGCTGAAGCTGGCCAAGGCCTCGGTCCGCCAGTTGATGAAGGAGCTCGGCATGGAAGCGCCCGCCACCGCCGATCCCAAGGTCCTGGAAGCGCTCAGCGCGGACCTCAAGGTCAACGGCAGCGACACGGCCGTTTCCCTGGAAAACCTCACCGTGAAGCTCGACGACACCACCCTGACCGCCGAGGGATCGGTGAAGAACTTCGACAAGCCCGCCCTGTCGCTCACCGCCAACGTGGACGCCATCGACGCGGACCGCTACCTGCCGCCCAAGTCCGCCAAGTCCGAAAACGAGGCCGGACAGGAAACGGCCCCGGCCGCCAAGGAGGAACCCGCGCAGGAGCCCGACCTGGCCGCGCTGCGCGACCTGGACCTCAAGGCCAAGCTCACCGTGGGCAAGCTCAAGGTCATGAACCTGACCATCACCGAAATCCTGGCCCAGCTCACGGCCCGCAACGGCGTGCTCACGGCCAAGCCCCTGTCCCTCAAGCTCTATGACGGCGGCTTCAACGGCCAGGGCGTGCTGAACGTCACAGGCCCGGTCGCCGCCTGGGCCAAGTCGGGCGCGCTGACCGACGTCCAGGCCCAGGGACTGATCACCGACCTCATGGGCAAGGACATGCTCCACGGCACGACCAACGCCAAGTACGACCTCAAGGGAACCGGCCTGACCCCGGACAACATCAAGAAGTCCATCTCCGGCACCGCGTCCTTCGCCTTCACCGACGGCGCAGTCATGGGCGTCAACGTGGCCAAGATGCTGCGCGACGGCTGGAACAAGCTCCAGGGCAAGCCCGCGGGCAAGGACGAACCGGCCAAGACCGACTTCGCCGAGCTGCTCGGTTCCGCCACCCTGACCAACGGATACATCGAGAACAAGGACCTGCTGATGAAGTCGCCGCTCTTGCGCGTCACCGGCAAGGGATGGGCCGACCTGCCCAAGAACACCACGGACTACACCGCCGTGGTCACCGTGGTCGGCACCCTGGAAGGCCAGGACGGCGCGTCCCTGGAAGACCTCAAGGGATTGCCCCTGCCCATCTACGTCAAGGGCGACCTGAACGATCCGTCCATCGGGCTGGACATGAAGGCCATGGGCGAGGCCCTGTTCAAGGGGACCTTCAAGCAGGGCACCAAGGGGCTTGAGCAGCAGCTCAAGCAGAACATCCTGGGCACGCCCAAGACCGGGACGTCCGGGACCACCTCCGGAGACGCCCCGAAGACCAATCCGCTCAAGGGGTTGTTCAAGAAGCAATAGCCCGAATCTGAACCATCGGCCCCCCGGCACCCCGCCGGGGGGCTTTTTCGTGGCCGCCGGACGCGCCTCCCGTTCCGTCACGCAATAGCCATGCGATCGCCACGACAGGTAACCATCCCCTCATTATATGTTGGGACAATTCATCCACAGGAGGCATTTCATGCTGCGCACCCTTTCCCTCGTCCTTTTGCTCCTCGCTTCCTCCGCCCAGACCGCCTGGGCCCAGAACATCCTCGTCGAAAAATACGACGTGGAAATCCCCAAGGAATTTTTCGTCCCCTACACCGGGGTCTACGCCGACCGGTTCCCGGACGGCTTCACCGTGGGCATAGGCTCCGGCATGACCTACGTCGGCAAGGCCGAGGACGGCGCGCGGGTATTCTACGCCATCGGCGACCGCGGCCCCAATGCGGACGCGCCCAAGTTCGAACTGGACGGCAAGGCCACCGCCAGCAAGATGTTTCCCGCCCCGAACTACGCCCCTTCCTACGGGGCCATCCGGGTCAAGGACGGCCACGCCGTGCTGGCCAGCCTGATCACCCTCAAGGACGCGCGCATGCGCCCCATCTCGGGCCGCGCCATTCCCATCGGGTCCGTTGGCTCCACGGGCGAAGTACCGCTGGACGACTCCCTCAAGCAGCTCGCCTTCGACCCCGAGGGGCTGGATACCGAGGGCATCGACATCGACAAGAAGGACAAGCGGTTCCTGTGGATCTGTGACGAGTACGGCCCGTTCATCGCCAAGATCGACGGCTACACCGGCAAGATCGTCAGGAAATACACGCCCGGCGTGGAGCTGCCCATGATCGCCGCCTCCCGCCAGCCCAACAGGGGCATGGAGGGCATCGCCGTGACCCCGTCGAACAAGGTCCTGGCCGCCATCCAGTCGATCTGCGACGTGGACGGCAAGGTCAAGGAATCCAAGGCGACCTTCATCCGCCTGATGCTTCTCGACCCGGAGACCAACCAGGTCAAACAGTACGCCTACCCGTTCGAGGCCAAGAATTACGCCCGCTCAGCCGACGCCATGATCGGCGACCTGTACGCCATCTCCGAGACCAAATTCATCCTGGTGGAGCGGGGCAAGAACGCCGACGGCAAGGGTCGCATCCCGGTCTTCGTCATCGACCTGGCCGACGCCACCGACATCTCGAACGTCAAGGCCAAGGACGGCGGCGAACTGGAGACCGTGGCCGACCGAACCGAGGTCGAGGCGCTCGGCGTCAGGTACGTGGCCAAGACCCGGCTCATCGACATCAAGGAACACGGCTGGAAGCCCGCCAAGGCCGAGGGCGTGGCCCTGCTGCCCGACATGCGCACCCTGGTGGTGACCTCGGACAACGACTTCGGCTTCACCTTCAAGGTCGTGGACCCGGTCGAGGACGCGGACGGCAAGCCGGTCACCAAGGCCGCCGCCTACACCGTGGACCCGTCCGGCCAGGTCAAGTACAAGGGCCGGCCGGTGAACACCCGCGTGGAGCTCACGCCCACCGGCACCGCGTCCCAGATCTGGTTCTTCACCCTGCCCAAGCGGGTGACCGACTACTAGCTTCCCCATCGGGGGAGGGAGGGGTCACCCTTGTCAACTCCTGTCCCTTCCCTCCCCGTCCATCCCTCGCCGGATGAAAGGCCATGAAAAAGCCCCCGACTCGTCGAGCCGGGGGCTTTGATCTGGCTATGGCGCGGACTAGAAGCGCAGGGAGAGGCAGGTCAATCCGCCGTCCAGCTTGCGGAACTCGGAGACGTCCAGGACAACGGTCTCCACGCCCGTGGCGCGAACCTTTGCCAGGGTCTTGGGGAACCCGTCGGGTACGATGACCGTGCCGTTGATGTACAGGCAGTTGCGCGCGTAGGCCTCGTCGTCCTCCACGATGACCCGCTTGAAGAGCGACAGCTCCGGCAGGGAATCGCAGCAGGGGGAGACCAGGATGGTGTTGTTGCCGATGTAGTTGACGTCGGTCTTGAAATGCAGGGACGGGCAGCAGGAGATCTCCACCCACTTGTAGCCGTACGGCTCGACCGCTGCGCCCAGAGCCGCCGCGCCCTCGTGGTTGGTGCGGTCCGACAGGCCGATGAAGAAGGTCTTCTCCACCTGGAGCACGTCGCCGCCCTCGATGAGCGCGGGGGGAACGATCTTGACCACCGACTTGTGCTTGGCCAGCTCCGGCTCGATGGTCACCTGTTCGCCCTGGCGCGAAGGCGCGCCCAGCGGGGTGAGCACGGCCACGTGCTCGCAGACCACGGCGGTGTCCTCCACGAAACAGCAGTCCGGGTAGCCCGGCTCGGCATCGAGCACGGTCACCTCCAGCCCCAGATCGGCCAGTGTCCGGCAATAGGCATCGTGCTGTTTCAGGGCCAGATCGAAGTCCGGCTTGCCCAGGTTGGCGGTGGTGATGCCGTCGACCATCTCCGGTCCGGGACGGCGGGTTATGGCGTGAGTAAACATGGTGGTTGTCTCCTTCAATGAATTGTGCCCGCACAGAGTGCTGATTCCCCTCTCCCGCGTCAAGCAGGATCTGCCCCTACGTCCCCTCGGACACGGCCCCCTCGTCACCGGCACACCAGCCCTGGCCTCCGCTTCAAGCCCGCCGCCCGTCGGGCAAAACAAAAGCCCCCAGTCAGGGACTGGGGGCTTGAAATAT